>JABWBM010000050.1 GCA_013360495.1 Planctomycetaceae bacterium
TCAGGGCGCTATCACCAATCAGATGGCGAACGCCGTGATGGCGCAGATGCTCTTCCTGCTCAAGGAAAACAAGAATCAGGACATTCAGGTCTATATCAACTCCCCGGGCGGCGACGTCTATGCCGGGCTCGCGATCTACGACACCATGCAGTACGTGCAATGCAATGTCTCGACGACGTGCATCGGCTTGGCCGCCAGCATGGGCGCCGTGCTGCTCGCGGCAGGAACGAAGGGCAAGCGCTACGCTCTGCCCAACAGCCGCATCATGGTACACCAGCCTTGGGGCGGCGCGGGCGGCACCGCGATCGACATCAGCATTCAGACGAAGGAGATCGTCTACCTCAAGAAATCGCTCAATGGCATCCTCGCCAAGCATACGGGCAAATCGCTCGAACAGGTGGAGAAGGAAACCGACCGCGACTACTACCTCTCGGGTAAGGAAGCGTCGGAATACGGCCTGATCGACGAGGTGATCCAGCCGCCGGACAAGGGAGCGGCAAAGACGAAGTAGCGAGCGTCAGGCGCGGCAGCAAGGTATACTACGCTGCGTCATCCCCGCGACGTGAGGCAAGCGCCTTAAGCGCGTTACGCCGAGCGCCCGGGGATCCAGAGCTTAGAGAAGATTGTCTGAAGCAAGAAAGACCAAGACTGGATTCCCGCCTTCGCGGGAATGACATGAACGATAGCACCTGGAGTAGACATTGAGTTCGCGCCAGACCACCACCAATAACGGCAACAGCAATGCGTCCGGCCGTAATCAGATCGAGCGCTGCTCGTTCTGCGGAAAAACCCGCCGCCAGGTGGATAGCCTGATCGCCGGCCCTCCGGGCGTCTACATCTGCAACGAATGCATCGAACTCTGCAATACCATCCTCAACGAAGAGAAGCGCGACACGGGTGGCGAACCCGCGGGCGTCACCGACCTTCGCGCCGACGCGCTGCCCACGCCGGCCGCGATCAAGGCCGAGCTCGACGCCCACGTCATTGGACAGGAACGCGCCAAGCGCGTGATCTCCGTCGCGGTGCATAACCACTACAAGCGCATCCTCGCCGCCGATAAGAAGATCGAACTGCAGGGCGATGTGGTGCTCGACAAATCGAACATCATGCTGATCGGCCCGACGGGCAGCGGGAAAACTCTCATGGCCCGCGTGCTGGCGAAGATGCTCAACGTCCCGTTCGCCATCGGCGATGCCACGACGCTGACCGAGGCGGGCTATGTCGGCGAGGACGTCGAAAACCTTCTACTCAAACTATTGCAAAACGCCGACTTCGACCTGAAAAAGGCCGAGCGCGGCATCATCTTCATCGACGAGATCGACAAGATTGGCCGCACATCGAACAACGTCAGCATCACCCGCGACGTCTCCGGCGAAGGCGTGCAACAAAGCCTGCTCAAGATGCTCGAAGGCACCATCGCCAACGTCCCGCCACAGGGCGGCCGCAAGCACCCCGAGCAATCCTATATCCAGTTCAACACCGACAAGGTGCTCTTCATTTGTGGAGGGACGTTCGTCGGCCTCGACGAAATTATCGCCAAGCGCGCGGGCGCTTCGTCTATCGGTTTCCACGGCCTGACCTCGGGCGAGGAAAAGATCGCCATCAACAGCAAGGAGGACATCAAGAAATTCCTTCCGCTGGTGGAGCCGGAGGACTTGGTACGCTTCGGTTTGATCCCGGAGTTCATTGGCCGCCTGCCAGTGGTTGCGACGCTCGAGGAGCTTGACGCCGCGGCGCTGGTGCGTGTGATGACGGAACCGAAAAACGCCATCATCCGTCAGTATCAACAGTTGTTCAAACTCGAGGGCGCGCAACTGGACTTCACGCCGGCAGCCCTTATCGCGCTCGCGGACAAGGCTATCAAACGCAAGACGGGCGCGCGCGGCCTGCGCGCCGTGATCGAGGATTACATGCTCGACGCGCAGTACGAGCTGCCCGGCCTCAAGGAAAAGGGCCGGAAATACGTCTTCGACGAGGCCGTCGCAGGCGGGAAGAAACAGCTCATCGAGAGTTATACTGCTCCGGCCCCGGCCTCCATCGCGCCGGGAGATGACACCCCGGCTGACGAAGCCGCCGGCGACCACACCATCCGCCGCCCCAGCCGCCGCAAACGCGAAACGGCGTAGGGGCTTCGCGCCGCTGGCATTCGCATCCACCCATCACGTACAATAGCGCACCCCCGCCATTGTTCCCCTCGTTGCAGCAAAGAAAGGCAGGCTATGAAACCCGCGATCCGCTTTGTTGTTTGCATGGCATTGTCGATGTCCGCGCCGCTCGGCGCGTGTTGTATGGTGCCGACGAGCTATCCCGGCGATGTGGACCAGAACCGTCAAGACGTTGTAATCTTGCACCATGACGGGCATCAGGAATTGGTGATCCGTGTCGCGCCTTTTTTCAAGGGAAGCGATGTTCTTCCCGAATATTGCGCGTGGGTATTGACGGTGCCGTCGAAGCCTACCGGCTACGGTGAAATCAGCGACGCCGTCTTTGGAGAAGCCCAACGTCTCTATCAAAGGCTCGAAGCCGAGCGTGAACGCGCCGAGCGAATGAAATCCGCCACGAATTCCAATGATGCCGCGAGTGCGGCGGGTGGGGGATACCGCGGCCTCAACATTGCCGATCCCATTTCCGTCGGCCCTTTCACCATCACGGAAGTCACCACAGAGGGCGAAGAAGCCGTCGGCGAACTCAACCGCTATCTCGGCGACAACGGGTTTCCAAAGGAAGATCTTGGCCACATGAGCTATTTCGCGCGCAACAACTTCACCTTCCTGTGCATCAAGATCCTGCCCAAGCAGGGGATGAAGACTCTGGGCAAGCACCTCGATCTTCCCGCATTGCGCGTTGGGTTCGAGACGAAGTCGCCCTACTACCCTGGAAAATTCAGTTCGCAGCAAGGGAACTTTGCGCTCGGACTCACGCTCCTCACCTCCGACCCCGTGGATGAAAGCGAAATACGTGCGATCCGCGAGAGGCTCAATGCTACACGCCCGAGATACGACAATCTTTGGACTGAAGGCAAGCTCGGCGGCGAGCTCGAAAAGCTCACACTGCTCGATTCTTTCTCCGACGTCGATCGCTGGTACGTGAATGCTTTCCCTTCGCTCGGCTTCAACGAAAAGGATGGACAAAGCAAGCCGGCTATCGCGGGCTGGACGACGGACGTGTTTTTCCCGCTGACCGTGGATGCTGGCGCGTTTCTCCGCTCGCCCTGGTTGTACGGAGTGCTCGCGCTGGGGTGTATCGCCGCCGCCATATGGATCGTCAAACGCCCCAAGGCCCAGCTAGGCGAACAGGGATAATCCTGAACGCATAAAAAGGGGAGGGCTCGTCAGCCCTCCCCTTGTGTGCTCATCCGCCTTTATTCCCCCTGCTTGGCCTCCGCCAGCAGCTTCGTTACGATCTCATTCACCCGCGCCGATGAGAGCGCGAAGTTGCGTACCCGGTCGGTGCGGGAGATGTTCAGCCCGCGCACGTTGCCGTCGAGATCGACGATCGGGCTGCCAACCTGGTCAGGCTTGAGCAGCGCGTCGTGCTGGATTACCTCGCCAAAATCCATATTCCGCTCGTTGTGCGGCCCGAGGATGCGGAGATACGGGTTTTGCTGTTGCGGTGCGGGCCCGGGAACCGGGCCGCCGGGATAACCGCCACCCGGATGTCCGCCACGGGCCTGAAGACGACCGGCGACGGGGCGAACCGTTTCCTTGCCGTCCGCGTCGATGCTCTTGACGCGCAACCTGATCATGCCAGCGGCCATGGATTCATCTTTGGCCTTTTGGAAATCCTCGAGAGTCTTGAGGGGCTTGCCGTTAGCGCGCATCAAGATTTCGCCGGCCTTGATGCCCAGTTGATCGGCAGGGCTTCCCGGCTTGACCTCTTTCACATCGAGACCGTTGCCATCCTCACGCGCCTTGAGCGCAACGCCGAACTGCGGCCCACTCGGCTGCGTTTGACCTTGGCTCGGCGCCGATTGAGACGGGTTTGCGATCTGTCCTGTAAGTGTCGCAGTCCATGTTTTGGATTCGTCGCCACTGTATCCCTGCATCGTGACGACATCGCCAATTTTCCTGGTAATGATCGCGTCGTAGAACTCCTGAACCGTCGAGACAGGGCGACGATCAAGCACCAGCACAACGTCGCCGACCTTGATGCCGGCCTTGTTTGCAGCGCTTCCTTCCACCACATTGGTGAATGTGAGTCCACCCGTTTCGCAGACCTCAAGGTTCACGCCGAGGAAGCCGCGGTTCTTCTCGCCGCTGCTATCGAAGTGATCGAGGGCCGACGCGCCATAGGTGATGGCATCGCCGTCGGCATCGACGGTGACAAGCAAGGCGCCGATTTCGGGGTCGGCGATCCCGGAAAACTCGACGATATGTTCGAGTGTGGCTTCGATCTTGATCAGGGCGAGGTCGCTTTCCTCGTCTTGAGCGACGACGTTCGCTGCGTGCTCCGTTCCGTCATCGTCGATGGCGACGATGCCCTCGAGCTTCGCGACTTCACTCGCCTTGGTAACGAGGTAGCCGTCCTTGGCGACGGCGGTGGCGAAGGCGACATTCTTGCCCTCGTGTTCGATCTGGAAAACCGCTGGCGCCAGCGATTCAGTGCGGCCATTCCAAAGCCCAAGAATCTCCTGGCTTTGCTTGCTCACGGCTTCGTCGAAGGTATCCGTCGGACTCATGTTCGGGTCCGCGAGCAGAGGCTCGCAACGCAGCGTCAATTCCTGCCCGTCGCGGTAAACATCGAAGGTCGTTTGTGTCATACGGTCGACATTGGCGATGGCGTTGGCGTAGTCGGTCATGTCGCCAATGGCCGCGTAGCCGATCTTGCGGATCACGTCGCCCTTCCTGATGCCGATAAATTCAGCCGGAGAGTCATCGAGCACCGTCGTGACGACGACGCCCATATCTTTCTGTTCGACTTCGAGACCGAACAGGGGTTTGAAGATTTTGCGGTACAACGTGCGCTCGCATTCGAGATAGTCGGCGCGCTCGCGCAGCGGATTGAGATCCTTGTCCGAACGCATGTGGTCGAGGTTGAGCCAGCCGGCTTCGACTGCCCTCACAAGCAGCTTGACGGCCTCCGCGGCATGCGATTCTTTCTCGGCCTTCTTCTCCGTTTGAGCCGACAGCAGGGAATAGGCGCAGGCAGCGTTGTAGAGAACGGCCTGACTCTCCTTCTCGAGCAGCGGTTTGAACTCCTCGATGGCGGCGAGGTAGTCGCCGGACAAGAGATGCTCTGTGCCGCGGTTGTATTGGTCTGTCTCTTCTTGGGTCAGGCCGGGCAGGGTCGTCGGTTGCTGCGCGGCCTGTCCTCCGGCAGGCCCGCCGATGATTTCGTTATTTTTCAGGCGATCCATGAGCGCCACAAGCCCATTGATTCTGGAAAACTGGTTGATGGAAGGGTCATCGGGATTGCCGTTGGACGTGAACGCGATCAGCGATCCATCGAGGTCGAAAAGCGGCCCGCCGGAGTCGCCGTTCACCACCGGCGCATCGACAACGAGAAACATTCCTCTGCCATTGCCGAGGATGCGTCCGACACGAACGACCGGCTTGCGGCCGCGCACGAGTCCCAAGGGCTGCCCCATGGCGATCGCCCATTGTCCGGGAACGACTTTGTCGGAGTCGCCCAAGGGAGCGACCGGAACATCCTCGCCCTTGGTATCGATCTTGATCAGGCCATAATCTCCGTCATGAACCGGCGTCGAGCCTGCCGTAACACCCTTGAACTGGCGGCCGTCTTCAAGGGTCACGATGCAATCGATGCCGGCCTGCATGCTGTTGACGTGGCCTGCCGTGCAAACCCAACCGTCCTTGCTAATCAGCGTACCCGATCCGCTTCCGCCCATGCTGCCGCCCGGGGTAAGCATGATATGGACGCAGGCTTTCCTGGATTTGGCGATGGCGTCCTGAATCCGATCCTCGAGAGCTTTCAGACCCTCGATATTCTTCGTTTCGGGCTGTGGCGCCGTTTGGGCGTACATGACCGGGGGTACGATTCCGGTTCCTGACAATAATGTCGCAAGTAACAACGTTCGTAGTTTCATGGCTTTCTCCCGCTATTCCGGCTGCCCGTTCGGACGGCCCTTGCTGTCACGTTTTCCGTTGAGCGTGGAAAACAATCGCTTCGACCCTAATACGAGTGAAGGCGAACGGGTTCGGAGTATGCGAAATGTTTATGATTCGGAATTACGAACGGGCGCGGCGTCCTTCGAAATTCCGAACCGCCGCGAGCCGAAAAGCGCTACATCGCAAACGATACACAATATCGCTGTTACGAGCAGCCATGGCCAGAGTTCCAATGTGGAGCGTTGATCTTCTGAGCGTGTCTGAGCATCCAGCCGCATCGGCTCGCCCTTGGCAACGCGCCGGCTTTCGGCGGTATCGAGCAAGGGGTCGCGTCCCGATTCGTCCGCAACCGGGCCGCTTGGTGTTGGAGTGAGGGCGCGCTCGTTGTCGGCAAACCAGCGTCCTATCATTGTCACGAACGTGTTCGATTGGAGAAAGTCAACGCTTTCGTCGAGCGCGATGCCGATCACCAGATCCGCGCCGCCATCGGCCAATTCCCGCCGGGCAGCCACAACCATGCCGTCGATGGTGAGTAATGGCCGCCATGCCGAATCCGTTGTGAAGGACGTGGCTCGCAAAGCGGGGAACGACTCCAGGTTTAAGCCCGTCCACCACTCGTCGGGCTGATAGCACACATAGCCGTTCACCTGCCCGAGCGCTTCGACGCCGCCAGGAAGTTCTGGCGCCAGCCAGATGGAACCCCTGGACGGTTGCGCCCCATCGTCAGCCCCAAGAGCTTTGAGAAGCTTCGAAAGCGCTTCGTTGGTTCCATGCAGGACGGGTACAAAACGCGCGCGCGGCGTCAAGAGCAGTTCGGCGCTATCATCGAGCGCGAACCGGTCGTTTTGCTCGATGCGCACCCGTAACCGGCGTGGAGCAAGCGGCTCTTCGAGCGCGAAACGCACCGCTGAATCGTCCGCGCTACGGGCATCCAAAAGCTTCCAGCGCTCCAGGTTCTGCCGTTCTTCGAGAAGAAGATTCCCCTGGCCGGTCAATGCGGTGTCGATATGGACGCTTCCGCTCCGTTGGTCAACGGTGATGGCGACGATGCCATTATTCTGTACCGGCTCGCCTACGGTCACCACTCCAACTGAAGGCGGCAGGCTATTGACGATTTCCTTCTCCGAGGGGCCGGTAACAAAGACCAGTTGTGCGTCGCGGCCCATGCCGCGCGATATCGTGCTTATGTCGCGCAGTAAGGTGTCGAAGGGCATAGCTGCATCATCGGCCCGAATGTCGAGCGCCGGCCTCATGTCGTGCGCGCCGGCGCCGAAAGGCAACGCCACCCGAACACTTTCCCCCGCAAGAACGAGGCCGAAGACATCTTCCGGACCCGCGTCATCGAGTTCGTCGAGAATCAAGTCTCGTGCCGCCTCAAGTCTCGCCCTCCCGCCGTTTGTGAGCGCCAGCATGGAGGGCGAAACATCGAGCACGTAGACGCGTTTGACGACAGGCCTCAATACGCCGGGAATGCCCAAGCCCGCAAGCGCAAAGGAAAGCAGTACTGCGGCGCAAAGTTGGAGCATCAAGTCCGCCCGGCGTTTGAGCCTCTGCCAAAGGCTGTTTGCCACCGGTTCGCTGGAACGCACGCCCCATAGACGCAGGGATGGCGCCACATAGCGCCTTGGCCGGAATCGCAACAAATGCAACGCGACGATCACGGGAATCGATACAAGCAGCCATAACCCGGCGGGGTTCGAGATCATGGACTGCCTCCGCGAAGAGGCGCCATCCAGCCCCGTCGCAGGGCGTAATCTACCGTTTTTCCGGTTATGCCGGTTATGCCACGGCAAGAAAACCGTTCAAATGCATGGGCCATCCGGATATCCGGAGCTTCCTGGCCTTGTGGGTCAACTGATTGCGGCCTAGAATGGCGCCGCCGGAGGGAACATGAAAACCATCGTGGCGCTGCTCGTGTCGACATTGGCGGTTTCGCTTTCAGCGCAAGTATTCCCTCCGGATCGTTCGTGTCCAGACGTGGATAAAAAGATCAGGACGCTCGAAAAGGAATTGGAGGCGAGCAACCCGCCCGACAACCCGCAACCTACCGAAGATCCCGAGGAACAACCCCAGCCGCCCGTACAGGATCCCCCGGAACAACCCGACAAACCGTCGCAACCCCAAGTGGAGTCCGAACAGGAGCGCCAGCAACGTATTCGCGTGGCGTTTGAGTCGTATATGAGCGTGAAGGGCATGGGGGACGAGCGCAATCGTGTGCGGTCTGATGACGAACTGAAACAATGCACACGAAAACTGCTCCGCGACACTGGCGACTACTTTTGGGCGAAGCTTTTTTTCAATCTCGGTGACTTCAAAGAAGCCGCCAAAAGACTGGACAAATACCGGGTTCCGGATGTCGACCGGTTCAAGCTCGATTGCTCACTGCCCCATCAGACGCTGCTCGGGGATCTCCAAAAGGGTCAGAGCCATCTCGAACTCTATCAGTCAAAATTTCTGGAGGAATTCAATCTGAGCGCTCGCTCTTACGAACTCCTCAATAAGGACTTTGAGGATTACCGCAAAAAGAATGAAGCGTTGTACTGGAAGAAGCTTGAAACCCTCGCGAGCCAGTCGCCTTTCAATCAAAAGGCCAATGAAGATGTCGCGAACCGGAAGAAAGAATTCACCCAATGGCTCGATGCCTCGCCAAAAGCGTGGGAGGAGGTCTACAACGCTTATCAAGCCATGGCGAAAGCGCCGCATGACATCAACATGGTAAGGGCTTTCTTTGCCACTTACTACAAACACCAGAAGACCCTCCCTCTGTATTTGCTGGAGCGGCAGGTATCCCGTTTCTATGTCGAACAATATCCGGACGAACCGGCAATGTTCCTGTTCACGGCCTACGCCGGTGGCAATGCCGGCGGATTATTGAACAAAAACGATGCTCTGGGACTTGCCGGGCTTTACATGCAGACCTGCGAGTTTGCAAAGGCCAAGCAGATGATGGAAACCGCGCAAAAGATGTACGAGAAGGCGCGCGACGAATCTCCCGGCGGACCGGCGGCTATGAAAGAAATTCGATACATGGAGCGCCGCATCGAGGAGGTTGATATCGACGCCGTCAAGGCGCAGTTCGAACTCGCTTACCTCGAACCCGTAAAATAGCGGAGCTTGGATGCCGGCATTTCGTGCCACACCGGACGGCGTCCTCATTCGGCTGCGCGTCCAGCCAAAGTCCTCTCGCGAAGGGATTGTCGGCTTCCACCGCGACTCCTTGAAGATTGCCGTTCACGCCCAACCAGAAAAAGGGAAAGCAAACGTCGCAGTGGTCGAAGTTTTGGCGGCGGCATCTCGCGAAGCGAAGTCACACTTCACCATCGTTGCCGGCGAGACGGCTCGCGATAAACATGTTCAATACCGCGGCAAGCTGGCCGTTGACGAGCTTCGCGCGCGGCTGCTTCAAACGACAATCTAAAAATACGGGTGTTCTTTCTCGGGTACAAGATCCACCCAACTAGTCTGGATCGCTTCGCCGGCGCCGATATCCCGTAGCGCCTTGCGGCCAAGTACTTGCCCGATATGCGCTGGCGCCATGCCATTGCCGGGGCGTCGAATGCCGATGTCGGCGGCTTCGATCTCCTTCCCACGCGGGATCGGACGCAACGCGACGACGCTTTTGCGCGCCACGTCGCGCACGTTCGCCTCGCTCTCGTGCGGCATCTTGCGGCCGTCGCCAAGCATGCGCTCAAGCTCGCGGATTGCCTCAACCATGGCGGCGAAGGCCCTGGGCTCGAGGCTCGCGCGGTGATCCGGCCCCTCCATGCCCTTATCGAGAGTGATGTGCTTCTCGATCATGCAAGCGCCAGCGGCGACGGCAAACTGTGGCGGACCGATGTCGACACTGTGATCGGAGAAGCCAACCGGCACGAGCGTCACGTCGCGCAGGGTCTGAATCGCGCGAAGGTTGAGGATATGCGCTGGCGCGGGATAGCTCGACACGCAATGGAGCAGTCCGATGCGCCCGCTGTCCTCGAATCGCACGCGCTCCTGTTGAGTATTGGCGATAGCGCCCCGCCGGAAGCCCGTTCGGAACCAGGTGAGCGCGGCTTCGACTTCGTGGCGCGTGGCCATCCCCGTGGACATGATCGTCGGCAGGCCGGTAAGGGCGCAATGCTCGATCAGCGGCCGGTTGGTCAGTTCACCGCTGCCGAGCTTGAGAATTTCAATGCCGGATTCGACGAGCACGTCGGCGGATTGCTCATCAAAGGGCGAGGACATGAAGATCACGCCGCGCTCTTCGCAATGCTGTTTCAGTTCCGGCCAGACGCCCGGGGCCAATTCGAGCTTCCTGAGCATCGAGAACTGCGAGCCTTCGCCCGTCGTTGCCTTCTGATATTCCGCTTTCGCCGCGAGCGGCGAGACAAGACGCTCGGCGGCGAAGGTCTGAAATTTGACGGCGTTAGCGCCAGTGGCAGCAGAGCGGTCGATCAGTTCATGGGCGAGCTTGGCGTCGCCGTTATGGTTGACGCCGGCCTCGGCGATGATGAAGACGGGCTGTCGGTGACCGATGATCATGGGGCTACATTATCCCGTCATTCTTGTGCCAAAATTCGTGCAATACCAACGCTCTTACGATGCTCTTCCTTTTGCCCGCGTCCCTCGCGCGCTCGCAACGAACAAGTCGCCAACCCGGTTGTCTCCCGCGCGTTATATCATTTGGAATGATGACGAAGAATGTGCGAGTCTATGCCTCCGCTGGAGCCGCCATAGTTCTGGTTGGTGTTTTAGCCGCGTTATTCATCTTTTCCGATACACCAGGCACGAATATCGCCGTCGTGAATGATCCGGCGCCACCATCCAGGTCCCCGCACGGGAATGATTCGAACCCGGCGCCACATCCAAACGCCGCCAGAAATACGCCAATCAAGCCACCGTCAATCAACGTGCCTCGACCTCCGGAGAACGTCGCTGCCAACGAAACGCTACCGGCCGAACCCATCGACATCCCGCAGGGAATGCTCGAACCGAATTGCGCGGTGGCGGGAATCGTCTGGTCGCCCGATGGAGCGCCGGCGCCGGGCATGCAACTCTCGCTCGTCATTCACCACGGCGAACGCTGGACAGAAGCCGCCAGGGCCGTCACTGAAGCGGATGGGCGCTTCGGTATCGGCAAGCTCGACATCATCGGCAAACTCGACGGCTGGAACAATGACGCCACGGGCTTTACGCCGGTGCCGTTGCAGCCGGGGCGCTACCGTCTCGAAGTCCGCCCGACACCGGCGCAACTGAAATACGCTTTTACCGCCAGCGAGTTCGAACTCGTGGAGGGATTACGGGAAGAAAATATCCAGCTTCGCGACTACCGGAACACCGAGGCGGTTCTCTATATCCAAAACTCCGACGGCAAGGCCCCGCGGCAAATTCACGTTACCTGGACCGCGCGCGACGGAGGCTTCGGCGGGGCCGAAATCTCGCGCTTTGACGAGGAGCCGGCCAAGGGCGTCAATCCAACGCTCCGGCTGGGAGAACGGCGCAATACCAAGCCCGTACGACCCGACAACATCGATCCGAACAAGTTCCTCGTCAAGGATGTGCCGCAGATGGCAGCCGTGACCTTCACGGTCACGCAATCCAACTACACGCCCTCTGATCCGCCGACTGGTGAAGTAACCCTCGATTTAAGCGACGGCGTGCTGAAGGAAGCGCGCCTGACCTTTGAGCCGCGCTCAGGCGATGCACGCACGGACAACAAAGGGTCAAGCATTATCAGCGGCCAAATCACGCATACCTTTCCTGATGAAACCCTCGGCGCTACGCGTATCAGTCTGGCTGGACCGACGGCTAGGCCGCAGCACATGGCAAAGCCCGATGGAAGCTATGAAATTAGTGGTCTCCTCGACGGCGACTACACGGTTACCTTCACCAATTCCAAATTCGGCACGCCCATCGAACGCAAGGTGTCGGTGTTCGGTCAGACAACGCTGGACATCTTCGTCTCGACGACGGCCGTATCATTCAACCTCATCACGAACGGCGTCGATCTCGTCGGCGCTGTTCTGCAGGCGGGAAGCGTATCCAACCCGCGTATGTTCTATCAGGCGGTTACGGCAGAAGCCCTCAACGGCATGAGCTATCCTGACCGTTGCTCGCTCACACCGGGGACGTATATCGCGGAACTCGTGATCGCGGGCGCCACACTCAAAGGGGCCGGGCCGGATGGCAAGCTCCGCTTCACCGTCGCCGAAGGTATGTCGGCCCTGACGGTCGACCTCGAAGCTGTCGCGACGGGCGCGGGATTGAATGTGCGCGTGCTCGACGAAGATGGCCAGGGCTGGGCAGGCGGCGAATGCCGTCTCGTCACCCGCGAGCAATTCCAGCGCATCGAGAACGAGGCAACCTCGGGCAAAACGGTCGACTGGAGCGGGACGAAGTTGCTTCGCCTCGACAACCTTGGCGGCGCGCGCGCCGACCGCATTGCTCCCGGAGAGTACATGCTGCTGATCTGGGCGCGCTCGCATGATCCAAAGAAATGGGACCGCGCGGAGGCTCTCTCACTCCAATCCGGCGCGAAGTGGAATTTCACCTTCCGTATTAACGTCAAGCAAGAATGACAGGAATCCGGCGTCAACACAACGCCCCGCGTTGATTCATCTCTGATCCGCCTGTAGACTTCCCCTTCCATGAAGCTTGGCGACATCCAGCTTTCAAGCAATCTGTTGACCTCGCCCATGTGCGGGATCAGCAACCGTCCGTTTCGCCTCTTGGCCAAACGTTTCGGCAGCGCCCTCACCTACGTCGAAATGCTCAAAGCGCGCTCGGTGATCGAGCGCACGCCGCGGACCATGGAGTTGTTGCGCTACTACGCCGACGAGAAGCCGCTCGGCGCTCAGCTCGCCGGGAGCGAACCGCAGGAGCTCGCCGAGGCCGCCAAAATTGTCGAAGACCTCGGCTTCGATACCATCGACTTCAACTGCGGCTGCCCCGCCGGGCGCGTTGGCCACGGCTTGTGCGGCGCGCGCATCATGTCCAAACCCAACATCGCCAGAGAATGCATGCGAGCGCTGCGAGCTGCCGTGAAGGTTCCCGTCACCGTGAAGTTTCGAGCGGGTATGGACGACACGGCGCTCAACTACCTCGAGTTTGGCCGCATCGCGCAGGAAGAAGGCATGGCCTGGGTCACCATGCACCCTCGCACCCGCGCTCAGGGATACAAGGGCGGCGCTGACCACCGGCGCACCGCGGAACTCAAAGCGAGCATCCGCATCCCTGTCAACGCTTCGGGCGACGTGACCGAACCCGAACACGCGCTCGCCATTGCCCGCGACCACGGCATCGACGGCGTGATGATCGGGCGAGGCATCTATGGCCGGCCGTGGCTCTATCGCCGCATCCTTGCGGCGCAGGCTGGCGAGAGTGAAAGCGACCCAACGCCACGCGAAGTGCTTGCCGTCCTTCGCTGGCACTTCGAGCGTTTGCTGGAGGTCTTCCGCCCGCGGCTCGCCTGCATCATGCAGCGCCGCTATTCGGGTTGGTATATCAAGGCTGTTCCCGGCGCTGCGTCCTGGCGCGCGGCTTTCGTCACCGTCGAGACGCCAGAAGAATTCTTCACGCGCTGGAAGGCCGTCGACGACCACTACGCCGGGCTCGAAGCTGCCGGGAAGATTGCGGCTGCTTCGCCCGGACGCCTCGCGAGTTACGCGGAGCCTTTCCCGCTGCCAACGCCGCGCACACTTGGCGACAATGCACCACTCTCCGGTCAATCGCTGGTCGCGGCGACAGCGTGATGGAGGGGCCAGCCATGCGTCCCTCAATCTTCGCCGCGGCAATAGCCATGATTGTGCTCGTGTTTTCCGCGTGTGGCCTGCCCACGCAGCGCGCCAACCCGCGCGCCGACGCCTGGCCATTCTTTCGCGAAGAGATGGATGGCGATGTCATGCGCCGGGACTTCGCTGGCCCCTTCGTCACGTCGAGGGTAAGTATCGACGGCGAACGCGAACTGACCATCCGGCCTTTCTATAGTTACGTGTATGACACCGCCAAAGATCAGGAAGAAGCACTGCTGCTCTACCCCGCCGGGCGTTGGCGGCGCTCCTATCGCCCCTACGGTCCCGCCGGCGACCGTACACGAAAGAATCAATATTGGTTCTTCCCGCTGATGTTCTATTACAGCACCTTCAGTCCCGTTCCCGGAGAGTACGAGTACGATTACTACGCGCCATTCCCACTCATCATGGGCGGCGACTCCAGCAAGGAAGGACCGCACTTCTCCTTCCTCCCCTTTGCCGGAACCTTCAAGGGGCAGTTCGGCAAGGACGAGATCAACTACATCCTCTTCCCCACCTACGTCGAGATGAAGCGCGGTGCCAACACTGACTGGTACTTCCCGTGGCCGCTGATCCGATATGGCGACGGGCCGGGCTACTCGGCGTCGAGCGTGCTGCCCTTCTTCAGCTTCGAGTCACAAGATGGCAAGTACGCGCGGCACACCGTGCTTTTCCCCATCGTCCATTGGGGCGAGGAAAATCTGAACACCAAGCACCCACGGCGATACTGGATGGTGTGGCCGCTCGCGGGCAGAAGCTGGACGGATCAATCGGAGACCATTTCAGTCCTTGGAATGTGGCCAGCTGTGCAATCGAGCTGGATGGATGAGGACGACTTCCTCCCCTCGCTGGCGCTCTTTCCGGCATTCAACTACGTCCGGCAGGATCGCACCGGTACCACCATCGTCGACGCGCCCTGGCCCTTCTTCCGCTGGGCGAGCGGCGAGAGTTATGAAGAGCTGCGCTTCTGGCCGCTCTACACGCAAACGCGGCTCGATGACGACTGGCAGTATCAAGTGGCGTGGCCCTTCTTCTGGTACTTCGACAAGCACGAGCCTGACTATGACGAACAGCGCATGCGCGTCTTTCCGCTCTTTTGGTCGCGGTCGCGCCAGTACCGGGCGGAGCCTGACGGCGTGATCCGGCGCGAGTCGGAATCGAACTTCTGGCCGGTCTACACGTACGGAAAAAATGTCGCGGGTGATTGGCGCTTTGCGTTTCCCAATCCGATCCCCTTTCCCAACCCCATTCCCGAACATGACGAGCGCTTTCACCGCCTTTACGATGAGCTTTTCAATATCCTGACGGTTGAAGGCGGCCCGGACCGGCTTTCCGTCGAAGTGCTGTGGGGCATGGCGAATTATCACGACGACGAGGACAGCGCGTCATGGGGCCTGCATCCGCTCTTTCAGGGCGAATTGAAGAAGCACCGCGAGCCGGGGCTCCCGCGCCTGGGCGATCATCGCCGCGACGAGGAATCGGTGGATTTTCTCTATGGCTTGCTCGGTTACCGCTGCGCGGAGGACGGCTGGCGCTCCCGCTTCCTCTGGTTCTTCGAAACGTCGTATGAGTAGGCGCGTTATTCGTCCTTGCGCGCTTTCGTGGCCAAACGCTCTACCACTTTCCTGTCGAAACGCCGAAGGATCAACGCAGCGATTGGAACGCCGAGCGCCAAGCCCCCGATGACGACCCAGAGGCTATAGCCTTCCATCGCTTCAATCGCCGCGCCGGCTGCGTACCCAACCAAGGCGTAGGCAGCGCTTGCAACGAAGCCGCCCGCGACTATAGCGGGCAGCACCCGTCGCGACGGAACGCACCGGATACCGGCAGCCGCCGGGATAAAACGCCCGATCCAAGGCATGAATCGCCCGAAGATCAACAGCGGCCACGCATAGCGGTGCATCTCATCCCCCATGAGTGCGAGGCGCGCGCGGTTCTTCTCGCTGCGTACCACGCGATCGAGCCAGTTCGCGTGCCAGCGGCCGACGCCATAGAAAATCAGATCGGTGCCGAGGTTCCCGGCAACACCTGCCAGCACCACGCCGATGTATGTCAGCTCGCCGGTGATTCCAGCCGCCGCTCCTCCACCAATGACGAACAACTGCAAACCGGAACTGTCCCAGAACGTGCCGATCACCACGGCCCAATAGCCGTATTGCGCGATCCACTCCTTGATCTGTTCCGGGTCCATGGTCACAACACCAAGGGGGCGAGCCATATCACGGCCGCCGCCATCACTAACACTGCGATCACGTCAAGCGCCAGGCCATTGCGCACCATCTGGCCCATGGTCACCTTCCCGCTGCCGAACGCGACGGCGTTGGGAGGCGTCGCCACCGGCAACGCGTAGCCGCACGACGCCCCGAGCGTCCCCGCTACCAGCAGCGTGAGCGGCCCCATGCCGAGCGCCCTCCCAAGCGGATCGAGAATCGGCATCGCCATGGCAGCGGCTGCCAGATTGCTCGCGAATTCGCTGATAACGGCCATGAGCGCCACGACCGCGAGCACCACCAGCGCAGGGTGCGCGCCCGCCAATCCTTTGAAACTCGACATGATGTAGCGGTCGAGGCCGCTTTCCTTGAATCCCGCTGCCAACGCCAATCCCCCACCGAAGAGCAGCAACACATCAAAGGGCAGCCGCGATCCAGCGAACTCCCACGTCAACAGACGATCTCCCTTCCCGCCCAATGTCGGCAGCGCGAACAAGAGCACGGCCGCGATCGCGGCGATCACGCCGTCGGTGATGAATGTCGCAGCGCCATTGAACGCGAACGAGCCGTCCCAACCGGTGAATGGCACCGTGACGCCGCCGATATCGATGCGCGCGTGGGTGATCCATGCGAACACCGTGAGGAAGAAGATCACCATCACCAGAATTTCGGACGGGGCCACGCGCCCACTCGTGCCGAGGGCCGCCGCGATGTCACGCTTGCCGTCGCCCTCCAGTGCGCGCGGCACACGCATGGCCACACGCGTAAGAATCAGCCATGCAAGCGGGACGAGCACGATTACCACCGGAACGGCAAAGATCATCCAGCTTCCGAAGGTGAGCGCCGGCAACTGGTCAGCCGCGATCAATCCGGCGGACAAGGATTTATGGTTGTAGTATTCTTTAAGGTTCGCGTTCGGCGGAGTACCTATCAGCGAGCCGATACCGCCGAGACTTGCGCCGATAGCCACCGCGAGAACGCACGCAGCGGCGAAGTTGCGCTCGGACTTGGTGCGCTCGCCACCCGACTTGCCGATCAGGAACGCGCTCACCGTCGTCGCCACGGGCAAGAGCATCAGCGCCGTCGCCGTGTTGCTCACCCACATCGAAATCAGCGCGCTCGCCACCATCAGTCCGAGCACGACGTTGCGCGGCTTCGTGCCGAATATCCGCACGACGCGCAGCGCAATGCGCCGGTGCAAGCCGCACTTCTCCATGGCAAGCGCGAGGCAGAAACCGCCAAAGAAAAGCACGATCACGTCATCAAAGTAGTTGGGCGTCACTTTCGCGGGCGACAACACGCCAAAGAGCGGCAATGCCACCAGCGGCAGCAGCGATGTCACGGCGAGCGGCAGCGCCTCCGTCAGCCACCACGCCGCCATCCAGAGCGCAAGCCCCATGGTCGCGCGCAATTGAAGGGTGAGCGGCACATCCGAAATTTCCGGCAGTGAGAGGATGAACGGCGCCGTGAACAACAGCGGGCCGAGTATGAGCCCAATGCGTGATACGATACGCGGCTGTTGTTCACCCGGTTGCATGACGCGAAATTATAGCGGGGCGAATTCAACCCGTAAGTGCAACATTGATATGAAGGCTGGAAAAGCTGCATGAGTGAGCGATCAACTCAACGCCATAGATCGTTTTCAAATTGATTTGTAGCGTCACGCGTCCCCGCGTGACGGGCTGACAGGAAGCAAGACGTCATGCGAGGGCGCATGGCGCTATACAAACTACGACTCACGAATCTTCTGCAAATCAACTTTGGAAACGTTCTATAGTGCTACTTGTTTTCGAGGTTCTCGATCCGGGACTTGAGCATGTTTATCTGAGGACGGTCGACAAACTCGTCCTTTGAGACGCGCCCGTCGCCGTCCTTGTCGAAGCGCCGCAATTTACTGTCGTCGAGGATATCGGTGGAGGAATCAGGCGCATCCATGCTGTCGATGAAGCCGTCGCCGTTCACGTCCTTGTCCTGGAAGGAGCTTTCGAGTCCTTCAAGAATGGACGCAAGCTGGTCCTTCAACGTTCCCAGCGTTCGCAAGCGCGTTTCCTCGTCCATCTCACCGCCGTTCAGGCCTGTGTTGGGGGGGGCGAATCCGCCGCCCCAAAAGCCGCCGGGAGCTTGCTTGTTCATCTCGAGGTCGAGGCGCGTCTCTCGCCCCTTCTCGATCACGACGCCTTCTTTGCTCGCCACAGTTAGCTGGCCGTACTTGATCGCGACGTTCCACGTTCCGGGCGGCAAGCGATCGACGTAGAAGGAATCCGTCAGCTTCTCTGCCATCTCGACCCGCGAAAGTACTGGCACCACGAAATCCCCTGATTCGACAAGCGACAATTCCACCGTAAGCCCCGACGACGAAATTTCCTGCAACTCTGGCGTGACGAAGCCCGCCACAGAACCAGCCAGCGAACCGCCATTATGAACGGTGACGACGCCGTCGAAGTCGGCGATGCCATTCTCGATCACCACCCGGCGCTGCACCGGCGAGAAGAACTTGGTGCGCGTTTCAAGCGTGTACTGGCCGTCGGCGATGCCGGTCATCTCATAGGATCCGTCTGCCACGGTCTTCGCATAATGTTCTGTCTGAGTCACCGCCGCGTTCATATCCCCTTCTGGATGAAG
>JABWBM010000051.1 GCA_013360495.1 Planctomycetaceae bacterium
GCCATAGTTGCCTTCGATGATATCGAGGTAAAAATCCCCCGTGACATCGGCCAGTATCGTTTCGAGGGTGTTATCGCCGGCGGTGCCGAAGGACGCCGACGTCGTAAAGTATCCGCGACCATCATTGAACCAGATGAGGTTCGTGGATGTGTAGAGCGCCATGACGATATCGAGGTCGCCGTCGTTGTCGACATCGCCGAGGTCCACGTCGCGCGTGGCAAAGACGTTGCGTCCCACAGTCCGCGCCGTGAACGTGCCATCAAGGTTGTTAAGCCAAACCGTCGTGTAATCGGTCGTCGCATTGCCCGAAACGATGTCGGTATCGCCGTCCATGTCCACGTCACCGACCGCGACGCCCCATGTCAAATCGTTGGTCGCGCCGAGGGTCGAGTAGAGGCTATACGTATTGGTTCCGCTGGAGTACGTATAGACGCGGTCTTCGTCGTTGTAGTTACCGCAGACGATGTCGATATACCCGTCACGGTTGAAATCCGCGCACGCGATCGCGTAAGTCTTGTCCGTTCCCGTCCCGAAGTTCACGTCCGCCACGGGGTTGGCCGTATCGTCGAAGGTTCCATCGCCATCGTTGATGAAAACCTTGTTCTGACCGCCATCGTAGCACGCCGCGATATCGGGCCAGCCGTCGCGGTTAACGTCGACAACCGCGGCATCCCATGTGTCATCGGTGCCGGATCCGATGTTGAGCGTATCGCCGTTGAACGAGCCTCCGGCAGAACCGGTAAGAGCCCAAAAACGCCACACCCAAGGGTTGCCAAGAAAACCGTTAGCTCCTTTCTTGAATACGTTCGTGATGGATGCCTCGATGATCTCACCACGAAGGAAATTAACGTCGGGATCGAATGTGTAGGCCGACGCGCCGATGATCGCGACCATGCTCGAATTGGAACGCTGGCCGCGCATGTTTCCTGATACTCTGAACTCGCTTGTATTCGAATATGGTGTAACGTCATTGAATCCTGTGCCGCGGACGTTGTTCGAAAGACTGATATTCCCCCCATTCTTTACCGGGCTCGTATTGCCGACGAGGAAGGCCGAGAGGCTCGAAAAGTCTATCCCCTGCGCCCAGCCGCAGATGTTGCCAGTGCTTCGTCCGCGTCCGAGATGGATGGTGTCGTCGTCGAGATAATACGACCATATGCGGCTGCGTGGGTGGTTGGTGCCTGTGCCAACACATGCCGTGTAGGCAACGCTCATCCGCATGCTCTCTTCGGTTGCTGCTGTTACGGCCGTATCGATGTCAATATCGACGGTTCCAGTTTCGGTGTCGCCGGTCGACGAGTATACGTAGCTGACATTCAGGCCAGTGTGCGTCATGGTATAGGCCTGAAAGGTGTACGTTGTCGCGATACCGGAGGTAATCAGATGACTCATGGCGACCGTCGATTCGGAAGCATTTTGGTTCTGACCGTCTCCGAGCGTTAGAATGCAGCCCTCCGCGCAGGTTCCAATACCGGCAAGTGAAGCGGTGCCACATCCCCACACCCACGTATCAGCGCGGGTGACAGACGTCGAAAGCGCCGCCGTGAAATATTCGTCCGCGGTGCTGCAGTCGCCGTCAGAGCTTCCCGCATCGTCAGAAACTTGCACCGTCTGGATCGTCCACTGCGCGCCCCATTCGACCCAGTACACTGTTGCTGTGGCGGCTCGCAGTGTCGAACCGCCGGCATTTCTGGTCCAGCCGATTGTTTTGGTGTCATTGACAGTCAGTTGCGTGTAAACGGATACGCCTTCGTTGTTCGCCGTCGCGTCTTCGTCAAAGGACGCGCCACCGCCGCGGTAGCCGCCGAAGGGGACGATACGGGTCGAGTCACCGGCGGTTGTGTTCGTGGTTTCTGTTCCGCTCGTCGCTCCGTTGGCCATGGCGATCGTTGTAACGTCGACAAGCTTGAAGCCATGCTGCTTCGGAGAGCAGAGACACTCGACAACCGTGATGACGCCCTCCCATTGGACGTCGCCAACGCGGCGAGTGAGCTGGATGACGTCGGCGGCGGAAGAAACGTTAAGATCGCCCGTACCGAAGGGATCGGCGGTGACACGTACGTAGTCGTTGTCGGGAATAGATGCGCCGTCAGGCACTCTCGAACCGCGAATCATAACGAAGTAGTTGCCGTCGGTGTCGAGGTCTTGTTGCAACTCGAGGTCGAATGTGGTTTCGGCGGCGTCGAATGTGCTCGCCGAAATGTTCACGCCGGCAACGCTAACGCCTGTGTTGTCGATGTGATATTCGGTAGCGCGAAAGACTTGCGCCTGGTCGCCGGAAGCTCCAGGCAGTGCGATCGGAGCCGTTTCGGCGGCGTTTAACATCTGGCTTGCCATCAGGACGAGCGCTATCGCGAGCAACAACTTCTGGGTCTTGCGAACCATATTCAGCCCCGTCCTGTCTTTACCCCAAAAAAAGGACACTGAATCACAAAGCCAGACAACTGTAGTCTGCTTTCGCGTGCGCACGCCTCGAAAAACGGCTCTGCGGCAAAATGATAACAGCCGAACCCCTCAAGGGCAACGAGAATGGGCGAAATGAATTATATGTGCAATATCGGAATTCGACGTTTTGGCGTTTTTTTTCCGCCAGAGTGTGTAGTTCTGTATAGTTAAGCCCGTATGAGAGGAAACGCGGCAACTCCGATTACTGACGCAGGTGCTCTTTATCGCTTGAGCGCCATACGCCGTCTTGGCGGAAGCCGCCGTGTGAGGACCGATGCATTAACGCGCTTTTCCCATGGCGCCGCGAGCCTGCTAGTGCGCATGTGGCTTGATTCAACTTTGCTCAAGAGTCCTTTCCCAATCGACGCCCCCCATGGCGTCATGGAACGCACGATCGACGGCAGTGGCGCCATCGCTTGTTGCTGGCACCACAAACTGCTATCGATCGTGCTCGCTTTCCGCCAACTTTTTGGGCGTGGTTTGTGTAACACTCGCATCCGCGCGCTGGTTTCCGAAAGTTCCGACGGCGACCTGATCGCTCGCATCTTCCGCGATCTCGGCGGAAACTGCATTCGCGGCTCCAGCAGCCGCCGGTCGGCGGAGGCGCTCAAAGATGTCGTGCGCGAGCTCTCCGATGGCGCGACCGTCGCCATCACACCCGACGGTCCGCGTGGCCCGAAACACTGCATCCACGACGGTATTCTCCACGCCGCGCGTTTGAGTGGAAAGCCGATCATTCCCATGACCGGATCCTTCGGGCGGTATCTCCGTTTCGATGGATCGTGGGATCAGTTCGAAGTGCCGCTGCCTTTCACCCGCGTGCGCGTTTATGCCGGCCAACCGATGTATATCTCGCGCGACGCCGGTGACCTCGAAACCCTGCGCGCGGAACTGACGCTGCGCATGAGGCAGATCGGCCGCAAGGCGGAAGGCGATCAACAGCGGGCATTCGCAATCGGCAGAAGAAAGCAACGGGATGGCAAGGCGATCGAATCATTATGAATGGGCGCTGGAGCGCGAGCTGCTACGGCGCGAAGTGCCGCTTGTGCCCGTGCGCGAGACGCGCATGGCTTCCGCCGTGGGCCGCACGTTCAAGAATTTCGACTTCGTCGTCTACCGGCCGGGAAGTGTTCATCTGTTGCTCGAAGTGAAGGGCCGCAAGGTCGCGCGGGCGGGTACTGTGAATTGCTGGGTGACGAAGGAAGACCTCGCCAACCTTGACGGCTGGCGCGAGGCTTTCGGCGCCGGTTTCGAGCCGGTGTTCGCTTTTGTTTTCGCATTGCCATCGGACGAAGGCGCGCATTTCGTTGTGGACGACGTCGCGTACGAAGCGTGGCTGGTGACGCTCCATGACATGCAAGCTCTGAGCCATGAACGCTCGCCATCGTGGGGAACGATGACCCTAGGAGCGGCTGACTTCAAACGTGTGGCGCTGCCGTTGCTCGATGAGGTGAGCGCGGCCCCGGCCCAGACTGTCCGATAACCGGATTCAGCGGCCAAGCTGCTGACGCTGTTTCACCGCATCCTGAAACCCGGGCGCCATCGCTCCGGAACCGGAAAAGAAGTAAACCCCGAGCAACAGCAACGCGGCAGCCGTGATAATGGCGACGATCGCGAGTTTCTTTTTGAGCGATTCGCTCATGGGCTGTCAAAAGTCCTCTGGCTCTTCACTTGAACCTGCAGATTCGCCGGGGCTGGTATTCTCTGCCGGTGTGCCGTCCTGGTTCGAAGGGCCTGCCTCGTTCTCCGGCTCTTCTGAACCGGAAGGTAGTTCGCTTTCTTCGTTCTCGGGCTTGGCTGAAGGCTTCGCACCGCCGCGCACAGCTATGAACGCGAGCGCTTTGATTGTCGCCTCGTCTTCTGCTTCGCCAAATTGACGGATGAGCGAAATGTGATTCCGGTCGGGCGCTTTAAAACTTTCCACGTCCGACTTTTTGCCCTCGAGGGCTTCCACAAGCTTCGCGGAGTCCTCACGCATGGAAGGAACATCGTGGTCAGCGTAGCACACCAAGAATGGCGGCTGCTTGTCGCTCACATGCCCGAGCGGGGCAGCCTTCGCGTGGCCTGCCGCGTCATCGCCGAAGACATCGGCGAAACGCCCCACCATCTCTGTCGAATAAACGCCAGAAAGCGCCAGCACGCCTTTGATGTCGCTCTTCGCGCAGCCTTCGGCCTTGAGGTATTGATCGTCGAGGGCGAGAAGCGCCGCGAGATGGCTTCCCGCCGAGTGGCCGGCGATCCAAAGATTTGCTGCGTCCCCTTTGTATTCCTTCGCGTTCTTCTTGACCCACGCGAATGCGCGAGCCACATCCTTGACATGGTCGGGGTGCTTCAGGGCAGACTTCGCCGCCATGGCCGGCGTGAGACGGTAGCTGACCACAGCCGTCATGAAGCCGAGCTTCGCCCAGCGTTTGCCGAAGTCATCGTACTGCTTGCGGTCGCCGGATTTCCATGCGCCGCCGTGGACGAACATCAGGACGGGCGCGCTCTCGACGCCCTTGGGCGCATAGATATCGAGTTTATGCTTTTCCTTGTCAGCATCGTCGCCAGTTACGTAGGCGAGATCAGCGCGTACCTCAACTTCGTATGCCGTTCGCCTCGCGCTCGGTTGCTTCTCACGATCCGTGATGTCGCCGTCCTTTGTTTCAGTGCCGGGTATGCCGTCCTTCTTTTCTGATTCGCGTTCGGCCTTGCGCTTTTCTACGCGATCACGGACGCGGCCTTGAGCGTCTACCATATCTGCGGGTACACCAAGGACCGCCGACAGGGAAAACACAGAAACGACCAGCGCCAACGCTCGCATCACGCCTCCCGTTAGTGAAGACTAGTAGCCGCCTGACATGACGTTGAGTTCTCCATCATAGGCTTATGGGGAGCGACTTCAATGGATACGGCGAAAACCTGCGGTGCCGGTTGTGATACCAGTATCAGCCAATTCGCAATGGAAGGTATGGCATAAATGGGGCGGCTGCGTGATATTTGGGTGACGGTCGTAAGTTACCCTTACTCCCGAGTTGAAACTTGTTGGGTCGATGCGTGGGATACTTGCTGATTTTAGGGGGGGCAAGGTCCTTGTTCGGCCCACATGTATGAAGGGGGCGTGCGTGTTGCGCGCCCCCTGTTGTTTTAGCGCGTTGCAGAGGTTTGTTGAAGCCGTCTTCTTGAGCCATGAGCAAGGCAACAAAGAAAATGGATTGAGCATTTTCGCTGGAACATTTTTGTCAGTGAAATGCCGGAATATCTTGCAAAAGGCGTCAACCTTGCGCGAAAATGTGCCGATGAATATATGAGTGGAATCACATTAAGTTTTGATGAACGCTTGTTTTTTGACGATGTGTCGTGTATCCCGACGGTGTGGGGTTTGATACCCGGAGACGAGTACAGCCGGGGTTGGATTTGAGAATGCCGGATACCGCTGAAATCAATTTGATCCTCGACATCGTTCACGGGGAAGCGCCGCTCGGCGCGTTGCGGAGCATTGGCGTCGAATTTTCCGTCACCAAGAGCGAACAGGAAACCATCATCTCCACGCGAAATCCGCGGCACCTCGGAGCGCGGGTCGAATGCGTTGACATCGCGCGTGGCTTGCTGAAAGCCGTCGAGGAAAATGACAGCCCGGCTGCCCTGCGCGAGTGGGCCACCGCCGTCTATCATTGCAGTTGCTTCGAGTTCGACATCCCCGACGCGCAGCGTCTCGATTGGATGGATCTGATCGACGCGCTTTATACCGCATCCCGCACCGGATCCGTCAGCCCTACAACGATCAAGCTTGCCCGGCGCATCGCCGCCCGCGGGTAAATTCGAAAAGAATTCACCACAGATTTTTAGGGGACCATGGAGAAAGCGTTTTCACGCGAAGCCGTTCGGCCGCACAAAAAACATGTATAGCCCATTATATTTTCACCTGGGCTCTGAGGTTTTCTCTTTTCTGGGCACCCTGCGTTTGTGGTAAAAATTCAGGTATTCCATGACACCGGCCAAAGCTCACATCCGTTCAAAGGCCCTCGAGTTGGGCGCTGACCTCGTGGGTTTCGTCCGCTGGGCCGATCTCGAGGCCGACGCGCCGGACTACGACAAGCCTTCGCGCGTGTCGCAAAGCCTGACCACGCTGATCGTGCTCGTTAAACGCAACCTGCGCGGCAATGTCACCACCTCCGACGCGAGCCTCGCCCAATACAACAATGGCCGCATCGTCCGCCATCTTGAGGAAGAGAGCGGCGAGCTTGCCTACTGGCTTGAGTCGCAGGGAACCATGGCAGGCGTGATCTCGGCGACGATGCCGGACCTGCGCCGCCAGCCGGTGGGGTTCTCATCGCCCGCGGGGCAGGGCTCGCTCTTGCTGCGCCAAGCTGCCGTGCGCGCTGGGCTTGGCTCGCTTGGGCTGAACATGATGCTGCTCACGCCGCAATATGGCCCGCGTGTGTTTTTGTCGGGCGTGTTGACCGACCTCGCCGTGGAGCCGGACGCGCCGTTCACTGACGAGCTTTGCCCGGGGGCGGAAGCCTGTGGCCGCTGCGCGAAAATCTGCCCCGAGGATGCGATCCCGACCAAGGCGAAGAAGGGCGCCGCACTCAAAGACTATCGTGCGTTGGATGCGGATGCCTGCTCGAAGAGCTGCCAGCCTGAAGGGCCGCACGCCATGGTGGATCAGCTCAAGCGCATGTTCAAAGCGCCCAATCTTGAGAAGGCTGAGGACGTGATCCGCGAAAAGCAGACGCTCAAAATCTGGTACGCCATGACCATCCAGCGCCAAGGCGGCTTCACCGGCTGCATGAAATGCGAACAGGTCTGCCCCATCGGCGCGGATTATGCGGGGATCGAAGCATTCGCGGATGGGCTGATGAAGATCTGAGCCACGAAGGCACAAAGGAGGAGGCATGGCTGGAGTTGTTGTATTGGTAGCCCTGTTAGTCGGCTGTGCGATCTTTGCCTCGCATGATCAGGAATTTGCAAAATGGTCCTCAATTATTCTTCCAGCGATAATCTGGCCTGCCTGCATTCTTACGTTAGCCGCACTTTTCCGAAATCCAATCAATAAGTGCATCGAAAATATTGCAGGACTAATTCCACGAATTCGAGAAGCTACTCCATCAGGTATAAAATTTCGCACAGACGACATTTCGAGAAAATTGGCCAATCAGATTCAACAATTACCAAAGGACGCCGATAACTCTCAAATTCTCAAAGTCGTACAAAGAGAAATTGGGCCTGCCGTTGTCATTCCTCGATATGGCGGCGGGAAGCACAATGAAGAGACAGATTTAGGCTTGTTGTATCGCTATTTGAATATACTTGAGGACACAAAAAACGACGGAATTTTTCAAGAGATGAACGGGAATTCTCCAAAGGGCCGACGAGGTCGTGATGTTCTTGCACGCGCAGCAGACGACGGAATCATCCAGAACCTTGAGTGGAAGGAATTGGATAACGTTGAACCTGGTAGGGTTGGATTCAAAGCGGAACTAACGGATTTAGGAAAACAGATACTAGATGTTCTGAAAGCTCAATGAACTTCTCTTCGTCACGATAATAAGGCATGTTGCATAAGCTGCTGCTCTTGAAAAGCGGCCGTAGTAAGATGTCGTCATGGAACCCCGGGTTGCTGCTGTGTATGCCGCTATTGTCGTGGCCGATCAGGCTGACGCGCGTGGCCGCGCTCTAGCGCTCGCCGATCAGGGTGGTGCGCCGGCCGCTGCGCGCGCCATGATGGCGCTCGAGGAGATCGCAACCGGCCCGCGAATGGTGGTGCTGGGGCCGAACGCCGACGACGTGGAGGCGCAGGTCAACGCGCCGGGTTGGGAACTACTCCACAACGAGCACTGGCGCGAGGGGCCGGTCTACGGTGCGTGCATGGCCATGGAGCGGCTGCCGCTGGTGGATGCGTTCTTTCTTTGGGTGCTGGACGGGCAGCCTGCAACCACTGACGAAGAAACGCTTGAGCGTATGACGGAAACGTATCTCGTAGCGCGGCGCAAGCTTGGGCGCATCGTCACGCCGGTAGTGAACGGGAAGCGCCACTGGCCGTGGCTGATCGACATTGGTTTTCGCCAGCCCTTTATCGAGCTGCGCAAAGGCGCGGATTTCGAGCGCGTGTTGAAGGCGAATGCCGGTCAAGTCGTGGATGTGGTGTAAGGGAGATGCTGGCCATACCAAGCGTCATCCCGGCGAAAGCCGGGATCCAGAAAGATGAAGGACAAAACTGGACTCCGGCTTGCGCCGGAGTGACGGAAGAGAAGATGGATGGCCGCCTTCGCGGGCATGACGTCACGGCATAGCCGTGACGCTACAAGACGCAGGCGTGAGAAGCCCACTACAGCGGGATATTCCCGTGTTTGCGCGGCGGGTTGGTGTCGCGCTTGTTCCTGACCAGTTCCAGCGCCTTGATCAGGCGCTTGCGCGTCTGGCGCGGGCGGATCACCGCGTCGATGTAGCCGCGCGCGGCTGCCTCATAGGGGTTGCAGAACTTCTCGCGGTATTCGGCCAGCAGTTCAGCGCGCTTCGCCTCACTACCCTCGCCGTTGGCCAACTCCTTCGCGTAGAGGATATTGACCGCGCCCTCGGCGCCCATGACTGCGATCTCAGCCGTGGGCCAGGCGAGATTCACGTCGCCGCGAATGTGCTTGGAGCTCATTACGTCGTATGCGCCGCCGTAGGCCTTGCGCGTGATGACGCTCAGTTTTGGAACCGTCGCTTCGCAGTACGCGTACAAGAGCTTCGCGCCGTGCTTAATGATGCCGCCGTGTTCCTGCGCGACACCGGGCAGAAAGCCTGGCACATCGACAAACGTGATCAATGGAATATTGAATGCATCGCAGAAGCGCACGAAGCGCGCGGCTTTCATGCTGCTGTGGATGTCGAGGCAACCGGCGAGCACCATGGGCTGCTGGGCGACGATGCCGACCGCGTGGCCGCCGAGGCGCGCAAAACCGGTGATGATGTTCTGGGCGTAGTCCTCGTGAACCTGTTGCAGCGCGTGACCGTCGGCGACGGTCTCGATCACGTCGAGCATGTTGTAGGGTTTGGCCGGGTTGTCGGGGATGATGGTGTCGAGGCGCTCGTCCTCGCGCTCGGGGTCGTCGTCGGCGAGGAAAGGTGTCGATTCCAGATTGTTCTGCGGCAGATAGGAGAGCAAGCGCTTGATGGCCTCGATGCACTCCGGTTCCGATGGCGAACGGAAGTGCGCGACGCCGGAAGTTGCAGCATGTGCTTCCGCGCCGCCAAGGTCTTCGAAGCTGACCTTCTCATGGGTGACGGTTTCGACCACGGCGGGGCCGGTGACGAACATGTGGCTCGTACCCTCGACCATGAAGATGAAATCCGTAATGGCCGGGCTGTAGACCGCGCCTCCCGCGCAGGGGCCGAGGATCGCGCTGATCTGCGGGATCACGCCGGACGCCAAAGTGTTGCGCAAGAAGATGTCGGCGTAGGCGCCGAGGCTGACCACGCCTTCCTGAATACGCGCGCCGCCGGAGTCGTTGAAGCCGATGATGGGGCAGCCATTTTTCATGGCCATGTCCATCACCTTGCAAATTTTCTGGCCGAAGCGTTCGCCCAGCGAGCCGCCAAAGACTGTGAAGTCCTGACTGAAGACGCAGACGGGGCGGCCGTTGACCTTGCCGTAGCCGGTGATGACGCCGTCGCCGAGAATTTTTTCGCCCGGGAAGTTGTGGGTGACGAAGGCGTCGATCTCCTCGAAGCTGCCCTCGTCGAGCAAAAGGTCGATGCGTTCGCGGGCGGAGAGCTTGCCCTTCTCATGCTGCTTTTTGATGCGGGCAGCGCCGCCGCCAAGTTTGGATTGCGCTTCGAGCTGGTTGAGCTTTTCGAGGGCGTCACGATGGCCCAGCGTGCCTGCGGGCAGCGATTCGGTCTGGTGCTTGTGCTTGATGGTTTTCTCGCGGACACGTGGGGGCATGGGTTTCTCCGGTGGGGGAATATAGCACAGGACAGCGCTGCGCCACAGTCCCAGCAAAGGGCGTCAAAACAAATCCAAAATGCTCGGCGGCAGCGGGTTAAGGGCGTTGACTTCGATGGGGGATACGCGCGGGAACGCCGTAAACGCGAGCATGGTAGTGAAAGCGTTGAAGATCAAAGTCCCAAGAATCCACGGTACAACCGCCCAGCCCGTAGGTTTGAAGCCGCGTGTCGCCAGCACCGCGAGGCCCTGCAGCATAAAGAAGATCATCTGAAAGCCGTTGAACACGCCGTTGGTGACGAGTGCGATCCATTCATGCAGCAATCCGTTGATGGCGAAGGTGAATAGCGTAGCGAGCGCTATGCTGCGGCTGCCGCGAAACCGCTTGAGAATATCCTCATACAAGATTTGCCCAGCGGGACGGTTCCAGCGGCGCCAGAAGTCAGCGGGCGTGCGTGCGAGGAAAAAGTTGTAATGCATTTCGCGCGCCCTGATACCCGTGAAGCGGAACCCTGCCACGGCGATCACCGTGATGCCGTAAGCCGCGATCAGGTAGGGGATCACACCCGCGAAATACTCCATGAGCTGGTGCGGCATGTCTCGGCTTTTGAGGAGGTGATAGGCGCCGTAACCGAGCACAAACAGTGACGCACCGTAGAGCAGCCGCACGAGGTTTTCACGCAACGGGGGCCGTGGTTCGAGGTGAAGTTTGCGCCAGACGAGAGAAAAAGGGTGCGCCACAAAAAGCAGGTATTGCGGAAAGGTCATACGAACGCCGTGAAGCGTTCCGACGTAGGTGTCGCAGATCTTCGGCCAGAATGCCGCGCTCAAGAGCGCCGCGCAGAAGCGGTCGATGGGGGCATAGGCGACGAAGAATGGTGTGGTGAACAACGCCGCCGAGACAGCGATGGCAGCCATTAGGCGCGATGTTTTCGGTAATCGCGAGAGCGGGAAGAACAATAACGTGAGCGCGAAGGCGATCGCCGGAACAAGATAGAGCGGCAGCTCCATGGGCTGGGACTATAGCAAAGGCAACGTCGAGGCGGGCGGCGGAACGGTCAATCCAGCGGACTGAAAGCGAGAATGCGCGAGACCGTGAGCGCCGGATTATCCGCAGGGAACACCCCGACGAAGCGGTCGCTCGGGTCGATCAGCCACAGCCGCCACGAGGACCCGCCCCAGACGTGCCGCTCAAGCCAGTCGTCAAGGATCGGCGCCATGTCGAGGGGAAGCGCCGCCCCGAGCGCCGATGGCAGATCGCGATAGTGAACGTCGCCAGAGAAGTGCGGCGAGGACGCGCGGCCGCCGTGGAGCGTGGCGAGTTCTGTTTCCGGCAATGATGCCGTCAGAATCAATGGCTTATCGACACGAATTGCGCTACCTGCAGCGAGTGTCACGCTGCGTTGACTCCCGCTGATGTCGAAGCGCATGTTTGCGCTGTCATCGAGCGGTGTAACCACGGTGTCCGCATCGAGCGCGAGTGTACGCGCCGTTCCACGGGGATCGCTTGCGATGATTGATGTCGTGAGCGCCAATTCGCGGTCTGCGCCGGCAAGCAGGGTTTGGTGATGGATGACGGGTGTGTCTTCGCTGTAAACGATCGCAAGGGCGGCGACGACAATAGACGCAGTGGTCAACGTCATGAGCGGAATAGCAAAGCGCCTTCTTGCCGGCAATGCGAAGGAAAGCACGCACGCGAGCGCGGCGACGCCAACACACATAACGAGCAACATGAGCGCCTGCGACGAGCCTTGCCTGGCGGCGAGCGCCTTGAATTGATCGGATCCGTTGATTCGCAAAACTGGTTGATCGAGAAAGAGCGGCGGTCCGAAATTGTCGCCACCCATGGCTTGGCCGCGAGTGAAACCGGCCGTGAGGCCTTCTTGCGCGAGCGTGACGGGCGACGAAGCGAAAGCGATATCGCGCGGGATATGCAGCACCTGGCCTGCGCCGAAGCCGTAACGCGTGATGGTCGTGCCGTCGCTTGCATTGGTCGTGACGCCATGCCGGAGGGCCGCAAAAGGCGCCGCGCGGCCGCCTTCAAAAAGCGCGGAGCCGAAGACCGCGACGATCCCGCCGCTGGCGAGGTATCCCTCGAGTGCGCTTGACTGTTGCGGCGAAAGCCCGGCAGAGCTTGCAAACACCACGGCGTCGAAAGCCGTGAGCATGTCCCAATGGGCGGGCAGGTCGGCGACGTTTCGGTGAACGAGGGCGGTCGCCGGAGCGAGGCGTTCGCCCAGCAGTCCGGCCATTTCCACAGGCGCGCGGCTGAACACGGCGACGAGGCGGCTACGCTCATCCCGTGGGACGGTGGCTCGCGGCAGTTCGACGATTATTGGCGCTGCGCCGTCAAGAGCGAGCGTCAACTGCGTCGCGCGGGCGGGCGCGAAGACCGCAAGCTCCAAGCATTCTGCGGGGGAGACGATGCGGTAGCTTATGCTTTCGCCGATGGTGACGACGGCCTCGCGCGCAGGATGGGCGAGTTCAATGACGAGCGGAATGTTCTCGTTCTGGCGTGTGAATGGCGCAGTCAGGACGCGCACCCGCGCCTGCTCCTGCGCCAAGAGTGGTACAGCAAGAAGGGCGATACCTATCCATAGAATTGGACTCCAAAAGATGGATTCCAAACGGACGTCATTCCCGCGGAAGCGGGAAACCAGTCTTTTCTTGGACAATTCTGGATGCCCGCCTTCGCGGGCATGACGGGAGTTTGACATGGCATTATCTCGCATGGCGCCTCCATGCGCGCCTGCACAGCCGCCATTCGTGGAAGAGCGCCACGCTCCAACCCGCGCCGCCCAGCATGGCGAACCCGGCAGACACCGCTTCGTTGCCCAAATACGCCCACATGGGCGAGGCGTTCTTGAGGAACACCACCGGCGCGGAAGCCAACTCTGCCGTGATATAGAAGAAGAAGGGCGGAAGCGCGTAGAGCGCCATGATTGCGGCCGTCGCGCATCCGGGACGCATTCCGCTTGATCGTGCGCCGAGCACGATGCCGGCAGCAGCGAGCGATGTGACGAGGCTGAAGACGATCAACCGCTGAACGTCGAAGGATGGCGGATACAGCCCGCGGCATACGGCGGCAGACGCGAGTGTTCCGGCTGCAATCGTCAGTGTTGCGAGAAACGCCGCAGCAAGACGAAATGCGCGCATGCGGTCATTTGTAACCGCGCACAGGATCGGTCCGAGTGTTACCGCGAGAGCGGCCGTAGTGTCTGGCAGTTCTGTGGGGCGCAGCGCTGCGATTGGGAACCGTTCGTCATCGATGACAAGCGCCATGAGCGTCAGCACGGGCGCGATGGACGCCATGACGATGACGGGTATGGGGCTCTGCGCGCGCATGGCTTCCCTGTTATAGTGCGGCTTTCCCGATGGGCATCCCGCGTTGGTGGATTGTAGCGTCCCCGCGCCCCCGCGGGGCGTACCGATCAAACGACAAGACGCCCTGCGAGGGCGCAGGGCGCTACATGTTGTGTCATGTTCCATCAACGCGGGACGCACTCATTCCCACGTTCAGCGAAGTAGTCCCATGAGCCGCACTCTCTTCTTCATTGACTATGCCGAAGCCGACGGCCCTTTCAACATGGGACTGGATCAGGCGCTCTTTCTCTCGCCGCCGGATCGCCCGGTGCTGCGCTTCTATGGCTGGAACCCGGGTACCGTTAGCCTCGGACGCTTTCAGGTCTTTGATGGCGACACCCAAGCGCTGCTTGGCGGCGTTCCGGTGACACGCCGCACCACCGGCGGCGGAGCGATTTTCCATGACACGGAACTCACCTATTCGCTGGTTGGTTCCCTTGATGCGCTCGACCTGACACGCCGGGAGCAGGCGTACGAGCGCATGCATCGGGCGTGGATTGGCGCAATTATGGAAGTCTACGGTCTTGGCGATGGCGCTTTGTGCATGGCGAGCGCAGCGGATGCGGCGAGTTCAGAAACATTCTGGTGCTTCATGCGGCGCTCGCCCTACGACGTGGTGTGCGAGGCGGGGCGATTCCCTGTTTGTGCCGATGACCACGTCCTACGGGCGAGAAGTGCCGTAGCGTTAAACATGAAGACGCCAGCCACGCGAAAGCTTCTTGGCTCAGCTCAACGCTCCCGTGCCGGTCTCTTGCTCCAGCATGGTTCGCTGGCTGTTGGTTGTTCACCCATCGCGCCGTGGGCTGTCGGGTTGCGCGAAATATCCGGCGACGTTGCGCTGACGCCCGCTCGCGCGGCGCAACAGTTGAAGGATGCTGTGGCGAAATCCCTGGGCGTTCGCTTGGAGGCGTGGAAACCATCGCGGGAGATGATCATTCAGGCCAAGCGCATCGCGGAGCGCCAATTCAGCGCGCGCTCATGGATCGAAGCCGCCCGCGGGGCGCGAGCAAAGGTATAGCGATAGTAGCGAGCCGCTAGGCTTGAATGTCAATCGCGCCACCGACGCCATCGCCGCGCGAGCCACGCTGGGCGGCAAAACGTCCCGTGGCCTGTGCGTTGCGCTCGCCGTTTTCACTTTCGAAGATACGGCTTGCCGCTGCGAGCAACGAGCGTCGCGCTTCGGTTGGATTCGGCTGAACGGAATTCGGGCCGTTGCCCGGATTGATACCGGAAATCGGTGACATGGTTCCCTCCACAGTGTGCGCCGGTCGATGGCAAAAGTCCGCAGTGCCACAGACAAGCGTCGTGTCGACATCCCGTCGACGTGGCAGCTATTGTAGCAGAAATGTGAGACGGGCGCTAGCGGCCTGCGATCACGATTTGGCGGGGGGACGAGATGTCAAAGGGTGCGCCGTCGAACGACCCGAGACGCTTGAGGGCTGCAAGTCCAGCACGGGTCAACAGGCTATCCAGTTCTGGTTGCTCATAGATACGAACAGATTCCTGATAGCGCACCTCCGGCGAGCCGTCATCGAAGGCGATCTTGACGGTTTTCACGAGCCGTTTTCCTACCGCATCAAATGCGCGCTCGATGAAAAGTGTCATACCATCGCGGCGTTCTTCAGATTGGGCTTCGAGACGGGCAAGGGTGTGCGGCGGGTTGATCAGGTCGAGCATGGCCTGTCCACCGGGGCGAAGCACGCGCGCGATCTCTTGCAGGACGGTGAGATTGCCGTCGTCGTCGAAGTATCCAAAGCTGGTAAAGAGGTTCACCACGACATCGAAATTACCGCCGGCGAAGGGCAGCGTGCGCATGTCGCCGCGCACTAGAGGCGCATTCACGCCTTCGCGGCGGGCGTGTGCGAGCAAGGGCAGAGAGAGATCGAGGCCGACGGTCTTGGCATTGAAGAGCCTCAGGTGTCTGCCCGCGCCGCAGCACAGGTCAAGCAGCCGCGTCGCAGGGCTGATCCCGAGCGCCCGCTCGGCGCACGCGACCGCCCGTGAGGCGTCGCGTTCGTCACGATGGGCGTAGACCTTGAGGTAGTGCGGCCCGAACGCCGCGACATACCAGGGGGGCTGTTGCTTTATTTGCTTCATTCGGCGCATCGCATTGTAACCGGATATCTGGTCGTGCGTTATCCGGTCACGCCGAATCATGGTCTTTATCGCGCAATGTGCTAAACTGATGAACATGCGAAATGGGTATGCGAGAGAAATGTTAGGCATGGGCCTGGCTATCGTGGCTCTTGTGGCCTGTGCTGACAGCCAATACAGCGACGCAGCGCCCCCCTCGCAAGCGGGCACGAACGGAAAATATATGAAACCGTCAGACACGGAACTCAAACGCAAGCTCACCGACCTTCAATACCGCGTGACGCAACAGGACGGCACGGAGCCGGCGTTCAAGAACGAATACTGGGACAACCACGAGCCGGGCATCTACGTCGACATTGTCACTGGCGAGCCGTTGTTCAGTTCGATCGATAAATACGATTCGGGCTGCGGCTGGCCGAGCTTTTCCAGGCCCATCGACAAGGCAAGCGTTCTTGAGAAGACCGACCGTGGCTTTGGCATGACGCGGACGGAAGTGCGGTCAAAGGAGGGCGACTCCCACCTCGGCCATATTTTCGACGACAGCAAGAGCAACACTGGACAACGATACTGAATCAACTCCGCGTCGCTGCGCTTCATCCCGGTCGGGAAGCTCGAAGCGGAAGGGTACGGCGAATACCTGAAACTCTTCGAAGGCGTGAAGGCAAAATAGCCTACGTAAAACTTGTAGCGCCATACGCCTGTGCCGCCGGGGGTGTAGCGCCCCGCGCCCCGCGGGGCGTCTTAGGCCAAAGAGAAGACGTTACGTGAGCGCGCGTGACGCTACGGCTCGCCTCGCATCGTTTTCTACCCTGTCTCCATCATCGCAATTTGAAGCTACAGTGCTGCCCATGGCATCCCGGCGTCCAGCCCGATTCGACCGTGTGCGTGAGTTCACGCACATGCGAGGCGCCAACCACATCGACTACTACGTCGCGCCGTCGAAGAAATTCAAAAGCATCATCTTGCGCGCCGTGCTCACTCTTCCCATGAACAAACGGCATGCGGCTCAAGGCGCGTTGCTGCCTCACCTGCTGCGCAGGGCAACGGCGAAACACCCCAATATCGCGTTGTTGTCGCGCTATTGCGAAGAACTCTACGGCACGACCGTCAAGGCTGACGTCCGCAGGCTCGGCCGGTTGCAACAATTGTCGATCTCGATGCGCTGCCCGAGCCCCCGCTATCTCGGCCGTGGCGATTTCGAAAAGATTGCCGATTTGCTGTATGAGGTGCTGTGCGAGCCGCTGGTGGAGGGTAAGGCGTTTTCACAAACCGTCTTCGAATCCGAGCGTGAGCAATTGCTGAACGATATCCGAGGTCAGCTTGATGCCCGTTCCGAATATGCAATCCGCAAGGCTGTTGAAGCGAGTTTCCCGGCGGGCAGCCCCTACGGCATCCCCGACTATGGCTCCGAGCGCGACGTGGAAGAGCTCGATAACCGCGCACTCTTCGCGTTCTACCGGTCACTGTTGGCGCGCGCGCCGCTGGCCTTTTATGTGTCGGGCGATGTAAACGCGCAGACGTGCATCGCGCTTCTCAGCAAACGCTTCAGCGATATGGCGCGCACACGCCCAAACGCGTTACCAAAGAACGAAGTTGCACCCGCCCCACGCGCTGTCCGCTCAAAGGGCGAGAAACACAAGATCGAACAGTCCTTCGTCGTCCTCACCCATGCCACGGGTATCAACGTCGTGTCCAGGGAATTCGCCGCGTTGCAATACGCCGACGCTATTTTCGGGCGCATGCAGGCCTCGCGGCTCTTTCGCGTCGTGCGCGAGCAACATGGCCTGGCGTATTCCGTGGGCAGCTTCGTCAGTTCAGCCACGGGTTTGAGCGTTGCCTATGCCGGTGTCGAGCCGGAGCATGCGGGCGAAGTACAACGCTTGGTGCGTCACGAGCTAGAACGATTAAAAAAGAGCGGCTTCGATCAGAAGGAATTCTCGGCTGCGCGTAATATGGTGATCGAGGACTACTTGATCGATCAGGATTCCCCCGGCGCGCCGATCTCGAGCCTCCTTGTGCAGCAGAGTGTTGGGCATGTCCTGTCGGCGGCTGAAGAGTACCGCCGCCTTCGCGCCGTGAAGCCCGCCGATGTGCGCGCCGTGCTCGCCCACTACCGCCCCTGCGCGGTGTATCGGTTGGGGCCGTGAGGCTTGCATGATTTATCGCAATTCATCCCACAAATCGCGCCATTCAGGATTCATTTTCTCGATCAATTCCAGCTTCCATGCGCGTTTCCATTCCTTGATCTGCTTCTCGCGCTTGATGGCGGCCTGCATATCGCTGTGATACTCGACGTAGACCAGCATTTTGACGATGTATTTCTTGGTGAAGCCTTCGATCACGTCCTCTTTGTGCTGGCGCACACGCTTTTGCAAGGTGCTCGTGACGCCGGTGTAGAGTGTTCCGTTGCGCCTGCTCGCAAGGATATACACCGCGGGCTGCTTCATGGACGGCATTGTATTCAATGCCGTCACCCCGGCGAAAGCCGGGGCCCAGTCTTTTGGTTGTCATTCCGACGAAAGTCGGAATCCAGTCTTCTCTTCGTCCGTCACCCCGGCGAAATCCGGGATCCAGTCTTTTCTTCATCCGTCATGCCGTGCTTGACACGGCATCCAGTCTTCTCTTGATTCTTGGATACCGCCCCGATTTTCATCGGGGTGACGCGCCGGTATGACGCGTGGTCGCCGGTATCACGTCTATTTCTTCTTCGCCGTTTTCTTTTTCGGCTTCTTGGCGGCAGTAGCCTTCTTTTCCGTCACTCCGGCGGAAGCCGGAGTCCAGTCTTTGGTCGTCTCTGGATCCCGACTTTCGTCGGGATGACGCCCCGGTGTGACGCCCTGCTGCT
>JABWBM010000052.1 GCA_013360495.1 Planctomycetaceae bacterium
GATGCGCACGATCTCCTTTTGCTCGTCGCCCATGGAGCCGGAAACGTCCATCATGTAGATCATCACCGCGCTGTTTTCGGGGACGATGCTCTCGCTCCAGCCGCGGTAACGCCGGTCCTCGCGCTCGGGGATCAGGATCGGGTTCTCGGGGTCGTACATGCCCGACATGATCGCGCGGCGCAAGGATTGCTTGTACGTGCGCTTGAAGTGGCGCAGCGATTCCGGCCCGGTCTGGCGTATACCCGCAAAGCGGTGCTTGGTGGTTTCGAGAGTCTTTTTGCCCTTGGGTTCGATGCGCGGGAGCTTGAGCTCTTCGCCAAGAATCTCGGCCAACTCTTCAAGCGTGACATCCACGTCCATGCCGTGTTCGCCCGGCTGCTCGCCCGCCTCACCGGGTTGACCTTCGCCCTGTTGCGCATCGACCGGGTCGCCTACGTCGCCCTCGCCCTGGCCGACCCCGCCTTTCTGGCGGGTGTTGAATTTGAAGCGCGGCAGATCGATAGAGGGGAGCGGGATGGAAACCTTGCCGCCTTTTTTGCGGGCAACGAGCTCACCCTGACTCATATATTTGCGGAGTTCCTTGCGGATTCGCCCCTTGACGATGTTGCGAAAGCGGGCGTAGTCCTTGTCGATCTTCTGAGCCATGCGCCTAGTTTAGCAGATGACGCGCGCCTACGCCTCATTCCAATCGCACCGGGGGCATTCCGCGTTGGTTGAAAGATGAACAAGACATAGGGGGCGTAGCGCCAAGATGCGTTCGGCGTACCGCACGCTTCGCGCGCTTGCCTCACGCCCTCGCATGGCGTTTTGTCCGTGATCAGTCCGTCACACGAGGGCGCGTGACGCTACGATCAACCAACGAGGAATGCGCCCCATCACACCACAAAGATGATTCCCGGATACCGGAGACTCTACTTACCGATATCTAGCGGGGGGTACTTTTCCTCGAAGGTCAAGAAGCCGTCACCGTTGGTGTCGAGTTCCTCGAAACCTTTGTCAAAGGGCCACTCCTGACGGCTGATGAGGCCATCGCCGTCGGCGTCATAGTGGTCGAAAATTTCGCGGCGATCCTTGCTCTTGAACTCCTTGTGACTCTTCGACGATGACTTCTGCGATGTAGATTTCTTGTTGCCGGACGAGTCCCCGGTGGACTCGCCCGATGAGCTCGACGAGGATGAACCCGCCCCGCCGTTTTGCTTAGCCTTTTCCATTTCCTCTTCCATACGCTTCTTCATCTCGTTGGTCTTTTCTTTCATCTCCTTGTCCATGCGCTGGCGCATCTCGTCGGCAAGTTCGCGCGCTGGCCCCTGGCTGTCGCCGCTGGACGAATTCGATGAACTGCTCGACGAATGCGAGGACGAGGAGCTGGATTTCGCCGCATCCGTCCCGCCATCCTGTTTCGCCTTGCCCATTTCCTCGTCCACGCGCTTCTTCATCTCGTCCATCATCTCCTTCACGCGCTGGTCCATGTCGCCGCTCGAAGACGAACCGCTCGAAGATGAATCGCTGGAACTCGAGGAACTGTTCGACGATTCGCGCTTTTCGTTATGGAACGACGAGCGGAATGCGGATTTTGCGCCGGGAACGATTGCGTATTCGTCGCGGCTCACCATGCCGTCGCAGTTTTTGTCGTAGGTCTTGAACATCGTGTCCACCCACGGCGCTTCATCGGCGGTGAGCACACCGTCGCCGTCCTTGTCGAGCACATCAAACGCGGCATCGCCTTCGCCTGATTGCTCATAGACTGTCCCATCCATGGGCCTGCCGTTCATCGTCGCGTGAGTCGAATACTTGAACTCAAACGCCCCGCTCTCGCCAAGGTTGCCCTTCAGCACCCTCGTCCAATTGGACGAATACTCGTTCAGGTCGAGCACACCGTCGCCATTGCGATCGAGCCCCGCAAAACTCTTAAGTGCGCTTTCGTTGGTATTGATAGCGCCGTCGCCGTCACGGTCGAGACCGGTGAAAAGCGACTGGAACATTGCGTCAGCATCTCGGAATAGAGGCTTCTCTATCACGGTATACTTCGCCGGGCCGTAATCCACCTCGCCGTCGAGCACGCACACCGATACATCGCCCTGCCTGTTCCACCCTTCGGGCGAGGCAAGCCGGGCGAGACCGTCATAGGAAAGGTTTACGTTATTGTTCGCGTGTACCCAATCCTGCATTTCGCCGATATCCCGAGCTTGAGGCTGCCCGCCCACCCATACCAGCGCGTCGCCGGAGCGGGGACTGACCTTACGGCCGCCCGCATAGATCGGCTTCGCACCTTTCTTCACAAGGGCGTAGCCGGAGTCGAGCTGCGGCATGTCATTGCGTTTGGAGAACGAAGCCGCGCGGCCAGGAATGATCCCCGGGCCAAGATCGGCCACGTAAGGAAGGTTGGTATTCGAAATCGGAATTCCATCGTCATCCTCGCTCCACGGTGACCATGCAAACACACCTACGCCAATGATGAACGCTGCTGCTGCGACCAGCCCGGTACGCAACCAGCGGTCCGCGCGATGCTCGTGCAACTTGATCACCTGCGCCATCGCCTGCGAGCGTGACATCTCGTCCTCGGCGACTTCAACGCCTTGGGCGCGCGACGCGATCCGGGCGCTTAAGTCCGGCGGCGTGCGGCCAGTGATCACTTCGTCAAGCAAGGTATCGAGAACTGGGTCGTTGGATGACATACCTATCCCCCTATTCCTAAACGGCGTTCGATGCACTGGCGCAACTTCATGCGAATGCGCCGCATCAGAGTTTTCACGCCTTCTTCCTGCATGTTGAGTGTTTGAGCGATGGCTTCACGCGAAGCCCGATCGCGAAATTGAAGGTCGAGTGCTAGGCGCGCGTGGTCGGGTAGGCGCTGCATACACTGCTTGAGCGCTTCCTTGGCGCGGCTGCCGTCGTCGTTGGCCGCGAGCGTCTTCCACGTAGCATCAACCGCGTCGATGTCGAGTTGCCCGGCACCTGCCTTACGTTTTCGCAACGTATCGATGAAACGATTACGCGCGACCGTGCGCAGGTAAGCCCAACATGACGCGCCGTCCTTGCGCTCAAAAGGCTTTTGGTACACAGCGAGAAAAGTTTCCTGCGTCAAGTCATCGGCGGTGGCGTGGTCAGCGCCGAGTGAGCGCAAATAGCGCCAGATCCCGGCCTGATGCTTTTGCACCATCGCGACGAAATCTTGCTGAAGGTTCATGGTGAGCGTTTCCATGCAATAGGAGCGAAAGAGACGGGGTCAAAGGGGTCAGGAAAATCGAAGAAAATTGTATCCAGAGGATTGCGGATAAAAAATGAAGCGTTTCGGCTGCACTTCATCTTTCTTGATAGGCTTCCCTTGTCATTCATAATTCTGAAGACTATTTCTCGCTACTCCGTGTGCTGGATATTCATTTTTATTAAAGTTTCTCTCGTAGGATTCAACGTCCCGGCGTCTCCTAACCCGCTGACTCTAAGGAGAGAAACATGTTCGACCATTCCTCGCATTCACATGCTTTATGGATACGCTTCCCGCTCATGTTTGCCATCGTCATGTTCGCGAGCGCGTTATCCGCTTCGAACATTGGAGACCCGAATGGCAACGATAATAACGGTAGCGGCAATCCGCCGGTGGAAATCACCACGGTTTTCCCGAATGACGGGAGCAATTATGAAGGCACGACCGCGCCACCGGGGTTCCTCGGCCGGGAATATTCATTCCGCTTCGAGGCGACCGGGGGTTCGGGGAACTATGCCTGGTCCCTCGGCACGCTGGGCGGGGCGCTCCTTCCCGCTGGTTTGACGTTATCCCGGGATGGGTATGTTCGTGGTATCGTTTCGCCCGATGCAGAGCTTGTCAAATACATCAACATGGTGATTGTCACTGACGCCCTTGACGGCGCCAATACCGACCAGAAACAGTTCGACATCTCCGTCTTCGCCACCGATGTCATCGCCATAGCCGAACCCGCCGGCGCCGTGCTTCCCGCTGGAACGATTGCCGCAGACTACGATCTGTTGGAATTCGAAGGATCGCAGGCGACCTACCAAGGTACGGGACCGAGCGTCGGCTACGTGGGCTGGAACTGGGCTTGGACGAACCTCCCGCCGGGGATGACCTTCGAACGCCGCGATTCTGATCGTCACGGGATTCTCTCCGGCACTCCCACTGAAGTTGGAGTATGGCAGATCGAGATTACAGCTTTCGACCGCTTCTGGCCCGACCTTTTCGACTCCCAGCCACAAACGTTCGAACTCGAAGTGGAATGGCAAGGCGAGCTCTCGATCGAGCCTGCCGGGCTTCCCAACGCCCTTGAACGGGAGTATTACGAAGTGCAGTTTGAAGTCAGGGGAGGAACCGGGAACCATGCACTGACCGTGCAGTATTCCGACCTCCCTTCGAGCCTCGAAATATCGCCAGACGGAACGCTCTTTGGCACGCCGCTCCTTGATCAAGCAGGGACGTACCACCTCGACCTGCTGGCAGAGGAACCAAATCACGCAAGTGCTTGGGTATCGTATGAATTCGTGATCGACCCGGACCTCACTCCTCGTCTGCGCGTAACGACAACGGCACTCGACGATGCGGTGGAGGCCGCATCGTACGGACCGGTGCAATTGGTAGCCGAGAACAGCGCCGGGAACGCGCGCTGGGACGTGAGCGGCGGGCGCCTGCCGCCGGGACTCGTGCTGATGGGCGACGGTCGCGTTCTCGGCACGCCCTATCCGGACACTGAGGGCGCGTATACGTTCATCGTATCAGTGGAAGAAGCTGATCGCATCGGCACGACGGCTTCCATATCCATGCGGGTGAACGCGACCAACAGGCTCGCTATTCTTACAGCCTCACTGCCCAATGCCAGAGAAGGCGCGTCGTATCATGTTCAGTTATCGGGAAGCGGGGGATCAGGAATACTTATATGGTCAACCTCGTCCGCGCTTCCGGACGGCCTGACGCTCTACGCGTCAGGGCTGCTTGCCGGCGATCTTCGAAACGCCACAGCCGGGGCGTATTCGATCACGTTCGAGTTGAATGACGAAGTGGACGCGGAACTTTACGGGAGCGCGTCGCGTACATTGACGCTCGTCGTTCAGGCGTCTCAAACTGAGGAGGGCGACACTCCAGCGGCAACGCCGCCACAAGATATCAACGGAGCGCTTCTGACGGGGGCAGCGGCCGGCTGTAGCTTCGCCGGTCACGACGCTCTTGGAGCGTGGTGGCTCATGGCAACGGCCTTCTTCGCGTTGCTGGTACGCACAAGCCTTTTCAAACGAAATTCCTCATCGTCATAGGCGCGGGCATGGTGTCCGCGCCGCTCGATGTATTCGAACCTGGGAGATGAAAGCATGAAACGTACTCCGGCCTCAATGTTGAGAAACATCATTGGCAGCGGCCCGATCCGAATCCGCCCGAGCGGAATGACGCCAGGCGGCGGCTTCAATCCTTGCTGCTGATCGGCTGACGCTAAAGACCGCACGCTCCCGCACTTCGCGCCTTGTGTGTGAAGTGCGGGGTTTTATCTACATATCGGGAATCATGTCTTTGAATATCGCAAACCCGCCGTCCCAATGTCGCTGGAAGAAGTTGCCGGCATTTGCGACTGCCTCTGTGCCCTCACGCGACTGCCGGGAAAGAAAGAGCTTCCGGGCGTTACGCCAATGTTGCGCGCAGATCATTGTGTTTGGCGACACGTCCGCTCCGAGCGACTTCCGAACATTTTCGGCATCGCTGAACACCGCGAGCGCGCGGCGTGTATTTTCTTCGATGCGTAATAAATGACACAGACAAACGCGCACCGAAAATGCCCTCAAGCCATCCTCATCGCGCAAGGATTGCGCGACGGACGAATGCCCGGCGAAAGCAACTGAGGCTCCCTTCTTGCCTTCGAGCGCGTCCGTCAGCGCGCGAACATATTCACCGACATACGCGCTCCCCGCCTCGCCACGCGCGGCTTCGAATGGTTGATACACGCCAAGAGCGCGCCGCAAGAGCCGGGCGTCTTCAAACCAGGAGACAAGACCGTAGATGATATAAAGCTGCTTACCTCGGACGAAGCGCGCTTCTTCCGCCGCCGTCGCGCGTTTGATCCTGGAGAAATCGGTCGCGTCCGCGGCGATCACATCGTCGACCGATTGAAGCCCCGCATACACCAGCGCCTCATGAACGGTGTGGCGGTGAAGAAACTGGTCGTCTGGCGAGAGCCGCATATGCAGATACGCCATTCGCCCGATCGCTTCAGCTACATTCCCCTCGCGCATGGTGAACACACTGTCGAGGAAACGGATTTTCGTCAACGGCGCAGCGTTTGCATCATCCTCTCCGGCGCACAGCTCGATCAGTGAGCGGCACATGCGCCGGGCTTCACGGTTCTTGCCTATTGCGCTGACGGCCATCAAGCCACCTGCAGCGGCGGCAAGAATATCGTGATCGGGAATGGATCCGTCAGACGCCCTACGCCGGAGCACGTCGCGAAGCAGCTTCGATGCCTGCGGCGTATCACTGCGAATAATGGCATGGCGCGCGCACAAGAGCCTATAACGCTCCTGCATCGCCGTGTTATCGCAAAGGCCGGCGGCCTGCTCCAGTCCGGGGAGGAGCTGGCTAGCCGTTTCGCGATTGATCTTTGCCAAGGCGTGCTCGAATTGATCGAGCAGCGTTCGGAAGATGTCTTTCATCCGCGCATTCAACTCGCCGCGCCGCGCTTCGTAGTCCTTGAGCGCCGCGTTGAGCTGATGTAGTGTCTTTTTGTCCTGTTTCCCGGCAAGGGCGCCGAGACGCACCCGCGTCACGGCGTTGATTGCGTTCACCAGTTCGAGAAAATTCCCCGCGAGTTCCGAGGTCGAGCGCGTAACGTCCGAAAGCTGCGTCCCGCCCTCGCCCGTGAGCAGCCACACGGGGTTCACACCTAATTCCCGTGTAAGCGCCATACAGAACTCCGCTGGCACACGGGTTCCGTTGACATAATTGTGGATATTGGTGGCCGAGTAGCCGGTCTTGCGCGAGATGACCGCCTGACCGTGCTCCTCGACGAGCTGCGCAACGCGACGTTGGAGATCTTCGTTCATGCTCAATGCTCCGCCGAACAGAATACCCGTATTGTGCCGCACGACTTTAGAATTCTTAAGTCCTGCCATCTTATAGCAGAACACAGTAGTTATGAATTGTTAAGTCAGTTGGGGATTACCGAAAAGGGATAGTGGCTCTATCAGGCTGCTTTGTGCGTCTGATACCAAACCCAAAATGGTTGTTGGATTTACCCGTCATGCCGACGAAAGTCGGCATCCAGCGACTATGAGAAATCGCTTGTCACGTCTGGATTCCGGCTTGCGCCGGAATGACGGGGGAAATCACATTTCCAATTTAGACTTGGTATGAGAGCAAAGGGACCGGAATTGCGGAAATCGTCGCGGGCGGCGAGCCGGATGTATGAACCGAGGATACGGCTCAAGCTCATGTCGGGCAGCGTGCGTGCGCGGTGAATGGCCATCGCCCGGAATCTTACTCGTACTTGAGCTTTGCCGTATAGCTAATATCGCGCTTGTCGCCTTTGGCGTTGACGACAGTGAGCGTGACTTTTTCGCCGTCCTTGATGTTGAACTTAAACCAGATGTTGAGTTCCCTGCCCGATATGTCGTGGTTCTTCCCATTGATGGCGACGATGATGTCGCTTGCCTTCAGGCCGGCTTTTCCGGCTACGCTGCCGTCAGGCTTGTAAGGCTTGATCGCCATGACCTTGGCGGCGATACCACGTGCCTTTCGTTCCTGGGTGTTTGCTGCATGGCCCCAGGGAAAACCCAGATTCGCGCCGATCGGAGCGTTCTGAACCGACCTTCGACTGCTTAAGTCCACCTTGCGCCAGCCGGCATCGAGTTCGAGCGTCGCGGACATGACTTTCCCATTGCGCAACCACACGAGGTCGAACGAGGGGCTATCGGCTGCCAAATTATGGAGTTCGGCGCGCAGGTCCGTTTCGGTAAAAATACGATGTCTCTCGGCAACGCCGAGGACATCGCCTGTTTTGATGCCCATTTTTTCAGCGGCGCTTCCCTTGATAACACTTTTGACCGTCAAGGCTCCCGGCTCGAGCGTCAGGCCGACATTTTCCGGCAGAGGCCACTTGTAAAAGTCAGACTCTTTTATGGCTCCCGCATCAATGTGCGGAATCTGAAGAACTTCCGTGCATTCGTGACAGTGAATACATTCGCCTGCGTCAGTGGCGCCTCGCGCCTTGAGCCACCCCTTCCAGCCCGGATGGGTGTCGAGAGATTTGACGTTCGAGTCTGAGTTCGTCGCGCGGTCGATCTTCCACGATGCGCGGCGCGGGTCATAGTGATAGTCGAGCACACCTTGAAGCTGGATTCGCAACGCATCGGCCGTGAGAATTGTTTCGTCATCCTTCCCGTTGTTGCGGCCGCCAAAAACGCTGTAGAGCGGGCCTTCCGGCGAGATGACAAAGCTCCACCAGACAAGATCGCCGTCCTGATAGCGCTCCCACGGGATGAGCTGATTGTTGACGCCGCGCATGTTGGTGATGCGCAGCGTGATGTACTGGCGGAGGAGAGGTTCGAGATTCTGTTCGCCTTTCAACACGACCGTGTCGAAATCTTCAAACGCTCATCGCTCTCAGCGTACGGTGGCAAAGACCGGGCGGTTTTCTTTTTTGGCGAGTTCAAAGGCTTTTGCCGGATCGATGAGCCACTCGAGCTTCTCGCGCGGCTCCGGCAGTTTTGCTTGCGAAGGGCCGAGGATGTCGGACCAAGGTGTCGGAGCGTCTTGCGCGATGATCTTCGGGCTCTCCCGCGGGGCGACTGCCGCTATGACGAGAGCGGTGGCGCATATGGCGCAGAATAGGGCATAGGTGGTTTTCATTGAGGGGTTCTCCGGAGCCTCAAGCTATTGGAGACGCACAACGCATCGGGAATTGCATTTTTAGGGACAATATCCTTCAAACGCGATCAGCCGCTCCACTCGATCCGAGCAAAGCGGCCGATCACAATGGGATCCTCTGTAGAATCCAAGGAAGCGATGCACCCGGACCAATTGTCCAGGTGGGAGTTTGCACGGTGTCCGGGGCGGCTCTTCCCACTACAGGCCCGAAGGCCGGGAGGGCATGAACGTGACCGGTCGATCCCGTCTCCCGTGATGGTTTTTTATAGGCCCAGAGGTGTCAAAAAGCTCCAAAGGCCTACAGAGGTCGAGGGAAAGTCTACCCCATGAAGCGACGGGAAGCGAACGATTTGCGCCGCATTCTTTGAAGCGAAGATAAGATCGTCTTGACAACAGTTCGCGGGCGATACTCACCGTGCGACGCGTCACTGTTCGTTTTATCGCGGATTTTTCGTGACTTTTTGGCGGCGGAGTTCGCCCGCCAACGTGCTCAACTCGAAGATGAACCCGGGGAAGTAGCGTCTGGTTGTAACCTCGTCCCTGATTCCGTCCTCGCGTACTCTGGTGGCCGCTCATTGCAGCGGCCACTATCACTCTTCGGCCAACGCCGCGAAAGTGTCGGGGAACGTCCTTTCAAAGGCGGATTCGTCAACTTTCACCCCGACCAAATGCTCGAGTAATACTCCATAGGTTTCACGCATGATTCCACAAAGGTTTTCTTTTCGTTTGGAATCCGATTGCCGCACGCTCTCTGCGAATGCTTCATCACCGATTAATCCCAGCATGCCAAACATACAGTCGCCATGGGCGATAGCGCCGCCACCATCCAATTGATCGGTAAAGTTGAGAAGCGTGACCAAAGCCTGCCGCTTGCCTTGCACAGCGTCATCGGCAAGTTTTACGTAATCAAGTCCATGACGCTTGGCTTCAATGGCTGCATCGTTCCTCACGAATGCCTCATCATCGGGAAAAACAACGAACATCCGTGTGGTGTCACTCCATATCCAGTCTCTCAGGAACCAGCCCGATACGAACAATGCGACACCACCGATGCAAAACAGGAGAATTTTACGAGGCTTCTTCATTTCATTGACCGAGTTCACGCTTGGCATTGATGGCCATGTTTGCGGCCTGTTCCTTATGATCGAAGGCTTTCGACGTGAGCGGGTATCGCTGTTCAAAGACTTCGCTCGCATTCTTTGTTTTGTCAAAGGTCCTGTCGTATCCAAGGCCATCGCCTGCTATCCAGTCTTTCAGCCCGATCCAGCGCCAAGATTTCGTCATGTGTGCTTTGTTGATCGCATTCGCAAAGACGTGGTCTCCGCTTGCTTTCAATACTTCATATAGGTGGAGAGTATGTGAGAACGCGCCAGCAGCATCGGTGTATGGGGTCAGCTCCAACAAATCGATAATCGCGTCCTCGTCGCCTTCGCAAGCGCCTTCCTTAAGGTCTTCGTAATCGATGCCTACAGCCTGTGCCTGACTCCACGCCTCGTCCTCATGTGTTTCAATGATCTCGAACGTCCCGTCCGGGAAGCGTGAGCCATAAACCACGGCCACGATCAATAGGCAAAAGAGTAGCGGCCCGAAGACGATCAGAACCGTTTCAAATTTTCCGCTGGAAGGTTTGACTTCGGATTGTTCGGACATGGAAGCCCCAAGACGGGTTCAAAACTCCATCTATTTATCGGTTGGATTAAAATTGCGCCGTTGGGAATCGAGGCAGAATTCTGCTGTGGTTCCTGTATTCCTACGGCTTCTTCGCCGCCTTCGGCAAGCCGAATTCGATGTTGACGGAGAGACTCAGCACGTAACCCGGCTCAAGCCGGATGCGCTCCTCGACGTTGGCGAGCATCGTCTGACCGATCACCCAACGCCGGTCGAAGGCATGGCCGAGGCTTCCGGTGATGTTGATGAACCCCGCGACTTCATATGTCGCGCCGAGCGTCGCGCGGATGTCGCGGTAGAAGATGCGCGAGGTTTCGGCGAAGCGCTCTTCGTCCGAGAGATCGTAGACATCCGCCGTCGCGCCAAAACTCGCGCTGAACGCAAGCTCCCTCGTCGCCTGCGCGGTGACGGTGCCGCTCCCCAGCACGCCCGCGAAGTTGACGATGTTCACGCTCAGCCAATCGATAGGTTTGAAGGCGAGAACATTAAAGGGAACGCCGACCGCAAGCAGCAGGTCAATATCGCCGAAAAAACCGTCCTGCGGCGTGTAGACCACTTCAAGCGATGGGATCGGAACCTTTTCAATGAACGTAACGGCCGAGTCCGACGTGTACCCGAGCCCCGGCGCGAAGTGCAGCTCGCTGCTCCATGAGATGAAGGCAAAGCCGCTAATGATGTATTGCATGTCCGAGAGCTTCGGGTCGACGAAATCCGAGCGCATGTTCGCGGAAATGAAAGTCCCATAGCGCGTCGGTAGCGGCAAGTCCGTGCAGAGAAAACCGAAAAGCGAACCTCCCGCGCCGATCAGGCGCTCGGGCATCACGCCGCGCTCGTTATGGATACTGGTGTATTCAATGCCCGGCAATGCCAACCCACCGCATATCCGATCACCAAAAACCGGGGCAGAAAGATTGGCAAACCAGCTTTCAGCGCTGACGCTATCGTCGCCCTCCTTGGAATCGCTTCGGAGGGACGCTTCGAGACCGAAGATTTCGTTGAGTGTCGGTGGCCCGCAGTCCGGATCGGTGATTTGGCGCAGCAGGCTTTGCGCGCCAAGAGGCATGGCTGTCATTATCGTGCAAACGACGAGACTTCTCGCTACCCATCCATAGGGGATTGCTTTCGTTCCGCTTTCTTCTTTTCGACTCCGCACCCCGGACTCCGTGCTCCGCACTATTTCTTATGGCTCCCATCACACTGTGGCAGATTCCCTGAATGACGACAGCGGCACCACGCGAAGCGCTGTGGCGCGCCTTCAACCGTCTTTTGCACCGGCGACTTGCCGCTGCCTTTATGGGTGCCGTCGCAGAAGGGGGCGTTTTTGGTTTGCCCGCAACTACATATCCAGTGCGTTCCGGGCTGGAGTTCGGTAACCATTGGTGTGATGCCGCTCATGTGTGCTCCTTGAATATATGGTTCTCGCGCTACGGGCAGGCTTTTACCATGAATGCATAGCAAGAGCCAAAGCCGTGCTTTCTTCCGTAGCGCCACGACCATGCCGTGGCGTCTTGACTCATCCAAAGACGTCACGGCACAGCCGTGACGCTACAAGAAAGAGCACAATGTAATCTATCGAAGTTATGCATAATTCATCTGTTTCATTCCTCTACCCGCAAAGCTCGCTCCAAGCCAAGGCGTTGCGGCTCTGGCTTCGCATGCGCGAGTTCGAGAGTCTGGCACTCGGTATCGACCATCTCGACGAGGATTTATGGAACTATCCGCTCGATCGTCGCGGCAAGGAACTGCACGGCGGTATTCTTTGGAGCAATATCGACGAAATCCATGGACGAATATACAGGCTCTTGTTATACGCTCTTCCGGTGGAGGAGGAATGAATACTCGACTTGTGGGGTGCGCCCAGTGCGCGCTGGTGATCATTGTGGCGGGAGCGTGCGTTCCCGCTGGTAACGCCCAAGAAATGGGAATAATGCAAAGCCAACAGTTCCTCAGCGATGCGGACAAGCTTCATCGCTCTCAGAAGCCCGGTGAAGCTCTCGAGCTCTACCTGAAGGCCGCCGAGGCCGCAGAGAAGGCAGGCGACGTGAGCGTGCAGGCGGAGGCGCTTGCTCAGATTGCGCGTATGTATTCGTTGACGTCGCGGCTTGATGAGGGGCGGACATGGCTCGAACGCGCGAAGCAGGTCGCATCGCCCGATCATCCTCTGGGGTGGTCGCGCTACCTTGGCGTGCGCGGCATCTTCGAGCGTGAATCGCGCCAAAAGGAGAAAGCCGTCGCTACGTTTACGGAGATGTATGAGTATTGCAGTAAGCATAAGCTCCATTCGCGTGCCATCGACGCAGCTCACCACGTCGCGCTTGCCGGTACGCTCGAGCAGCAGGTCGAATGGGGATTGAAAGGCGTTGCCGAGGCGGAAAAGGGTGACAAAGGCTGGCTCGGTCCATTGTGGAACAACCTCGGCAACACCTACGACGAATTGGGCCAATTTGACAAGGCGCTCGACGCATTCTTGAAGGCTCGTGACTTCCATAATGCCGCAGGAAATCCCAACACTCACATCGGCGACTACGCCGTGGCCAAGGCCTACCGCAAGACCGGCAACGTGAAGCTCGCGCGTGAAAACCTCGCGCTCGCCAAGAAGGTCATCGATCAACGTATCAAGGACGACCCGAGCACGGAGAACCGCGAGTGGCTTGGCTGGTTCGCGTGGGAGGATGGCGAACTTTTGGTGCTCGAAGATAAACGTGCCGAGGGACTCAAAACAATGAAGTCCGCCCTCGACACATTGATCGCCTGCGGCCTCAAAACCTGGGGGCCGTACTTCGAAGACCTCGCGAAGAAGATGGAAGCGCGAGTAAAGGAACTAGAAGCTCAGAACTAACCAAACTTCGGCTTCTTCTCAGGCGAAACGATCTTGTCGCGTTCGCGGTCATAATAGATGTCGTCACTCGGGTCGGCGATGTTTCGCCCCTGCGAGCGAATCTCGAAGTTCTTTTCGTCTTTGACGGTATAAACATAAAGGCGGTTCCATGGGTCGACATCGTCCAACCGTTCCCCGATGCCGTCCCCGGCTTCCCGTAATGATGCAGGTAACCGGTCTTCACGAGCCTCGAAGCTCAGCACCAATTGACGGAGTTTTCCGACTTCCGTAGCAGCGCGAGATACGTCTGCTTCATATTCGATATTTTCGAAATTCGGCATCATCGTCGTGAAGAACGCGAACATGAAGACAAGATAGAGCGCCATAAACGCGCCAAAGCAGGTGCCAACGATGCCGAGCACAAAGCCCGCCGTCATCAGGCCATCGCGCCGCGCACGTCCTTCGCGGATCTCCCGGCGGCCGGTACGCGACATGATCAGCGCGATCGGCCCGAGAATCAGTCCGACAAAACCGAGAACGACGGAAAGAAGCCCCATCACAAATACCGGAACGCGGCCGCTTGGCTCCGGCAGCATCGGCGGATTACCGTAAGCCTCGGGCGTATCTTCTTCGTCTTCGTGTGCGGAGGAGTTTGGCTCAGGCCGATAACCCGGATGCCTCGGATTGTTTCGCCATGGATCGTTCATGTTCTCTCCCACCCTGAAGCCGACGGCTGCTATTTTGCCTCTCTAGGACGACAATCACAACTCTTGCGGTCAAATTCCCCGCAATTGTCCTTCATCGGCTTCGGACGTATGATTAGTTGATTGGCTACTCACGGGTGCTACGGCCATACAATTATGCGTTCATCGACCACAACACCTGCCAACAGCAAAGACACGGCGAAGCATCCCGCGCTGCGTAATAAAGTCCGTTTCGTCACGGCTGCTGCCCTCTTCGACGGCCACGATGCCTCGATCAACATCATGCGCCGCATCCTGCAGGCCGGCGGCGCCGAGGTGATCCATCTCGGCCATAACCGCTCGGTCGACGAGATCGTCAACGCCGCGATCCAGGAAGACGCGCACGGCATCGCCGTCTCGTCGTATCAGGGCGGCCACGTCGAGTATTTCAAATACATGGTCGATCTGCTGCGCGAGCGCGGCGCCGGCCACGTCAAGGTGTTCGGCGGCGGCGGCGGCACGATCGTGCCCGAGGAGATCCGCGAGCTGCAGGATTACGGCGTGGCGCGAATCTATTCGCCGCACGACGGCCAGGCGCTCGGCCTCCAGGGCATGATCGCCGACATGCTCGAGCGCGCCGACGCCGATGTCGCCACCGGGCCAGCGCCCGATATCGCCGCGCTCGATCCCACGAAGAAGCGCGCGCTCGCGCGGCTCGTTTCGCTGGTGGAGGCGGGGCGCCTCGACGGCAAGGCGGAAAGCGCGCTCAAGGCCAAGGCGGCGCAATCCAAGGCGCCGGTGATCGGCATCACCGGCACCGGCGGCGCCGGCAAATCCTCGCTCACCGACGAGCTCGTGCGCCGCTTCCGGCTCGACCGGCCGGAGCTTTCGATCGCCATCGTCGCGGTCGATCCGTCGCGGCGGAAATCGGGCGGCGCGCTGCTCGGCGACCGCATCCGCATGAACGCGATCGAGCACGCCAAGGTCTACATGCGCTCGCTCGGCACGCGCGGCTCGGGCTCGGAGATCTCCGAGGCGCTGCCTGGCGCCATCGCCGCGGTGAAGGCCGCCGGCTACGACGTCGTCATCGTCGAGACGTCGGGCATCGGGCAGGGCGACACCGGCATCGTGCCGCTGGTCGACGTCTCGATGTACGTGATGACGCCCGAATACGGCGCCGCGAGCCAGCTCGAGAAGATCGACATGCTCGACTTCGCCGACATCGTCGCGATCAACAAGTTCGACCGCCGCGGCGGCAAGGACGCACTGCGCGACGTCTCGAAGCAGATGCAGCGCAACAAGCAGAGCTTCGCCAAGCGGCCAGACGAAATGCCGGTGTTCGGCACCATCGCGAGCCGGTTCAACGACGACGGCGTGACCGCGCTGTACCAGGGCCTGCTCTCCGTGCTGCGCGAGAAGAAGCTCGCAGCGTGGGAAAGCCGCTGGCCCGTCCTCGGCATCCGTCATTCCTCGGCCGAGCGCGCGATCATCCCGCCCGAGCGCAACCGCTATCTCGCCGAAATCGCCGATGCGGTTCGCGGCTATCACCGCTGGGCCGACGCCCAGGCGACGATCGCGCGCGAGCGCCAGCGCCTCGCCGAAACCAAGAGGCTGCTCGGCGCCGATGCGCCGGCCAAGCTCGACAAGCTGCTCGCCGAGCGCGAGGCGAAGCTCGAATCGCGCGCGAAGAAACTGATCGATATCTGGCCGAAGGTGCGCGCGAGCTATTCGGGCGACGAATACGTCGTGAAAATCCGCGACCGCGAGATCCGCTACGGGCTCAAATACAGGAGCCTATCCGGCACGGCCATACCGAAAGTGTGCCTGCCGCGCTACGAGGATCACGGCGATCTTCTGAAATGGCTGCTGAAGGAGAACGTGCCGGGCAGCTACCCCTATACGGGCGGCGTGTTCGCGTTCAAGCGCGAGAACGAGGACCCGACGCGCATGTTCGCCGGCGAGGGCGACGCGTTCCGCACCAACAAGCGCTTCCACTATCTCTCGAAGCACAGCGCCGCCAAGCGCCTCTCGACTGCATTCGATTCGGTCACGCTCTACGGCTGGGACCCCGACGAGCGGCCCGACATCTACGGCAAGGTCGGCACCTCGGGCGTCTCGATCGCGACGCTCGACGACATGAAGGTGCTCTACGACGGCTTCGATCTCACCGACCCGATGACCTCGGTCTCGATGACGATCAACGGCCCGGCGCCGACGATCCTGGCGATGTTCCTCAACACCGCGCTCGACCAGAACGTCGCCAAGTTCGAGCGCGAGAACGGCCGCCAGCCGACCGACGAGGAGATCGCCAAGATCAAGGAATGGACGCTCGAGAACGTGCGCGGCACGGTGCAGGCGGACATCTTGAAGGAGGATCAGGGCCAGAACACCTGCATCTTCTCGACCGAGTTCTCGCTGAAGGTGATGGGCGACATCCAGGAATATTTCGTCCACAACCGCGTCCGGAATTTCTACTCGGTCTCGATCTCCGGCTATCACATCGCCGAGGCCGGCGCGAACCCGATCACGCAGCTCGCGCTCACGCTCTCGAACGGCTTCACCTTCGCCGAGGCCTATCTGGCGCGCGGCATGCACGTCGACGATTTCGCCGCGAACTTCTCGTTCTTCTTCTCGAACGGCATGGACCCGGAATACACGGTGCTGGGCCGCGTGGCGCGCCGCATCTGGGCCGTGGCGATGCGCGAGAAATACGGCGCCGGCGAGCGCGCGCAGAAGCTCAAATACCACGTGCAGACCTCGGGCCGCTCGCTGCACGCGCAGGAATACGACTTCAACGACATCCGCACCACGTTGCAGGCGCTGATCGCGATCTACGACAACTGCAACAGCCTGCACACCAACGCCTATGACGAGGCGATCACGACGCCGACCGAGGAGTCGGTCCGCCGCGCGCTCGCGGTGCAGCTCATCATCAACAAGGAGTGGGGCCTCGCGAAGAACGAGAACCCGCTGCAGGGCAGCTTCATCGTCGAGGAGCTGACCGATCTCGTCGAAGAAGCGGTGCTCAAGGAATTCGAGCGCATCTCCGAGCGCGGCGGCGTCATGGGCGCGATGGAGCTCGGCTACCAGCGCGGGCTCATCCAGGAAGAATCGCTGCTCTACGAGCACCGGAAACACGACGGCACCTTGCCGATCGTCGGCGTCAACACGTTCCTCAATCCGAATCCGCCTCCGGAGAAGACCACGCTGACGCTGATCCGCGGCACCGAGGACGAAAAGCGGAGCCAGCTCAGGCGCCTGCGCGAGTTCCAGAAGCGCAATGCGGCGACCGCGCCGGCGATGCTCGCCCGGCTTCAGCAGGCCGCGCGCAGGAACGAGAACGTGTTCGCCGTGCTGATGGACGCCGTCCGCGTCTGCTCGCTCGGCCAGATCACGACGGCGCTGTTCGAGGTTGGAGGCCAATACCGACGCAATATGTGAAGCGCCGGCACGCGCTGCTCGAGGTGGGCGGGCAGTATCGGCGGAACATGTAATGCGGGCTCGCTCTCTTCGATGTTGCCGGGCGCGCTTCGTCTCGATATCGTTTCGGCATGACCAAGTCGTTGGGAAAGGCGCTCGAAGCGCTCGCGAAGCTGTCTCCGGAACGCCAGGAAGAGATCGCGGCCGTGTTGCTCGAGATCATTAGAAACGAGGACGCCGACGTATTGCTGACGCCGGAGCAGGAGGCGGAAGTTCGTGCCTCCTTGGCCAATCCGAAATTCCTGTCGGCGGAAGAGACGGCGGCGCTGTATCGTCGCTTCGGCGTGTGAAGCGGCGCGTCTGGTCCGCGCGCGCGGCGCGCCATTTGTCCGAGATATTCGATTTCGTTGCAGCCGAGAACCCCGCCGCCGCCGGCCGAGTCGTCGCGCGCATATTGAGCGCGACCGAGCGCTTGGAGCGTCATCCGTTTTCGGCACCGGCAGGCCGCGTGCCCGGGACTCGGCAACTCGTCGTGCCGACTCTTCCTTATGTCGTGATCCATGTCGTGGGCCCGGACGCGATCGAAATCCACGGCGTGTTCCACTCGGCACGCCATCGGCGCTCGAGAGGATTCCACGAGGGATAGCGACATGCCCCGCCATATCGTCACCGACATCGTCATCCCGGCCAAGCACGGGCGCGCGTGCCTCGTGAAGAAGGGACAGATACTGCGCATCCACCTGATCGAAGGGCAGCAGGTGGGGGACTGCGCGTTCTTCAATGCCGACGATCCGCGCGAGCAATTCCATGTCGGGCAGAGCTGGGCCTATGCGGTGATGCTCGGCACCGGCACGGCGCGGGCGTTCACGCATTTCTATTCGCAGCCGCCGCGCGAGAACGTGATGCTCACGGTGATCGAAGACACGGTGAAGCGGCATTTCGGCAATTGCGCCGGCCGCTGCAGCACGAAGCTGCTGGCCGCGCGCGACCGTCGCGTCGGCCCCGGCGTGCGGAGCTGCCAGGAGAACATCGCCGAGGCGCTGGCGCCGTTCGGCATCGCCGGCGACACGGTCAACGACGTGTTCAACGTGTTCATGAACGTCGAGTTCA
>JABWBM010000053.1 GCA_013360495.1 Planctomycetaceae bacterium
ATCGCCCTCGAGCGCGGTGGTCGCCGGAAAAGCAGCTATGAGCCTTTCAACCAACGCAAGCCCGGCGCTGACGTCAGGGCACCACCACCCCACGATCAGTCGTCCCTGCGTCGCGAAATGGCATGCGGCAGCCTTGTCCTTTGCGTCGATCAACTGCTCGAGGCAGGTCGTAAAGAACTGAAAAGTCTTTTCTGACACTGTCATGATTTCGGGTGGCAGAGCAGACCAATTCCTCTTCCGGTAATAGAGAACGAGGTCGGCGTCGATCATGGCCTCTAGTCTTTGCCCCAGCGCTTCGACCGTTTCCGCGTTCGCCGGCATTTTGGCTATCCGGTCCAGCGCGTCATAACACTCGCACGCCAGATCGCAGCGGCCGAGCGTGCGCGCAACCTCGGCCAATTTCCGGGCAAGGTCCACGTTATCGGGCGATGCTTTCCACTGCTTTTCCAATTCTCCTATGGTATCGAGCGCCGTCACGGTCCCGTTCAACCACGTGATCGCCCATGGGGTATTGGCAAGCCACCCGATCACCTGCGAGCGGTAATGGCAGGCAAGGGGGACTCCGTTCTGATCGAGGACTGCGACCTTTGTTTCATCGGAGTAAGGAAGCGCCGCCACAAGCGACTCGTTCCGTTCATCGCCGCCACCGCAATTGGACAGATAGCAGGGGATGAAACGGGAGAGGGGAGCTTGCGTCTTCATTCGCGCGTCTGACCAGACACGCTCGAAGGTTTTTTTGCCTTTGACACCTCAGCCGTCTTCACGGACCACGAGCACCCATTTGCCTTCTTTCTTCGCGGCGGCGATGGCGTCATCGAGTGATTCGAGCCATACGTATTTGGAGGCTTCCTCCGGCTTGTCGGCTTGCCGTTCCCGGGCTTCTTCCCTAGCCTGCTCATATTCAATCGCAAGCGCTTTTTCGAGGAGCTTCTTGCCGCGGGACGCAACATCGTCGCTATCATTTTGGATAGCCAGTCTTCCGGCACAGCCACAAACAAAGGCCACGTCTTGATGCGCCGGGAAAGCAGCGACCAGCTTTTCGATCAGCGCGAGCGACTTTTCGACACTGGGGCACATCCATCCGGCCCACGCCTCCGTTGTATACGCCGCGAACTCGAAAGCGTCGTCCTGTTTTTTTGCCGCAATGAACCGTTCGAGATGACTAGCGACGTATTGAAAAGTCCTGTCCGAAACTTTGATGTCTTCATTACGCTTGATGCACGCGATGGTGTCAACCTCCAGCATGATCTGAAATCGTTGAATACAGGCCTCGATGGCGGCTTCTTTCTGCTTTACAACGGGATCTTCGATCGTATCAAGGGCCTCATACACCTCGCACGCGAGTTCATAGCGACACAGCGATACTGCCATGTCGCGAAGTTCAAAGGCAATCTCGGCGCTCTTTGGCGACGCTCTCCAACGCTTTTCCAATGCACCAATGGAGTCAATGTTGGTTAATGTCGTTTCGAGCCAAGCGACAAATCTCATTCTATATGCGTCTGTTTTTTCACCGGCATAATCGGGTATTGTCTTTGAACTGTCGCAATAGAGCGCTCGTCCACTTTCGTCAATAATCGCCGTGGCCGTTTCCCTCGCAAAAGGCAGCGACCGTATGATGGGGTCGTCCCTGCTGCGGATTTGCCGCTCTGCGTCCGTTTTCGCATTTGAACGATGATCCAGGAAGCACAGGAGAAGACGGGAGCGAAGCGATGTGTTTTTGTTTATGTCTGACCAGACACATTCAACCGCCGCACGGGCGGGTTCATGCACCTCACCTCACCACGCTTCCCTCATCAAAAGCACCCATTTGCCTTCTTTCTTCGCGGCGGCGATGGCGTCATCGAGTGATTCGAGCCATACGCATTGAGGGGCTTCCTTGCTGTCGGCTTCTGTATCGCCGCCATCCTGCAAGGCCCCGCTTTCTTCGGCTGCACTTGCGTTGTCCTGCCCGGCTAGGGCGCGCGTTTGCGTCGCCAAGGAAACGGCCGCAAGAGCCACCGCAATGAACGTTGTTTTCCATGTCCGCATAATTCATTTCTCCTCTTGGTTAACTTCAGGGGTCCGGCGCGAGCCATTCATAGCAAAACGCTTCGAACGCGATGTTCAAAGTCCTACTGGTAAAGCGGGACAGCCAGGACTTTTTCACCGAGGTGCGGTTCGCGAGAAATACCCGGTACCATCATCATAGATTTCCTCACCGGGACATGTTCCGCGCCAACAAGCACGTGGCGTCTCCCAAGTGCCGCAGCGTTCACACTTCGGCCAAGTCTTACGCAAATACGAAATATAAAAAGCCGCCATAGAACCGGGAGAATGGCTCCCCTCGACCTCCCGCGCTTCATTGTTCGTCAACCTACGCATACCACGCTCCTCTTTCTTTCGTCTCTCTTCAACTCCAACGTCAGCCATGTTATTGGGACGCTTGAACTCTCACTGCCGCCCGGCTCGTAGCACAAGCGCAAACGGTGTTGTCGGCGCAACAGCCAGCTATCGAAGGCGAATGGGCAGCGATTCCCAATGTACAACAGCGCGTAAACTACCTAGGAGGTTCACACAGCGGACCGTCAAAACAATTCGGACAGCGTTTAAACTGAACAAATTCCATCAAACCACCTCGGCTCCTCCTCCATACTTCGTGATCGTCAAACCATTGCCTTCTCAACTCTTGCAGTCTCATCTGAGCCCTCATCCAAAGATAAATACCCACATGCCCACCTTGAACGTCCTGCATTGCTTCATTGTCGATCACACGCATACATTTCTCCTTACCCTGTCGTCCTTCTTCAAACCCCACGTCACACCATGTCACGCGGAATAATTCGTCCGTCCTCATACCTCTTTCTTTTTGATTTTCTTGGCACTCTGTCTACTTAGCGCTGTCTTCCTCTTGCTTGCGCTTGAAGACATTGAAAGACTCTTTGATGCGGTCACCGCCGAAGTAAAGAATGTCTTTGTTGCCGTTCACATGACGGGCGATAGAGAGATAGACCGCCTCGTGTTCGCGCTTCTTCTCTGCGTCGATCATGAGTAATGCAGGATTCCCGTTCCTGGAGATGAGCGCATAGAACCCCTCGATCGTCTTGCCTTCATCTTCCTTATTGGGGAACTTGAACGTTCCCGCGCAATAAACGGTCTTAAGGCTATCTTTCGTACCGGCGCTCCGCTCGGCGTCGTATAACGCTCGAACATAGCCGAGAGCCGCATCTTGATCCTCCTTGGTCGACTTCAATGTAAGCTGCCAGTCTTCCTTAACGGCAAGCCATCCACCGAACTCCTTGGTTTGTTCCTTGTCAAGAACCCACGTCCCATTCAATTCCATGGCGATGTGATTGATGCTCTCGCCGGCGAGCTTTACTGCGCTCGTGCCTCCGCCTGTATCGTTCTGGGCAATGACCGGAAAAGCGAGCAACATTCCCGCCACCAACAGCCCCACGACGATTCCGGAAAAGAATAATAAACGTCCGTTGTTCCTATACATGCAAACCTCCTCGTGAATTTCCGACTCTCCTTGCGTCCGTCACCTCCACAGGTGGCGTGTCAATCATCGCTTGCACTTCCTTCTCTTACGGCACAGCGTCTCACCATGTCACGCGGCAAAATTCATTGTCACTTCGATATCGTATCGAGAATGGCCAGTGTGTTCCTGACGTGCTGCTCCAACGTTGGCACGCCTTCGCGGCGATTCCAAGTGGAGCTTGCGATCCAGTCCAGCTTCGACGTCGCGCGACGGATCGTCCTGACCTGCTCCACGAGCCGCTCCTGATAACGCTTCGGGTCGGTTTCGTCGTTGATTGGAACGATCCCCGACTCACATTTCCGTGTTGCGAGGTGGCCGGCCGCGGCGGCGATCTCGTGCGCGTCTTCCGACATGCGGGCGATATTGAACGCCTCGATGAATCCGGCGATCGTGACATTTCGTTTCGCGTTCATCGTGACCAGTTCGTCCGTATCCTGCGCGAAATCGTATTTGTCCATCCGGTTGGGCTTCTGCCCTTGCGCCAGCGACGTGTCTCCGATGTAGACCCGCACGTCATGCGCGAGCGCCTCCCGGATAAGCTCCACGGAATCTGCCACGGAATCGGCGCGCTCGTCGACCTGCTCTCCCTTGCTGAGTCCGGTGCGCTTCTTCGCGCTTGACAGCACGCTTTCGCAGATGACACCATGGATGTCGCCACCGCACTGTTCCACGCGCTTGAGCGCGTCGAGATCTTTTTGAAAGCCGCGCCTTTCGGCGCGCCCCAGCACGCCCACCCGCACCACCAAGGGTACGTTGTTCTGTTTGGCCGCGTCGATCACGGCCTTGAGCGCGCCATCGTCCGCCAGCGCTCCGCCTTTGAGCGCGGTGCAGCGCAGCTCCATCATGGAGATCGATGCAAGCACTCGCTTGAACTCGGCCGTCGGATTCCTGAAGAGCTTCTCGATTGCCTGCGAGTCTTCCTTACTGTTGTCCAAGTGGCCGGGCAAGCTGAACCACAGCTTCGGAACCGTCCGTTGCACTCCGGCGTTCGAAGGGGCATCGCCAACCGTATTGTGAGGTTGACGATCTTGTTCCACACACAGCCCAGCGGCACGCGGCGCTTCTTTGGGTGCGTCTTCCAGAGGTGCGTCCTCCGGCACGTCGGGTGGCTCAGAAGTAGTCTGCGGGGCCTCTGCATGGGCGGCGATGCCAGCATGGCGCGATTGAGAATCCGGCCCCGCAATCGCGGAGACCTGCGACTCCTCCACGGGTGTGCGGTTCCTCGACGCGTTGTGCTTTAACGAGTCAGGAGAACATGCCAACAGCAGCAGGAATACTCCCGATGCGAGCGCGGCACGGTAAAATGGTACATCCTTGTTCACGTAAAAACCTTTCGATCGTTGCCGGCAATGAATCATCCACAAAGGCTCGTGCCGTCACTGACACCATGTCACGCGGAACAGTTCGTCCGTCATCGCAAGCCGTGTAGACGAAGTTTCATTGGCCTGCTCCGCATTCATTGCCCCGCTTGCCGTCGCGGTCCGGGCGCCGTTTCCTTCAGATAAATCGATCCGCTCGCCAATGCGTCGGCGTCGCCAATGACCGTCGCTTCGTCCCGTTCATCGCTGTCCAACGGAACTGTCGATGTGTCCTGCGCGATCAAGAGCGTGCTCGCGGTGAATTGCAGCAGCTTCTTGGCGGCCACGTAATACACCTGATCCACCGGGATGGTGACGCTCATGAGGTCTTCTCCGCCGCCGCCCGTTCCGGGAGAGGCGTAAGGCGCGTCGGGGAAGCCGATGGATGACCCGACCATCTGCGCGAAAATCGCCCCGGTATAGTATGAAGACTCGATAAACGCCTGGGCGTCCGTGGTTTGCGTCAGATAGGCGTACGCTGGAATGGTGAACCCGTCGGTAAACGTCCCGCCGATTCCGGTGCTTGGTACAGTGCGAGAGCTGTAAATGCCGCCCGCGACATCAAGGACGCCGGTGGACGTGTAGTACAGGGGGACGGGCGCGTCCTGCAAGTCGCCGTACGAACAATCGATGAAAAGATTCTCCCCGTTCACTTCCTTCCAGCCGGCGTATATCAGCCACGGTGGAACGTCCACGACCGACGGAATGACGTCGAAGTAGATAAGATTGATGTCCGGGTCCAACAGGTTGGGGTCTGGAATAATCGCTTCGGCCAAGGGAAAGCGCTGCGCGCTGTCATTCTTTGTGATGATGGGGTCCGTTACGTCGTCTTTGTCTTCCTTGACGACGACACGCTGGTCGACCTTGTTTTGCTGTGACGATTTCGCGTCAACGAGGTTGGGAGCGGCGGTGTTAATAGGATAAACCTTCTGCACTCCAACCGGCTCAGGAGGAGTGTTGTTCGGCGCGGGAACGTTGAACTCGTATGGCGCGCCACCCTCGTACCACCAACCCGGGCCGTTCCCGCCCCACGCGAACGATACGGGGATGGAGAGGAATGAAGCGCCTTCGTACACGAATGTCTCAGGCACGGTATTGGCGTCATTGATCAATCCATCGCCGGCGTTGGGCTCGTCCGGGTCCACTCCACCCTCCACACGCGGAATGCCGTCAACCGCCTGCAGAAACCATTGGGACGTGATGGACGTCATGGCCGCATGGTAGTTGTCATACGATGCTGAAAAGCCGGTGATGTGATATTCAAGATGGTCAGGAATGACGTCAGGCGGAAATTCGGCGACATCGATCACGTCGTGGATAACCACAAATCCGTCGGTATTGTTGCGCACCCAAAAGGCGCCAGCCGACAGAGGAATGGGCGGAGTCACAGGATTGGCGAAGTCCGGCGCGTCGCCCGGAAGCTCGTTGTTTTCCAACGCTTGATTGCCGCCATTGGCGGCGTCTGTGTGGCCGCCATTCGCAGACCGTCCGAATTGGAAGATGTTTTCATTGTAACCGTCGTTATCGTAATCGACGAAAAACTCATACTTGTTATCAACCGAGTCGAAGAGATAGATCGGCAAGGGGAAAAATGGAATAGGCGTGGAGCGCGGCGCGCTATTGACGACTTTGTTCGAGTCGCCATTGAATTCGAGCCCGCTGCCGCAGGCGCTCAATGCTATCCCGGCCCCCAGAAGTGTAACGAATGGTTTCATATGCCTCTCGCTCTGAACACATTGCTGTAGCCGCCACTGAGTCTGATTTTCTCCTTCCGGACGCACGTTCATTCTGGAAGGCTTTCATCAGGCAAAGCTCCGCCATCCACCTCTTTGGAGGCGTTGCAAAGCTCGCGGCAAAAAACAGCGCAACAACACGGGATCGACAAGTCGGGAACCGCGAACGATCAGATCGGACGCCCTACTTTGCTTCAGGCCAACTCCGCATCACATCGTGAGCATTCCTGCTATTTCCATGGCGGCAGCAATTCGCCTCTGCAATCGGGACAGAGTCCGCAGCTTACGGACACGAGCACATACATTTCACCATCCCATTTGCCTTGATAATGCTTTTCGAGCCACTCCGTGTCTCTTCTCTGACGCTCATTCTCATACATCCAGCGATAACGAAGATTGTGCCAGCCGCCTTGAACTGACTGCATCGCATCATTAGTCACCACACGCATACCTTGCTCCTTGTCCTCTCGTCCTTCTCAATTCCCTACGTCACACCATGTCACGCGGAACAATTCATACCTTTTCCTCATTTACATGCGCCGCACCTCGCACCGCACCGAACGCGGCCGCTAGCGCCACGACCAACAACCAAACGGGGACGGGCGGCGATTCCCGGTTCATCGAACACCCCGCCTGCACGGCAAGTTCCCTCAAATTGCCGCCGGCGGTATCGCCGCCCAAATCCCCGCTATCGTCTCCACTGGAACCCGCTACCGTGAGTAGCAGAATCACACTGTCGGTCTGGTTGTCCGCGTCGCGCACGATCAATTGCACCGCATAGTCGCCGGCGCTGCCCACAACGGGCGAGCCGCTGATGATCCAGTCCGCGCCGTCGTTGGTAAGCGCCAAGCCTTGAGGCAGGCCGGAGGATTCGCTCCAGTCATAAGGCGCGATACCGCCAACCGCGTCGAGTGTCACGGCCGCGTATTCGCTCCCCTCGTCGGCGCCGTGGAGAAAGGCTGTGGTGATAAAAGGCGGAGGCGGCCCGTCATCGGGGTCGATTACGATGAGGGCGTATTTCATCACCTCTTCCTGAACCGGATCGCTTGAGTCCGTGACGGTGACGGCGACCACATGCGGGCCGGCAAGCGCCGCATCGGTGACGACACCGCGAATCACCCATCGGGCGGTATTGATGTCCTCAAAGAGGTCGAGACCGTCGGGAAGACCTGTAATCGCCATCGTCAACGGCTGAAGTCCGCCTTCCACGTCAACCCACGCCTCATATTTCGATTGAAGGATCGCGGCAGGAAATGACCTGGTCGTGTATTTGATCGCCGCGCCATTGACGCGCAGAGAGAAGATCATCGAAGAGAGTTGTTGTTCGAAAGCGCCGTCCGAGACATCCACGGTAATGACGTAGGGATCGTAAGATCCACTGGTCAAAGAAGGAGTCCCGTATATTTCCCATGTCGTCTGATCGAGGTTTCGCACCTCGAGTCCCGCGGGCAACCCCGAAACTGCAAGATCATATTCCGGAGCGCCGCCGCTCACGCTCAACTTGACCGGCTCGTCAAGTTCGACGCCGGCGTTGAGCGGTTCGAAATCAGCGACCGATATAGCCAGTGGAACCGGTGGGACAGAGAGCGAGAAGACCTCGGAATCTTTGAGCTTGTACCCAAAGTAGCCTTCGCGGAATCCTTCCCGCTCTGAATCGGACACTGTCACGGTGAACTCGTAGGGGGCGGTTCTGGCATACCTGGGATCGGCCTCCCCTTCGATCATCAGAACCCCGTTTCCGATGTCATACGAGGAAAGTCCGCCGGGAAGGCCGGTGGCTTGGCCCCACGAATATCCGCCGTGGCCGCCCGACGCCGCAACGGTCGCCGAGTAGCGTTTCCCAACCGTTACGGGTGGCAACGATCCGGGCTCAACCGCCAAGGGAGCTTCGTCGATCCAAAAGCCAAGATAAACCTGCGCATCGAGAGGGGTTGGCTCGGAACGATCACGCACGACAGGGGATTGGTTCTGTCTATTTATGCATTTGTACCACTGGTCCCGCGATGTCCCACTGCCGATCGTGCCAAATATCCGCAACACGTTGCCCTGGCTATCGTCGCTGATGGAATACTCCAACCCACTGGGAAGACTGCCTCGAAAGTCAGCATCGAGGTACCTCCAGCGATAGGGCAGAACCACGCCATCGACCGGGACGAGCCGCAAGTCTATTGACGCCCCCTCGCAAGCGATGACAGGGCAATTAAGCGTGTCGCTCTGGTTTTGGAGAGGTAACTTTTGTTCCCTGTCGCCTTCCCACTGCGCGCAACATGGCGCCGCAACCATGGCGGCGACGAGGGAAAGAGCGGGAATCAATATTCCTGTTCGAGCGCAGATCATAAGGGTTCTCCGCTGAGGGGTCAGAAAACCTGTTGTGGTTCCACTCGGGCCAGACGGCGTACGCCGCGCGTCCTATCGATGTACGAACGTCGCGCCGTTTTGCGCGCACCACTGCTCCATGAAATCGCGGGATTTGCTCAGCGTTCCGACATGCACACCGACGAGCTTGCAGCCGTATTCTTTCTTAGCGGCGTACCACACCGGGAAATCGTCAAGCACCGCCTCCTTGTGGGTCATGTTTCCCCACTCGCCGCCGCCGTAGGGGAAGGGTTCACCGTCGGTGAGGTGGATCATCACGTCAAGATCATCGGGATAATCGAAGCAAGCGCGCTGTAGCGCCCGCCATGTCGGCGTGCCGAACCACATGGTCTGGTTTTTGACAGCCTCGATCGCTTCGTCGCGCACGATCCGCGTGCATTGCACCAGCTCGCCCTTCCACGCTTCGGTATTGGGTGGCTTACACGGGTGAGCGCCGCCCGCGAGCCAGACGATGTCGAACTCAAAACTTTCCTCAACGCTTCGCAGGGTGTTGATCAACTCAGTCTTGACGACGGCTAGCCGCGACATGCTCCCTTGCGCGTTGCCGTCCCAATCCTCACCGGCGCCACAGTCGGTGATCATCATCGAAAGCGATACGTCGATGACGAACACCGCCTTGCCACCAACCTGCTCGCCGAAGAATGACGAGTCGCCGCTATCCTCGTCGGGATACCCTTCGTTCGGTTCGGCGGGAGGTTCACCGCCTTCACCGGAAGGCGAGCCTTCGGTCTGGGATTGATCGCTGGCAGCGGGCATCCGGAGCACCAGCCGGCCGGACGGGGTGTCAGCGCCACTCTCACCGGAGACGCGAAAAATTTTCGGATCACCGGAATCTGACGTGGCGTGAACATTCGCAACCGCAAGATTCGTGGCAACGGCGCCAACAAGACATCCCATCGCCAACACGAAGCCACTGTTGACACCAAGAAGAGTTTTCATGGCTGGCGCTCCTTTGGTTCCTGGCCATATGGAAAATCTGGCATAAATTCGTAAACGCAACGGACGTGCCAGAGCATGGAAACGGAAAGGGCAAGCTCGTAACGCCTGGTAATGCAAATGGTTACGTAGCAATCCCTTGTGGGCCGGCTAGCCAAAAACACTGCGGCGCAAGGATTGAACACATCGTTGAACACTCGAGTTGAACACTGCTCCGAGACGCGTCACCACCCATTGATAAGAACGCTCAAGCCGCAATTCCCGAAATGCGCGCGGCATGAAAAAACCCCTCCCCGGCAAGGGGAGAGGTTTTTCACGGCCGGAATATCGGGTTGGAGGATCGATTCCGGCCAGACTTCAAGGCAACCTGTCGTTGTGGGTTGGGTGGTCTACCTTGAATCTTCGCTTTCAACTTCTTTGTTTTCCGCTCCTTCAGGATTCTCGCCGCCGGCGGGGTTGGCTTGCTCGTTCTTCTCGGTGCCGCCGGGTGCGGGTGCCGCCCTAGTCAGCTCCTTGGCGAGACGGGCCTTCTTTGCCTCGTCGCTCGCATTGAGCATGAAATCGAGCATCCCTTCGAGAGTTTCCCCGTCATGCACTTTCGCGCACATCACCCGCCCTTTTTCGTCAACGAGGATGACCGGAAGGCCGATTTTGATGCCGCACTGCTTCTGAACCTCCCGCGCCGGGTCCATGATCTGCGGCCACGGCAACTTGTTTTTGGCGAGATAATCGCTGAGCGCCTTGAATTCCTGGTCGAGACTGATGGAGACAACCTCGAAGCCCTTGCTGTGATACTTGTCGAACGCCGCACGGACGCCCGGATGCTTCTTCCAGCACGGCCCTCAGTAGGTGGCCCAGAAGTCGTAGAGCACCACCTTGCCCTCATATTTTTTGGTATCGATCGTGTTACCATCGAGATCTTCCGCGACAAACCCCGGAAATACTGTCCCTCGCAAAGGATACCCGGTCATTTCGCACGCTTTCGCCTCGTCATCGCAAACAAGTTCTGCCTTGAGGCTGCTGATGGTTTCGCGGTGTTCCTTGTCCCCTTTGCCGAGGGTTTTCATCTGCTTGATCGCCGCCCGTACCGCTTCGTCCTCGAGGAGTATCGACTGCACGGCAGCGAGCTGCTGAAGCAAGGCCATCTTATCGGCGAGGGCCGCGTTGCAGGCGAGCACAGCATCGACGGCTTCCTTGGCCTTCTGGATGTCGCCGCTCGAGAACATGCAACGGGCGTAAGCGGCTTCGACTTCCCCCATAGCCTGACGCCCGGGATTCTTTTCTTTGAAAAGCTTGAACACCTCCTCAGCGCCTGCGTATTCGCGCAGATCTCTGGAGTATTCGAACAACTTCTTCACGTCCGCCGGCGCGCTCTTGTACGTCGGGTCGGCAACGAGCTTGTCGTAGAGCGTTTTGTAGTTTGCCGACAGTTCCACGCGCGCCACGTCCGCCGGGACTGCAGGGGCTGCCGGGGGTTTCGGAAGTTCATCGGCAGGAGGCAAATTGGCGGGATCTTCTGCCCACGCCGGGCTATATGCCGACAATCCCGCGACCACAACACAACCCAGTATCCACGTTTTCATCTGCGTCTCTCCTTCCAGTTGACTTTTCGAAGACCAAGAACTCCGTTTTTTGTAATGGCGTCTTCATGTCATTCTCGCGACTTGCCTCGGCGAAGCGCTTCGGCGTAGCCGGGAAGCGGGAATCCAGTCTTAACGTTTTTCTCTTTCATCATTCTTTTCTAAGGCTCTGGATCCCCGCCTTCGCGGGGATGACGTCACGCGCCCTCGCGTGACGCTACCCCATAGCGCACGGCGACAGCCACCAGCGCCAGCACAAACAGCCACATCGGCGGCGGGATCAATCCCGTCGCGGAGCATCCGGCCGAAGGCGCTCCGGTTACCAATTCATTCAGCCCGCTCATTCCGGGCGTTTTGTGTTTGGCCGCGTTGCCGTCGCGGGATGGTTTAACCTCAAACTCGAGAATGACGCTCGCCGTCTTCCCTTCCGCGTCACGTACGTTCAATTGAACAAAGTACGCTCCCGCACATCCGGGAAGAGGTTCACCGCTGACAGTCCATTCGCCTTCACTATTGGCGGTAAGCGCTATCCCCGGCGGAAAGCCCCGCGAATCGCTCCAGCGGTACGGCTCAGTTCCCGCCACCGCCGCCAGTATGACCGTATCGTATGGCTCGTTTTCAACGGCTGGTGGAAAGTGCGACGTCGTGATGATCGGCGGGCCGGGGTCGGAATAAAGGTCGCCAACGACAAGTACTAATCGAACATCGATTTCGTATGCCGGCGTACTCGAATCGGCAAGCGAAACAGAAAGAACGTGAACCACCGGCAACGTCGTGTCCGTCACCACGCCTCGAATCGACGTCTGACCGGATCCACCGTCATCGACGATTTCCAGTCCCGGCGGCAGCCCGTCGATGCTCCAGGTGAACGGCTTGAGTCCGCCGCTCACGTTCAACTTTGCGACATATGGGACATTGAACGAAACCGGCGGGAGGTCGGTGGTCAGGAGCTTCATCGGCACGCCGTTAACGCGCCACAGGGCGGTCTTTTCCACCTTCTGTGGATCGTTCGCGCAATCCTCAACGGTAACCCGGATACTATAGAGGTCGGCCGACGCGGATTGCTCGGTTGGCGTACCATCGACAAGCCACGTCTGGTGATCCGACTGGTTCGCGCTCAATCCGTCCGGCAACCCTTTGAAAACGACATCGTATTCGGGGGTGTACGGAACAGGATAGGTATAAGGGTTTGCGCCGCCGGAAATCCTGAACGCGATCGGCGCGCTCAGCTTTTTACCAGCGGTCAGCGGCGGGAAGTCGTCGCCGAACGCCTCCGATTCAAGCGTGAGTGGATGCGCGATGACCGGAAGTTTCAATACCGTTTCAAAGAACCGGTATTCTCCGGAGCCATTGGGTGGGTGCTCGCCATCCTCGACACGCACATGGAGTTCATAAGGCTCGTCGCGCGGAGCGCTATTGGGATCCGCATAGCCGTAGATAAATAAGCAGATAGGCGGAATACACATATTCTGCCTGGTTGTCTGGTATTCATACCACCCATCCGCCTCCATCCGGCAAGCCAATACGTAGCCCTGGCCTAGCGATGGCAATTCGTCGCCAATTTTATCGCTGTTCCAGCGGTACTCGATTTTAAAACCGTTACGTGCCGGGACGATAAGTTCGTACCTTTCTCCTGCAAAGACGGGCGGTAATTCGTTGCTTGTAAGCTGAACCTCCTCATATCCGGGCCCAATGCCATATTCGCCTGACCCATGACGCCGTAAGTACACCACAGGCATTTCAATTGGCTTTTCATCAACATAGATACAGAGGGTAACCGCTCGCGGTACTCCGAAATTGCCGTCCTTCACGTTCGGCAAGGATTGGTAGGCATTGTCACGGGCCGTGAGGGCCACAGGAGTGCCATAGATCCGCAATGCATCGTCCGGCTGAACGGACATTTGCAATCCGACGGGCAGGCCTCCGGCTCCTCCACCAACGTTCCCCCACACATAATCGCCTGTGTTGCCACCGGTCGGGCGAATAACATGATCGAAGAAAGCGCCCACGACGGCGAACGCAACAACCTTGTTGTCATCACTGTTGACGGAAACGGTGTGCTCACCCGTATACACGCCACATTCGTAGCCGCCGCCACGAGCGTATTCAGGGTTCTGAGGAAGGCTACTTCTACACCCACACGAGACATCGGCAGCAGCGAAAACAAGCGCTGCAGCCAACATTACGATCCAAGCTTCGGTCCCAAACGCTAAAAGATTGTCTGGCCGGCGCGCCGGAGCAGGCTTCAACCTCCAGCCGTCCACCGGCGGCGATCGACGAGAACCAATATGTCGAACATTCGCCGGACAACCCGAGTCCGGCATATCGCTGGAACACAGAGCTTCCGTTTGCGTTTCCGGAGCCATACAACCTCCAACCAAGTTGCCGGCGCCCCGCCTTCACGAGGAGGGATCGTTATTTACGCACGTAGACCGCGTCGTTCATCGAGCAAAAGCGCTGCACGAAGTCGGTAATCATCTGATTCATCTGGTGGTTGCTTGGCCAGCCCACATGAACGGCGATCAATTTGCAGCCGTAGGCCTTCTTGCCGGCGAACCAGCCGGGAAAGTCGCTGAGCGCCGCCCCTGCGTGCGTTCTCTGCCCCCATTCCCCCTCCCCGTAAGGCACGGGGATGCCATCGGTCAGAAACACCATCGTGTCGATCTCGTCCGGATACTCCGTGCAGGCGCGCTTGAGCGCCTTCCACGTCGGAGTGCACCCCCAAACCTGCTGGTCCGCGACAGCGTTGATCGCATCGGCTTGGGTAGCGGTATCGCAAATCGCCATCTCGCCGCTCTTCCACACATCGGTGACCGGAGGGTTATTCTTGTCCCCCGCGAGCCAGACAATCCCGAACCGCGATCCCTCGGGCATGGTCCGGAGAAATTTTATGAGCTCGGTTTTTACCGCGTCGAGACGGGACATCGAACCGTTAGCGTTGCCGTTCCAATCCTCACCAGCGCCCATGTCTGCGACTTTCATTGACGACGACACATCGATGATAAAAACAAACGCCCCCCCCATGCTTTCGCCAAAAAACGTCGCGTCATCCCCGCCCTCCTCGCCTGGCCCGTTCGGTTCGGCAGGCGGCTCGCCCTCTTCCTGACCGGGGCCATCGTCGCCCACCGTCTGATCCTTTGCGGGCATCCGCAGCAACAAACGTCCAGACGGGCTGTCAGCGCCATCGCTTGACGCGTGACGGAAAAGGCTCGGCGATTCTTCGGCTGCCGTTGTGGAGGCAGCAAAAAATACCACGACGAGGGTGATCAGAACGCCCGCCGAGAACGCGAGCAGGGCAACCAGGACCTGAACGCTGTCCTTGCGGAGGTTCGCGTGATAGCTGTCGGATTGTTGCATACCAATCGCTCCCAACGACATTTGGACCGCCAACTGCGGCTCTCTGGAGCGCAACGCAAGACCAATGCCAAACCCGAGTTCCATTCCAACGATTGATGCGTAACCGTCTGTATTGTTAGGCGTTACGAGATGTTTGTCGGCGACATTTTGTCACCATAAAGCAAGGTGATTTTCGATAAGCCGCGAGCTTTGAGCACCCCTTGAGCAGCAGGGTTGAGCAATGCTCAAGCACGGGAACGACTCACCGCGGAGATCGCAGGGTGCCAGAGGAATTCAAGACTTTTAGCCTCGGATACACGCGAATAAGAGTTTTCACGCAAAGCCGCGAAGACGCAAAGGGAAGAAGAGACGGAAGATGTGGGACGGGTGATGGACGAAGAAGAATATGGAGAATATCGAAAGGATGCGCCGTTTGACGCGTGCGTCATTCCCGCGGAAGCGGGAATCCAGTCTTCGTCTTTCTTCTCTGGAATATCGCTTTTCACGTCCGGTGAATTCCGGCTGCACTCGGCGTAATACCAAACCCAAAATGGTTGTTGGATTTACCCGTCATGCCGACGAAAGTCGGCATCCAGCGACTATGAGAAATCGCTTGTTACGTCTGGATTCCGGCTTTCGCCGGAATGACGGTGGAAATCGCATTTCCAATTTAGGACCGGTATAACGCTTCGCTTGCCTCATGTTGCCGGAATGACGTCCGTTAAGTCTTCATCTTCCTTTGCGTCTTCGCGGCTTGGCGTGAAAACTCTTATCCGCGTTCATCTGCGGCTAAAGTCTTCTCCGTGCTCCGTGGCGAGCTCTTGAAATCTCACGCGCGGTATTCGTCAGAAGAAATGCCGTGGCGTTTAAGATGGGCGTAGAGTGTGTTGCGCGCGACGCCGAGCTCACGCGCGATGGCGGCGACATTGCCTTTGTGACGCTTGAGCTGATCTTTGAGCATGTCCGGGTCGTCGAGCATATCGGCGGCGCTCGGTTGGGACGCCAAGCGGAGAGTCTCGGGTAAATTGTTGACGCCGATTTCCGTACCGCTTGCTGTCGCCATGGCGGAGCGGATAGCGTTGGCAAGCTCGCGCACGTTGCCCGGCCAATCATACTTTTTCATGACGAGTAAGGCTTCGGGCGCAATGGTAAAGCGCTTGCCGCCGAACTCCTTCGCATGGTGTTCAACAAAATGCTGTGCCAGCAAGCCGATGTCGCCCTTGCGCTCCCGCAACGGCGGCACGTCGATGCGCATCACGTTGATGCGGTAATAGAGGTCCTGGCGGAATTTCTGTTTTCGTACCGCATCGTCGAGGTCGCGCATGGTAGCCGCAATCACGCGAACGTCGATCTTGATTTCCGCCGTGCCGCCGACTCTCCGGATCGTACGCTCTTGCAGTGCGCGTAACAACTTCACCTGCATGGAGAGGGGCATCTCGCCGATCTCGTCGAGGAAGAGTGTGCCGCCCGATGCGGTTTCCATCAGCCCCGTTTTTTGTGTGTCGGCGCCAGTGAACGCGCCTTTTTCATGACCGAAGAGTTCTGATTCGAGCAAGGTTTCGGGCAAGGCGCCGCAGTTGATGGCGACGAACTCGTGGGACGCGCGATTGCTCTGCTGATGAATCGCGCGCGCGACAAGTTCCTTACCGCTGCCCGTTTCGCCGAGGATCAGCACATCGACGTTGGACGCTGCGACCTTATCGATGGTGGCAAGCAAGGATTTTAGGGCTGCGCTGTCACCGATCAACGGGGAGATAAACGATATACCCGTTTTTTCCGAAGTTGCACGTCGCCGCCCTCCTGCGATTTCCGTGAGTTTATCAAGCGACACATTCAGGAAGGTTTCAAAACGCTCCTTCGGCATCGATATTGCCTGACGCTGCGAAAGCACTTCTTGGGCAAAGCGCTGCGCATTCTCTTGATGGTTCTCGATACATGCGCATTGATACCGGAAAAAAGCGTTGAGAAGCGTCCAGACATTAGGCCCATAGCTGAGCTCTTGAAAAATGGAATGGGCATGGGAAAGATGGTGCTTCGCTTTACTGACGTCATCTTCCGACACAGGGTTCGTGGTGGCGCCTCCGAGCAACGCTTCAGCCGCGTGCATTGAGTAGTGACTCTCATCCAAGCGCATGCCCGCAGCCTCAGCAAAGGCTATAGCTCGAAGATGGTAATCGTATGCCTGCTCGCGTTTCCCTGAGTCTGCGTAAAATATTCCCAAGTTACAAAACTGCTGTGCTTCGCCCCAACGATTGCCTTGCTGACGAAACAGCCTCAAGGATTCTTCATAGCATTCTTTCGACTTATCGCGATTTCCGACATGTCGATAGGAGACGCCAAGATTCGCCATTGTGCTCGCCAATCGTTCAAAGTCGCTCAGTTCCCGAAAAATTCGTATCGATTCTTCTCCGTATGCCAACGCTTTGTCGTGTTGTGACTTTCGAATCATGACCGTCATGAGAAATGCGAGCGTCGCAGCTTCACGATATCGATCTCCGCTTGATTGCAGTAAATCCAATGTTTTTTGTCCAAACTTAAGCGCTTCGTCGTACTGTTCCGTATAAAAAAAGATTGCGCCTTGGGTGGATTCGATTTCTGCTCGTTGTACATCGGTTTGACGAGGAACCATTCGCGCATTTTCCATATGAGCAATCGCCTGCCCAGTCTGCCCTTTTCGCGCGCATACCACGGAGAGAGAAGTTTGAGCCCGAAAATAAGCATGCGAACTTTGGGGAATAGAGCCAAATGTCTTGCCTGCTCGTTCCTGTGCCAGTGGGCCGCCGTATTCGATAATCAGCCAGTGTGTCACTTCCGGTTTGCCAGCGAGATTGAATCCTGTATCGTCAAGCGTGATGCCAAAGCGCGCCAAGGTGCATCGAACAAGACCTTCCATGGCCTCTGGCGGCCCTTTACGGCTCAATATGCGCGTCGCCGCCACCGCCGCCCATGCCGCCATCTCCGCGTCCACGCTCTCGTCGCGAGCGATGGCGATCAGGCCTTCAAGCTCGAACGCAAGCCGATAGGCGGCTTCCACTGAGCCCTTGCCTTCACGCCGTTCCCACCAATGCCTGGCATATCCGACCAGCCATGAGCGCCAGCGTTCCGAAGCCTTGACCTCGATGCCCACGGCGCGTTTGGCGCGCGTCCAGATGAAGTCCACTTCACTGCCGTGGGGAGTGCGCCAGTAGTGAAGCTGGCCGCCGGTGTTGTGAAAGGCCATCGCGGCGCGCAACTCGTGCAGCACCCAGGTCTCCAGCAGAAAACCGCGTTCGCTCCCTTCGAGCGGCTCGCGCGCCCGTCCGGCGAGGGCGCGTGCCACCCCGGGATCGAAGAGGTAAAACTTCGGGCTGGCGACTTCCTTCACCTTGGCTCGGCGTTGCCAGGCCGGCAGCCAGAAGCCGATGAGCGTGTCCACCAGCACCTCGAAGTAGCCCTGCACCGTGGGCCGGGCCACGGCGGCGTCGCGGGCCAGACCGGCCACGTTCACGATCTGGCCGTTCATGAGCGTGGCGACTTCGAGAAACCGCGCGAAGGAATCCAGACTCCGCACCAACGCCTCCTGCTGGATTTCCTCGCGAATGTAGTTCGACACGTAAGCATCCAGAACGTCGAGGGCATGCTTCGGCTCGGCGTGAATTTGCGGCAGCAGCCCGAAACGCAGCACCCGGTCCAGGTCGAAGTCGTACTCGAGTTCGGCGGCGGTGAGGG
>JABWBM010000054.1 GCA_013360495.1 Planctomycetaceae bacterium
CTGCTCGACAACGTGCAACACATCAAGAGCTATTGGGTGAGCTCGTCGTTGAAGCTCGCGCAAGTGGCTTTGAGCTACGGCGCCGACGACCTCGACGGCACGATCGAGGAAGAGCGCATTTATCACATGGCGGGGGCCAAAACGCCTCAGACCACAGCAGAACAGCGCCTGCGCGAAGCAATTATCGAAGCGGGTCGCAAACCCTGCCGCCGTGATACGCACTATGGGGTGATCGAATAGGCGCCAGGGTTCAGGGGTCAGGGATCAGTAAGAAAGGCTGGAGGGCAACCCGACCGATCTTGCCCCTTCCTTATCCCGTACTCTGAATTGGACGATCTCAACCAAGCCGCGTGCTTGTCGTCGTGCAATGCTTTTCTTCCCTGGCCCCTGACCCCTGAACCCCGACCCCTTCTTCGCATTTTTGCGGCTCGCCATACCTAAAAAACATATACTGAAAGAATAGCCGCGCTTCCGTCAATAACAGGGCATGGAAAGGCCATTTCATGCTCGCGGCGCGGGGGATATGGGCGGTATTGCCATGACCAACGCGCCCTTTAATGACGACCCCAAACCGGACGCCGAGGCGGACGATACCGCTCTTTATGCGCGCCTTGACGACCTGCTCGCCGAGGGTGTGAGCCAAGGCATCGACCGCGCTGGTGCGCGCCGCATGGAAGACACCTTCCTCTCGGCGTTTCGCGGGCGCTTGCGCCTTGTCCCGGCAGTACCTCACCCCATCGAGGGAACACTTTACGATATCAACCCCGAGAAAGAAGCCTTCCGCGATTGGGACGAGCGCGAGGAAGCCGCGCGTCACCTGCTGCGCGCCGGCGGCCCCGCGACGTTAAAAGAAATGCCGCTGTGCCGCGGCGTGCAGATGATCGTCAACCGCAAGTCGCTCTTTGGTTCCATGAAGCCGCGCGTGAGTGTGATCGCGGCGTGTTGGTCGCCGCTGGAACATCTCGCCAAGGGGAGTGTTCCATTCGATTCGCGTCCCGGCGATATCGACGCCGTAGACTGGGTGCTGGAACGCACGCTGGTGGCCGATCGCCCTAACATTTATCACTACATCGGCATCTGCTCGACGACGGGTTGGGATCAGTTGCTGCGCGATCCGCCGCCGGCCGGGCCGAACTATACTGTGGCGCTGGTTGAGCCTCGCCCGCCGGGCTGGATGGTGTATGCGTCGCCGAACTGGCCGCTGCCATTGTTGGCGACGATCGAGCCGGAGGACGGCGAATCGAAGAAGCGCCGTGCGGAATCGACGCTCAGGAGCAGCGACGAACTGGACGCGCCCGGAGGGCTGCTGCTTGTCGAGGAACTGGCTGATAAGGCGGTCGTTCCCTACGAATTGGCCCTCGAAGTCGCACGGAACGTCGCGGAAAACGACCCGTCTCTGGTCGTGGAAAAAGTCCAGGGTAGTATGATCGTGCGCAAGAAGCGCGGAAAGTGATATGACACCGATCCAAAAATGGTTGTTAAATTGCCGTCATGCCGGCGACGCGAGCCAAGCGAAGCGTTACGGCGAGCGCAGTCGGCATCCAGAGGCCACCGAAGACCATTTATTGTTTCTGGATTCCGGCTTTCGCCGGAATGACGATCGGAATCGCATTTTCGATTTAGGACTGATATGAAGCTCTTCGAGAGGCTCAAAAATCTCTTCGCAAGCGACACGGTTCCGGTGGAAGACCGGGCGGCGTACGCGCGAGCGGGCGATTTGCCGGGGCTAATGCGGAAGCTCGATGAGCTGACCACGAGTAACGAGGTGATGCTACGCCAGATTCGCGCTTCGATCTCGAAGCTCGAATTGACGGAGCGCGCGACTATAACGTCGATCAAACGCGGCAACATCACCGGGCGCGGCGTGCGCATGGCGCTGCAGACGGTGAACCGGTACCGCAAGCAGCTTGAAACCTTGGAGCGCAAAGCCGATATCATCGATCGGAACCTCAACCTGCACATCAACCTGATGAGCAAGATCGAGTTGATGGAGGCGATGGAGATGAAAGGCGTTTCGCCGGAGCTGATCGACCAGATCATCCTTGAGTTCACCGAAAACGGCGAGAAGTACCGCCATGCTCTTTCGGGCGAGGTGGGAGTGATCGAGCCGGAGAAATCGGTTCTCTCGGAGAAAGAGCGCGAGGAACTCGCCAACATCGAGAAGGAAGTTTTCGGCACGGTGAAGCACTTCGCCAAGGGAACTTCCAATGTTCGCGAGAAACCCGAGGCGGCGAGCAAGGACTTCCAGCCGCTGCCGACCGAGGACGACGTGCGCCGCACGATCGAGGAATCCGAACGTATGATCGAGGAAATGGAGTCGCAACGGGAGAAGGAATTGGAGTAGGGCGAATGTGTAGCGTCACGCGCCCTCGCGTGACGGACCGGTCGATTGTGGCTGATTTCGGTCATGCCCGCGAAGGCGGGCATCCAGAATTGGCAAAGAGAAGATGGATTCCCGCCTGCGCGGGAATGACGGTGAAGTAAGATACGAGCAAAAAGCAGGAGCATAAGCATGGGCTTCTTCAAGGAATTGTTCAATCGCGGCTACGATCTCAAAGCGCTCAAGGTGAAACTGCGCCAGGTGGAGCGCGAGCGCCGCAAGTTCTTCCTCGAATTGAGGAAGCTCGCCTCGCGCCAGCAATCGGTGATCGAGGACATCAAGGCCGCCCGCAAACTCGGCAATACCATCGAGGTCGATTACCTTTGGGAAGACCTCAAGGACATCAAGCACGAGCTGAACTTCACACGTCGTGCTGCGCGCGTTTCGAACCTCGAGGGCATCACGCTCAAGCGTTACGTCCACGGCATCGAGCGCCTTGAGCGCGCCCGCGACAAGGACGGTATCCAGAAGATGCTCACGCGCATTCAAAGCTCCGGCCTCGACGCCAAACTGCAGATGGCGCAAGTGAACGAAGAGGAGTACATGGCCGAGCTGAACTCGATCCTCGAAGCCGCGGGCCTCGAAGACGAATACAGCGAGGGCGGGAGCGACGATCCTGAAAAGAACCGCTTCATGAGCGAGATCGACGCCATCAATCAGGCGGAGGTGGGCGGCGAGTTCGAAACCGCGCTCAAAAAAGAGCAGGAATTGAAGAAGATTCTCGAATCCGACGAGCAGGCGCGGTAGGGGAGTGCTGGCGTAAGCTTCCCGTCATCCCCGCGCAGGCGGGGATCCAGACTTACGATACGTTCAGGGTTGGCTCTGGATTCCCGCCTGCGCGGGAATGACAAGAAAGAGTATTTAGCGCGTTAGTAGCCCCGTCCCCACAAGACCATTGTTTGAACGGGCCGGGCGTACTACCCTTGTGGCATGCCCTTCCGGCCATTGAAAGCCATCTTCTTCGACGTGGACGATACGCTCTACTCCACGACGGAGTTCGCCCATCGCGCGCGCATGGCCGCGATCGAGAACATGATCCGCTTCGGCTTTCGCATGCAGAAGGACGATGCGCTGCGCGAGCTTGATGAAGTGGTGCAGGAGTTCAGTTCGAACTACGAGGCGCACTTCGACAAGCTGCTGGCCCGCATCCCGAAGCATTACTACGAGGGCGCGAACCCGGCGATCCTGATCGCCGCTGCCGTCGCCGGTTATCACGAAACCAAGTTCCGCGAATTGTGCGCCTATGAAGACGTGATCGAGGTGCTGAAGCTGCTGCGCCGTTACACCGCGCTCAAGCTCGGCGTCATCACCAACGGCATCACGCTCAAACAGGCGGAGAAGATCGTGCGCCTCGAAGTCTACCCCTATCTCGATCCCGGCATGATCTTCATCTCCGACCAGCTTGGAGTTAATAAGCCGAACACCAAGTTTTTTCAGCGCGCCTGCCGCGCCATCGACGTTCGCCCTAACGAGGCGATGTACATCGGCGATCACCCGCGCCTCGACATCGATCCGCCCAACCGCATCGGCATGATCTCTGTCCGCTCGCGCCGCGGGAACAAGTACGACAACGAGCCGAGCGAGACGCAGCCGGACTTCATCATCCATAATTTTTGGGATCTGCTCGACGTTCTGGAAAACGGCTTCGGCATCAACGTCGAAAAGTCCCGCCGCCGCGACACGCAGAAGATACGGAATACGTGAGGCCGAACAGCCGAGGTGCGAGGCGCCGAGGCAGGCCGAACGCTATAGGGTGAAAATTCCCTTCGACCAACAAGCAAACCGTAGCTGGCCCAATGTTGAAGACGTCACGCGGGGGCGCGTGACGCTACATCCGGACATCACCCTCTGATCGCGAGCCGGATCGCCAGGGCCTCGGCCCGGTAGACGGCGATATCGGCGAGCGGCAATCCATCGCGCACCAGCTTTCGAATCAGCCGGTCGGCCTGTTTGCGTGTGCGGCATTCATGGATCGCGCGGCCTTTGTTTTGCCAGACCGCCACGGTGTAGCGTGGGTGTTTGCGCGGATTGAGGCGGATGCGCTGAACCGGTGCATCGCCTGACGGTTCGCGTTTCTCGCCAGTTGGTTTTGGCTTTTGCTTGCCGGTTCGAGCGACGCGGCCATGCTTGACGAAATCGAAAGTTTTGGTCTTCACGCGGGACAGGGCGTTGTCGCGGCGCGCGAGGTTGATCGTCGTCCAGATTTGCGTGGAGAGCGGGGCGCCGAATTTGGTTTCGATCTCGCGGTTGATCGCCTGCGCGCTGGCTTCGGGGCGGGAGATGCAACGCTCGATGGCGTAATAGACCCGCTCGATGACCTTCGGCGTCGCGGTGATGGTGTACGAAGCGCTCATGGATCAATCCGCGACGATACGGGGGACGTAGCTGCCGAGGCAGTGAACATACGCCGTCACACTCTCGAGCTTGCGGATCACGGCTTTGACGTTCTCGTCCTCGTGCATGCCCTCGAAGGTGACGAAGAAGCTCACCCGCCCCTGCTTGCGGTCGGTGGGCTTGAGTTCCATCGAGATCAGGTTGATCTCCTCGGTGGCGAAGGCTTCGAGCGAGTGCATCAACGCGCCCGGCTCGTCGGCGAGGTCGATCACCACCATCGTCACGGGCTTGCCCTTGGCGAGTTCCTTCTTGTCCGGCACGCGCGGTTCCTTGCCGAGGCCAAGGTAGACCATAAAGGCCTTCGAATCGTCGTTGCAGTTGGGCTTGAGCGTCTTGAACCCGAAGATCGTGGCAGCGTATGGGCCGCACAGCGTTGCGAGCTGTTTGTCGTTCTTCGCGGGAAGGGCGGTCAGCACCTCCTCTTCCATCCGGAATGTCGGCGTGAGCTTCACATCTTTGCGCGACTGCACGTACTGCGAGCAGTAGAGCAACGCCAAGGGGTCAGCGATGATCTCCTTCACATCGGATTCCTGTGCGTCACGCATGCCCGCGAGCACGAAGGCCGTCGAGATGCGGATATGGTAATTGACGCACACATTACGCTCGCGCAGGAGATGCAGAATCTCCGGGATATTCCCCACGCGGCTGCTGTTGTACGGCACGACCGCGAGATCGACCTTGCCCGAGTCGAGCGCGTCGAAGAGCGGCGCGAACGACGTATGCGGATACGTCGCGATATCCTCGTCGAAAATGGCGGCAGCCGCAGCCTCTGAGTACGCGCCGCGCGAACCGTAAAACGCGATTTTCATTCGATCCCCTCCTGAGCGTGGGGAGTTTAGCAGCGAAACAGGGATAAGCCTAGATTGTGTGTGGGGCAAATTTTAGCTGAACCGCACGTAGCGATGCTTGCCAAGGCGCAGGATCAGCCCCTTGCGGGTCTCGATCTTGGCGTTCACGTCGGCGATCACCTCGCCGTCGGCTGACGCCTTTTCGTCGATCAGGCGCACGCCCTTTTGCTCGATGGAGCGCCGCGCTTCGCCCTTGGACGCCGAAAAGCCCACTTCCAGCAAGAGATCGACGATCGGGACGATGGCCCCGCTGGGCTTGTGCGTCGGGATGTCCGTAGGCAGGCCCTTGTCGCGGAAGCGCCGCGCAAATTCCTCGCTGGCTTTTTTGGCGGCATCCGGGCCGTGGTAACGCGCGACGATTTCCTGCGCGAGGCGGTCTTTGCTCATGCGCGGGTTCGTCTGTTTGGGATCGAGCAGGATCTCGACCTCGGCCATCGGGATTCTCGTCAGCAGCGTGAACCAGTTACGCATCTGGCTGTCGGCGATGGACATGGTCTTGCCGAACATTTCGTCCGGCGGATCGAAAACGTCGATGGTGTTGCCCAAGGACTTCGACATTTTCTCAACGCCGTCGAGACCGGGTAAAAGAGGCGTGGTAAGGCAAATCTGCGGCTTGAGGTTCGAGTCCTCCATCAAGCGCCGGCCCATCAGCAGGTTGAAGGTCTGATCGGTGCCGCCAAGCTCCACGTCGGCTTCGATGGCGATGCTGTCGTAGGCCTGCATCATCGGGTACATCAGTTCGTGCAGGGAAATCGGCGTCTGATTGGCATAGCGCTTGGCGAAGTCGTCACGCTCGAGGATACGCGCCACAGTAATGCGGCCGGCAAGGCGCATGACATCGCCGAAACTCATCTTGGAAAACCACTCGCCGTTGCGGCGAATTTCCGCCTTCTTCACGTCGATCACGGTGCCGACCTGATCGAAATAGGTTTTGGCTGCTGCGTTGACCTCGTCCTCGGTCATGGACTTTCGGGTTTTGGATTTGCCGCTGGGGTCGCCGACCATGGCGGTGTAATCGCCGACGATCAGCACGGCGGTGTGGCCGAAATCCTGAAAGAGCCGCATCTTGCCGAGCACGACGGTGTGACCGATGTGGATATTGGGCGCGGTGGGATCGAGGCCGAGTTTTACGCGCAAAGGCTTGCCCGACTCGCGCGAGGCGGTGAGGCGCTTCTTAAGATCCTCGGCGCTATAGCACTCGACCGCGCCGCGCAGGATCGCCTCAAGCTGTTCTTCTACTGGCGGAAACTTGGTCACGCTCTTCGTCCTACTTTCAATCGTCCCATGTCTGCTGTACTTCGCTGGCGGCAGTTTGCCGCAAAACTCACACGCTGCAAGGAGAATGGCCAATTCAGAAACCTTGCCAGATATCTTCCCCAAATCCGTATTAACTCTTGGCCTCTCGTGCGGTCGGTTGGAGGCGGGAATGGCAACTCAGCGGCTGGATCATCTGCGCGTGCTCGTGGCCGAGGCGGACGGGAGCTTTCGCTCTGCGCTCGAAAGCGTCTGGGCCAAGATTCGCCCGGCCTACACCGTTTCATTCGTCAGCGACGGTTCCGAGCTGATCGAATACCTTACACACACGGGTCGCTATGCGCCGCCGGTGAGTCCCGCGCGCCCCGACCTGCTGCTGATCAACTTTTCGCTGCCAGTGATGGATGGGCGCGAAGCGATCAAGACTATCAAGGCGATTCCTGCCTTTGCGGGTTTGCCCTTTGTCGTGTTCACGGCGTCGGAGGATGCGGGCGACCGTTTGCTGAGCTACCGGCTCGGCGCGCGCTCGTACATCGTCAAGCCCACCACCATGAAGGACATAGAGGTCGCCATCAAGAACATCTGCCGCGATTGGGTCGAGACGCTGATGCTCAGCCCCGAAAACGCCGCGCTGTTTGTGAGCAAGGCGTAGCCTATTCCCGCTTGGCGTGTTCGCTCACGAGATTCCGATTGAGCAGCGGTACCCTAACCACGATCTCGGCGTCGTCGCGCAACACCTCGGCCTGACAGGACAGCCGCGAGTTGAGCGTCAGCCCCGGCGCGTTATCGAGCATATCGTCCTCCTGCTCCTCGTTCGTGCTCAGGAAGTTCTTGCCCTTCTCGACAATCACGTGACAGGTTGAACAGGCGCAGACGCCGCCACAGGCGTGCTCAATGAAGATGCCGTGTTTCATGGCAATGGCGAGCAGAGAGGCTGGCTTGCCGTGGTCGTCAAATGGGGCGTCTTTGAGTGACACCTCGACCGTTGCCGATTTTCCTTCTTTATCGATGTAGGTGATTTGTGCCATATCTTCCGTAGCGTCACGCGCCCTCGCGTGACGAACGCGTCAGGACGCCATGCGAGGGCGCATGGCGCTACATATTTTCGCTACAACCCAATTCTCCCCGCACCCACGTCCTCTACCTTTCGCCCTTGCACCGTCGATGCCAACACAGCGTTCATCTGAATCTCCGCGAGGCGCTGCGTCACGCGGTTGATGTCCGCGAGCGCCCGCTTCAATGCTTCAACGTCGTCGCTCGCAATCACCTTCGAGAGATTCGCGCGCGTAGCTTCAATCTCGCGGCGATATTCGGCGTCAATGCTCTCGCCGCTCTGCTCCAATGCCTTGTCCACGGCCTTCAAGATACGCTCCGCCTCGCCTCGGCGCTCGAGCAACATGCGCGTACGAAGATCGTCGCCCGCGTTGACAAAACTCTCGCGGATCATGCGCTGGACATCGTCGTCACTCAGGCCCGACGACGGCGTCACCTCGATGCTCGCCTTGGTTCCGGAGCGTTGTTCGACGGCCGTCACATTCAATATGCCGTTGGCATCAAGCTCATACGTAATCTCGATGCGCGGCGCACCCGCCGGCATGGGCGGAATGCCCGTCAGCACGAAGCGCGCGAGGCTGCGGTTATCCTTCGCCAGTTCGCGCTCACCCTGCAACACATGGATCGAAACTTTTGTCTGGCCGTCGACGTTGGTGGTGAACTCCTGCGTCGCGCGCACCGGAATCGTGGTGTTGCGCGCGATGATGATGTCGTAAGCGCCGCCCCAAGTCTCGACACCAAGCGAGAGCGGCGTCACATCGAGCAAGAGCATATGGTTCAGCCCGCCCGCGAGGATGCGCGCCTGAACGGCGGCACCGAGCGCGACGACCTCCTCCGGGTTGATATCGCAGCGCGGCGTCCGCCCAAAAATCTCCGCCACCAATCGCTGTACCAATGGCATGCGCGACGAGCCGCCGACGAGCAGCACTTCGTCAAGCTTGCTTATGCTCACTCCGCTCTGCTTGAGCACATCGCGGCAGATGGTAACGGTGCGCTCGACGATGGGACGCGCCCATGATTCGAGCCGCTCGCGGGTCAGGCGCGATTTCCATGCACCCTGCCCGTCACGTTTGACAGAAACGTCACACTCGGCTCGCTCCGAAAGTGCCATTTTCGCGTCTTCCGCGGCGCGAATGAATCCCTGCTTGATCTGCGGCGCAGCGTCCACGAAGTCGCCTTCGAAATCGCTCAGGCGATACAATTCCTCGGCTACCTTGCGATCGATGTCGTCGCCGCCGAGGTGCGTGTCGCCTCCCGTGGCGAGGACTTCGAAGACGCCATCGGTGATGCGCAGGATGCTGATATCGAAGGTGCCGCCGCCGAGGTCGTAGACCGCGACGTAGCCCTCCTGTTTTTGTTGGAGGCCATAGGCGAGTGCTGCTGCCGTCGGTTCGTTCACGATGCGCAGCACATCGAGACCGGCGAGGCGTCCGGCGTCGCGTGTGGCCTGACGCTGGGCGTCGTTAAAGTATGCGGGGACGGTGATGACCGCCTTCGTGACCGGCTTGCCAAGGTCGAGTTCAGCCCAACGCTTGAGTTCCTTAAGGTAGAGGGCGGAGACTTCGGGCGCGGAGTAGACCTTGTCGCCGAGTTTGACACTGGCCACGCGCGGATCGCTCGGGACGAGTTGGTAAGCGACCTCGTGCTGGCGTGTTTCAGCCTCGCGGGCGTCGCTTCCCATAAAGCGCTTGATGGAGTAGACCGTGTTGCCGGCGCGCATCACGCGCTGCTCGCGGGCCTTTCGGCCGATGACGAGCTGGCCTTTCGCGTCAACGCCCGCGACGGAGGGCAGCGCACTTTCACCTTCAGGCGAATGAATCACGCGCGTGGAGCATTCGGTCGCGATGGCGATTAACGACGTGGTCGTGCCAAGGTCGATCCCGACGATGGTGTTGCGTTGTTCGGCTAGCAGATCGCGGTACATAAATTCAAATCTTTTACCACGGAGACACGGAGAACACAGAGGAAGAAGACTCAAGAATGTATCCGCAGATTTCGCAGATGGGCACAGAGAAGGCATTCGCTTACTATCTGTGGACTTTTGTGCACCTGTGGAGTGTCCTTTTCAGCTCTCGTTGTACGCCTCCAATACGCTGTTCATTCGGGTAAGTAACCGTTCGTAATAGCGTTCCTCAGAGAACAGTTCGCCCATATGGCGCGCCAAAGTCGTGTGATCGCTGCCCGCAACGTCCCACTGCTCGGCGATGCGGGAGAGTTCGAGTTCGGCGTCAGATTGCCGCCGCATGAGATCGTGTTGCGCTTGCTTGATCACGTTTGGAGCGACGCCGCTCCCCGACTCCGCTTCGTCGAGCATTTCCTGCAGCTCGAACATTTCCATCAGGAGCGATTGCGGCACCGCTGATCCCTTGGCGTCTTTGAGCGGGTTCGGGAATCCCTCCGCTTCGAGCAGCCATGTGAGCCGCGCATGATTATCCTTCAATGTCGAGTAGGCCTTGTTATAGAGCGCGGTCCAGGCTTTCGCGCGTTCAAGTTGCTCGCCGCCTTTATCCTGAAAGCGATCGGGATGCACCTCTCGGCAAGCTTTCAAGTATGCTGGCCTGATGGTCTCGGGATCAAGCGACGCCCTGCGCTCTATGCCGAGCAACGCGAATGGATCGAACTCTCGCGGCGGCGCGGCTATTTCGCCAGTAGAGGAGAAGGTGGTAGTAGGCGTTGAATTCATGATTTCATCCACAGATTTCGCAGATGTACGCAGATCAATAGACTGAATATTCAAAACATCTTCATCTGCGGACATCTGCGTCATCTGTGGACAATATCTTTTCAAATCGAAAACGATTCGCCGCAGCCGCAGGTGTTCTCGGCGTTGGGGTTTTTGAACGCGTATCCCTTGCCGGACAGGCTGTCGTCGAAATCCAGTTGCACGCCCTTGAGATAGAGCGCGGACTTGGGATCGACGTAGACTTTTACGCCATCGAAGTCGTGGACGTAGTCGGCGTCGGTGGACATATCGAAACCGAGCTTGTAGGACAGGCCCGAGCAGCCGCCACCCTGCACGCCAAGGCGTAGGCCCAGTCCCGGCTTGTTCTCTTTCTCCAGCAGGCCGCGCGTGTGCTTGATGGCGCGGTCGGTGAGGGTGACGATGGTCGCAGCTTCTTTGGTGGTCATAATCTTGCTTTCGTAATAACCGGAAAATCCCATCCCATGTCAGAATATAGTTCGATGACGGCATCGAGCGCATCCGAGGCGTTACGCTCTGCTTCTTCCCTTGTATCGCCTTCCGTAATTAGTTCGGGGATTACAGGGCAAGTTACAACGTAACCACCATCGGGTTGCAATTCAAAATGGAGTGGCGCGTTCACCATCGTTTTACTTTGCCTCCGCCGTTTCCTGCTTCACGGCTGCGCCGTGCTTCTTCTGATAATCGGCAATCGCCGCGCGGATCGCATCCTCGGCCAGCACCGAGCAGTGGATCTTGATGGGCGGCAGCGCCAATTCCTCGACAATATCCGTGTTCTTGATTTGCGTCGCTTCGTCGAGCGTCCGGCCTTTGAGCTTTTCCGTGGCGAGCGATGAGCTTGCGATGGCGGAGCCGCAGCCGAAGGTCTTGAACTTCGCCTCGGTGATGACGCCGTTATCGTCCACCTTGATCTGGAGTTTCATCACGTCGCCGCATTCCGGCGCGCCGACCATGCCGGTGCCGACGTTCGGGTCGCTCTTGTCGAGGGAGCCGACGTTGCGCGGGTTGTTGTAGTGGTCGACGACTTTTTCGCTGTATGCCATACGAGCCTCGCTTTTCATCAGTCAATTCAAGAGTTCACCACAGAGGCACAGAGGCACAGAGATCACAGAGTCAACTTCGAATTCCTTGTCCATTCTCTCTTCTTTGTTTCTTTCAACTCCGTGTTCTCTGTGTCTCCGTGGTAAAAATTTCTAATGCCCTGACCACTGCACTTTCGTCAAATCGATCCCTTCCTTCGCCATTTCATAGAGCGGCGACATCTCGCGCAGTCGCTTTACGGTGCCAATGATTTTCTTCGCGGCGTAGTCCACCTCGTCTTCCGTCGTGAAGCGCCCGAAGCCGAAGCGGATGGATGTATGCGCCAAATCTTCGGTCACGCCGAGCGCGCGCAGCACATAGCTCGGTTCCAGCGACGCCGATGTGCAGGCGGAGCCGGAACTGACGGCGATCTCGTCGTTGATGCCCATCAACAGGGACTCGCCCTCGACGTATGCGAAGCTAATGTTGAGGTTATAGGGCATACGATGCTCGACGCTGCCGTTGATAATCAGCTCGTCAAGTTCCGCGCGGAGTTTCAACAGCAGCCTCTCATTGAGCTTCTTCGCGTGCTCGTAATCTTTCTTCCACTCGGTTTGCGCGATCTCGCAGGCTTTGCCGAAGCCGACGATGCCCGGAACATTGAGAGTGCCGGAGCGGAAGCCGCGCTCGTGACCGCCGCCGTGGATGATGGGGGCGAGGCGCACGCGAGGGTTTTTGCGGCGGGCGTAGAGGGCGCCGACGCCCTTCGGCCCATACATTTTATGGGCGGTGAAGGAGGCGAGGTCGACGTTGAACTCGTCCACGTTGAAGGGTAGCTTGCCGATGCCTTGCGTGGCGTCGGTATGGAAGAAAATGCCCCGTTCGCGGCAGATGGCGCCGATCTCCTTGATCGGCTGGATGGTGCCGATCTCGTTGTTGGCGTACATGACGGTTACAAGGATGGTCTTGTCGGTAAGGGCGTCCTTCACCTGCGCGGGCGTGACGACACCGTCTTTGCCCACGGGAAGGTAGGTGACGGTGAAGCCTTCCTGTTCGAGAGCTTTGCAGGTGTCGAGCACGGCCTTGTGCTCGATGGTGGTGGTGATGATGTGGTTGCCCTTTTCCTTATAGAAGTGGGCGACGCCGGCGATGGCGAGGTTGTCGGATTCTGTGGCGCCCGACGTGAAGATGATTTCCTTCGGGTCGGCGCCGATCAGTGCGGCTACCTGTTCGCGGGCTTTCTCGACAGCTTCCTCGGCCTTCCAGCCGAAGGGGTGGTTGCGCGAGGCCGCGTTGCCAAAGACGTTGGTGAAATAGGGCATCATGGCTTCGAGCACGCGCGGATCGAGCGGCGTCGTGGCCTGATAGTCGAGGTAGATCTGGCGTTTGGCGTTTGTCATATCTCTTTCGAATCCATAAGAAATTTAGCCGCGGATAAACGCAAATGAACGCGGATAAGATTCAAACTTTCGGCGTATGGTTTTTGCAGTCTTTCATTTTCTTATCTCTAATCTTTATTCTGAAAGTCTTCATCTGCGTTTATTTGCGTTCATCTGCGGCAAAAAATGCTTTAACCTGCGGCGCCGACCTGTTTCTCGCTGTGTTCCCTACGCAGGCTTTCCAGTGTGATCTTGCTCAGGTAGTCATCAATCACGCCTTTCAGCCCGCCCCAGATATCGCCCAAGCCGCAGGCGCTTAGGTGGTTGCACACGATGTTCTCGCGCACCTCGTCGATGCAGAAGGTCTGGAAGGTCGCGCCGTCCAGCGCCTCGATGATGTGCTTCAACGTGATGTTCTTTGGCTCGGTCGCGAGCGTGAAGCCACCGGAAGCGCCGCGGTGGCTCTGAACCAGACCAAACTGCTTGAGCTTGTGGAGGAGCTTTTCGACGTACTCGAGACTCATATTTTCTGCGCTGGCGATGTCTTTAGCGCTGCACGGCCTGCCTTCCGGGGCATTCGCAATGCTCAAAAGGGCAATGATGCCGTACTCGGCTTTGGTCGTATAGCGCATGGAATAAGGGTAAAATACCCGACGGAATCCGTCCAGTATAAACCGGACTGATTCAGTCCAGATTGTGAGAATGGTTCTCAAGAATGGGGCGGCCCCAAATGAAATCCGCCAATCCGTGTTGCAGGATTGGCGGTTCCTCTATCTTGCGGCTTATGAATATCGCCGCGTAGCGGCATTCACTTTTTTTCTTGTTTGAGGATTTTCCAGGCTATCGTGACTCGCCATTCGTTCTTTTCGAGAATACGAATCGCGGCAACGGTGTCCCAGCGTTCTGTTCCCCGCTTTGACCGGTCGCCCTTAACTGAAAGGTCGGCGTCATGGGCCCCTCGCACAAAGTAGGTAGCCCCAACTTCAGGTGCGATCGAGTCGCTCTGCATCCCGGGTGGAGCGTCTAGCGTTTGGAGTTTTCGGCTTTCCTTGAACGTTTTTTTATCGACGACTAACTCGGCGGGAACATCCTCAAGCACAAGCGAATCGAATGCCTTGCTTGCTGTAGGGCCATTTGCCGCGACGATTGCACCGTAATCGAAAACGCCTACTGTAGAAACACCGCAGTGCAGTTTTCCATCGCTGAATACGATATCGGGTCTATCCTCGTAGTCCCGGCTCTGGTGTGCAAACGAGCAATATGCACCGTAGCTCAATCCTTTGACCGTGTTGGGTATGAGACCGCTTTTCCTGTCTATCAGAACGTGTACGCCGGCTTCTTTCCCGCCGCTCCTTCCATACTGTTCGACGAATTCCTCGGGTACCATGACGAGTTGGTTCGCAAGTCTTGTTTGTGTAGCAAGGGTTGCCTCGTTGAAGGCCAGAGTGGTGGCGTGAAGTTGCTCGCTCGAGTACGATGTTGGATCCAATCCAGCTATAGCGTCAATAACATAACGCGCGTTTGTGGGTATGTCCGCCCGTGTGTCAACAGGGTCGTGCTGAGCAAACGACGTATTGCCATCGACGACAGCGCTGCCTGTGATAACCATAACACTTGCGGTGAGAAGCGCTGTTTTCGTCTTGTTTCGTAAATAATTCATATCGAGATCCTTTCCATTCGGTTGTGTTTGTAGCCATGTATGAATACGGGTGAGTTCCGCCTCGTCGGGCGGCTCTCCCGCGACGATCAGGGCTGCACCCTTGATCCCGCTCGCATCCGTGTCGCCGGCTTTGACACGGAGCGTGGAATCGGAGGTCGCAACCCATCCGGAAGACAAGAAAATCGTGTTGTCACGTATCTCGTATTTTGCGCCGTCGGAGAAAAGCAGGCTTTTGCCGATCCTTTCCTCATACCCCGAATCCGGCACAAAAACATATTCATAGGTCAACAGGCCAAGGCCCAACGCCGCACATGCCGCGGCTGCCGCTATGCCGATGCGGCGCTTGATCGGATGTATGTGTGATTTTGCCGTATCACTTGAACTGGTGTCTTGATCCGCTGGTGACGAGCCGTTTCCGGATTCAAGCGCCGACAAAATCTTCTCGCTTAAGTCCGGAGCGGCTTTGTCACCGATGGCCTTGTCTAAGGCGAGGTCGAGGTAACGGTCTTTGTGTTCGTCGCTCATAATCCAAGCTTTCTCTCGATGCATTTGCGCAAACTCTCCCGCGCCCGCATCGCAATGGCTTTCACATTCGATTCACCAATGCCGAGCGCGTAGCTGATATCCGCGACACCACGATCCTCACGGTATTGCATTCTGATCACAAGAGCGCTTCGCTCGTCGAGGGCTTCCATGCAGCGTGTGATCGCCTCCACATAGTCGTCGCCATCATTATCGCGTTCGTACTCTTGCCATATGACGTCGGCCTCTTCGATGTCAGCAAGACCAACCTGTTGCTTCCGTGTCCGCCGCAAACTCAGGTAGAGAAAACGCGCCTTGCTGCGAAGAAAGGCCTTCGTCTTCGCCTCGCCCTGATGCTCAAAGCCCTTTCTCAAGACGTCGATGAAGGTCGCTTGGGTCAATTCATCCGCGTCGTGTTCATCACAGCCAAGGAAACGCAGATACCGCCACACCCCCGCCTGGTGCTCGCGCACGATGGTTGCGATATCCGGTTGGTTCATCTGCAGCAGCCCCATCACCCCTTAACCGTAGGAAGCAGGGGTGATGGTTACAAAAATGCGCGCGAATTACGGCAAAAATTCGAATTTGGACGACCGGCTTCTTCAGGCGGTGGCGAGGTTACTCCATTCGAAACCTTGGCGGAGCCGGGGCAAAAGCTATGGTGAAGCCATGAGCGGCGAAGCACCCGACGGTAATTCCCCAGCGGCGAACCCGCCCAAAGCCACGGGCAGTTCGTGGCTGGCTGCGCATCTGTCGATGACGATACCGCTCCTCGTGTTCATCGGCGTGTTGATCTATGTGTTGATGCAATTCCCGTCGCCCAAACGCCCGTCAGGCAATACCGGCACACCGGTGTGGACGAACCCTCCTGCGGGGAATCAGAATATTCCTGCCAATCAGAACGCGCCGCCATCCAATGATGAGGCGAATAAACCCGCGCCTGATACGAATAGGGGGCCGTAGCGTCACGCACCCTCGCGTGACGTCTTTGCCTTCATTCCCGCGACGTGAGGCAAGCACGTCTTCGTGCGTTACGCCGAGCGCTCGGGAATCCAGTCAGCTTTTCACGTTTGTGACGACTTTGATGGGATTCTGGATGCCCGCCCGCGCGGGCATGACGTTTGATCCACACCACCTTACTGATTCAGCAAGATGCTCACGTCGTCGTCGAGGCTGTTGACCACGGCGAGATCGGGCAGGCCGTCGCCGTCAAAGTCGCCTGTCGCAATGGCAGCAGGCGCTTGACCGACATCGAAGGCTTCCACGCTGTCGATGCCGTCCTCGCCGTTGCCGCGCATCACGAGAATCTCGCTGGCGTTGAAATTGGCCGACGCCACGTCGATGCGGCTATCCTGATCGAAGTCGCCGAACACGATGCCGACGGTGAAGCCCGACACATCCGTATTGACCGCCACGGCGAAGAGGCCGGTGCCGTCGCCGAGCAGCACGCTCACGCTCTCGCCGGTCTCATTGAGCACCACGAGGTCGAGATTTGTGTCGCCGTCGAAGTCGACCGCGCCAATAGCCACCGGCAAGTCGCCTGCGTCATAGAGCACGGCGGCCGCAAAGCTGCCCGCGCCGTCACCGATGTATACGGCCACGTTGTCGTCGCTGGCGTTCGCGGTCGCCACGTCGTCATTGCCGTCGCCATTGAAGTCGGCAACCGCGAGATCGATGGGCCCGTCACCGATCGCGAAACCTGCATTGAAGTCCACCGCGGCCGCGTAGACCGCGCCGCCGGTGTTCTCAAGCATGGAGAAGCTGTTGCCGTTGAAGTTGGCGACCGCGATATCGGGTAAGAGGTCGCCAGTGAATTCGCCGATGGCGATGGCGCGCGGGAACGCGCCGACATCGTACTCCGTCGACGCGCCGAAGGTTCCGTCGCCGACGCCGATCAGGATCGAAACGTCCTCACTGTTGGCGTTGGCCACAGCGAGATCGATCTCCGTGTCGTTGTCGAGGTCGGCGGCTGCGAGCGCCACAGGCCGCGAGCCGACGGCATAGTTGACGGCTGCGGCGAACGTCCCATCGCCGTTGCCGATGAGCACCGACACGCTGTTGGACGAAGCGTTGGCGATGACGAGGTCAAGCTCCGTGTCGCCGTCGAGATCGACGGTTACGACATCGAAGGGTTCGTTGCCTGCTGTGTAGTCGACCGCGTCGTCGAAGTCGCCGTTGGGGCCGGGAGGAGTGCTGCTGATGGAAAGACTGAACTCCATCGTGGCTGTTTCGGCGGGAGTCGAGCTGTCGGTGATCTGCATGGTGAAGGTGAAGATACCCGCTTCGAGCGGGACGCCGGATATCTCGACCTCTGTGCCGTCCTCGTCGAGCGTGAGACCGCCCGGCAGTGCGCCGACGGTAAGCGTCGCCGTCACCGGCGCGGTGCCGTTTTCCGTCTCAATAAACTCGCTGTAGGGCGTGCTGATCACGCCGAGCGGAAGTTCGTCATCGGTGGTGATCTGGAAGGCTTCGCCTGGCGGATCGGTGGGCTCTTCGCCGCCGCTGCCGAGCATGATGCGCACCGACGCATCGTCCGATTCCGCCACGACGACATCGAGGCTCGCGTTATTGTCGAGCTGGCCCACGGCGAAACCGCGTGGTGTCGCGCCGGTGGGAAAGTAGGCGGGGTTGCCGAAGTTGCCTTCGTTGTCGCCGAGTAAAACCGCGATCGTGTCATCGACGGTATTGGAGGTGACGATGTCGAGGTCGCCGTCACCGTCCATATCGGCAAGAGCGATACGCGACGGCTCAAACACTTTCTTTTCGCCGATGCTTTCGGAAAACGTTCCGTCACCGTTGCCGAAGAAGATCCAGATATCGTTGTCCTGGCTGAGTGTTACCACAAAGTCTGCAAAGGTGTCGTCATTCAGGTCGCCGATGGCTATGTCGCTTGGCGCGCCTGGCGTCTCCACCGCGAGATCCACCGGAGCGTCGAAGGTTCCGTCGCCGGCGTTCAAGAGTATGGAAACCGTGTCGTCGGACTCGTTGGCGACAATGATGTCGATGAAAGCATCGCCATCGAGGTCGGCGGCGGCGAAGCCCGCGGGGGCTGTTCCGACTGTGGTGTCCTCGCCCGCCGCGAATGCGCCGGCGCCGTCGCCGGGCAGCACTGTGATGGAGCCCGCACTGCGGTTCGAAGTCACGACGTCATCCACGCCGTCGCCATCAATGTCGGCGAGGCCGATGGCAACAGGGTTTGCGCCCACATCAGTATTGGT
>JABWBM010000055.1 GCA_013360495.1 Planctomycetaceae bacterium
CAGAGGCGTTCAACGCGGCGCTTGCGGACGTGCTTGCCTGAAATTTTGAAGATTTCACCGCAGAGACGCAGAGAGCGCGGAGGGGGATAAAGAATATTTGCCGCGGATGAACGCAAATGAACGCAGATGAGAGATTCAATCATGAAAGCACGAAATTGAGAAAGCTTGAAAAGAAGGTTCTTGTTTTGTGATATCTTTTTTTTGCTTCCATTGTTGTCTTCTTTCATATCCGCGTTCATTGGCGTTCATCTGCGGCTAAAATTTCTTCCTCCTCTGCGTTCTCTGCGTCCTCCGCGGTAAAACTCTTTCTTTGTGACTTTGTGCCTTCGTGGTAAAACTCCTCTCCCAATGAAACAGTTTATCAACCTCGCCGATTTCACCCCTGACGCTGTAGAAGTGCTCGTCAAGCGCGCGCAGGAGTTGCGTGAGCACGGGCCGACGGACGCTGCCAAGGGGATGCTGCTCGGGCTGCTTTTCATGAATCCATCGCTGCGCACACGCACCAGCATGGTCGGCGCCTGGGCCTACCTCGGCGGCCAAAGTGTGTCGCTGTCGCAAACTGAAGGGACTTACGAGCTTGCCACCGGCGACGGCCCGATGCTCGGCAGCGCTGCGGAACATATCGAAGAAGCAGCGGGCGTACTCGGGCGGCTGTGCGACGTGCTCGGCGTGCGCGCGTTTGCGAGCGGCACCGTCTGGGCCGAGGATCGCAAGGACTCGGTGATTCAAACCTTTGCGCGCCTCTCCCGCGCGCCCTTCGTCAATCTCGAATCGGGGATGTATCACCCCTGTCAGGCATTGGCGGACCGGCTCACGCTTGAGGACAAGCAGATCAACAAGCGGTCGAGTTTCGTGCTCTCGTGGGCGTATCACCCGAAGGCGCTGCCGCAGGCGGTGGCGAACTCGGCGCTCTTGATGGCGACGCAGCGCGGCATGAACGTGACGGTCCTGCGTCCCGAAGGTTATACGCTCGACGCGGACGTGATGGCGAAGGCCCATGAGTTTTCGAAGGTGACGGGCGGCTCGCTCAAAGAGACAGACGATGTGGGCGTATTGCGCACGACGGATGTCGTGTACGTGAAGTCTTGGTGCAGTCTTCCCTTCTATAGTGATAGGGAAGGCGAGCGGAAATTGCGCGAGAAATACAAACACTGGTGCGTGGGCAACGAAAGCTTGCCGGTGGGCGAGCGCACGAAGTTCATGCATTGCCTGCCCATTCGCCGCGATGTGAAGGCGACCAAGGCGCTGATTACGGGCAAGAACTCGCTGATCCTCGATCAGGCCGAGAACCGCAAATGGGCGCAGGTGGCGGTGCTCGATTCGCTTCTCAAAAGTATGTAGCAGGATTCGCCGTAGAGCATGCGGAGAAAAGACGAAGAATTTAGCCGCGGATGAACGCAAATGAACGCGGATAAGAAGTTTCATCACGAAAGCACGAAAGTGAGAAAACTCGAAAGAAGACTTTCATTTCTGTGATTTCCTTCATGTTTTCATCGTTGTCGTCTTTTTTATCTGAGTTTATTTGCGTTCATCCGCGGCTAAATATCCTTTTCTTCCTTTGCGTTCTTTGCGCCATTGCGGTGAAATCCGCACGGTTGCTGGAGAGTTATGGCCATACCACTCGTCAAGATGCAGGGCGCCGGGAACGACTACGTCTACGTCGATGCCATCAATGGCGACGTAACGAAGGATGAACCCGCCCTCGCCCGCGCCATCAGCGACCGCCACTTCGGCGTTGGCGGCGACGGCCTGATTTTCATCAAAAAATCCCGCGCGCCGGACGCGAAGTACCGCATGCACATGTTCAACGCCGACGGCAGCCAGGGCGAAATGTGCGGCAACGGCCTGCGTTGCGTGGCGAAGTTCCTCTTTGACCGTGGCTTGGAAAAGGACAAGACCTTCGCCATCGACACCGATGCTGGCGTGCTCACGGTAGAGGTGTTCGCCGGAGCCGACAAGAAGGCCGAGCAAGTTCGTATCAATATGGGACAGCCGCGCCTCATGCGCGCGGAGATTCCCATGTCGGGCGCGCCGGCTGACGAGCGCGTGATCAACCAGACGGTCGAGATCGACGGCAAGAAGTACGCGTTTACCGCCGTGAGCATGGGCAATCCCCATTGCGTGATCTACGTCGACGACCCGGATAAAACCGACGTTCACGGTATCGGCTGGAAAATCGAGCATCACCCGCTCTTTCCAAAGCGTGTCAACGTCGAGTTCGTGCAAGTGGTCAGCCCAACGAAGCTGATCCAGCGCACGTGGGAGCGCGGCACGGGCGAAACGCTCGCCTGCGGCACCGGCGCATCCGCCGTTTGCGTGGCGGGCGTGCTGACAGGCAAGAGCCAACGGAAAGTGACAATCAAGCTGCGAGGCGGCGAGTTGGAGCTGGAGTGGAACGAGAAGGACAATTGCGTGTATAAGAAAGGCCCCGCTGTGGAAGTCTTCAGCGGCATCTGGCAGGGATAACAATGACCGCTCTCCTGTATTCCTTCAGTAACATCAACACGATGTGGGTCGCGTGCGCGCTCGCGGCGTGGTTTGTCGGCTTGGGCCTCCACGAGGGTGGACACGCGCTTATGGCCGACCGGCTCGGAGACCGCCTGCCGCGCATGATGGGCAAAGTAACTCTTAATCCGTTCAAGCATATTGAGTGGAACAATCCAACCTACGTGATCATGGCGGTGGTGTTGCCAGTGGTGACAGTTCTCTCCGGCTACATCGTTCCGATGGGGATGGCGTGGGTGATGACGTCGCCGCGCAATTCGCGCGATCACGCGTTGATCGCGGTTGCGGGTCCGCTGGGTGACGTGGTACTGATGCTTCTTGGGTTCGCGATTTGGCTCGTGCTTTTTCCCATGATGCCCAACATGCCGCCAAAGATCGGGGAGTTGGTGTATCTCCTCTGCTTCGCGTTTGTGATCGTGAGTGTCGTCTACGGGGTCGTTAGCATGCTGCCAATTCCGGGTCTCGATGGCGGGAACGTCCTCTACCATTTTTTGCCGCCCGGCGGCCGCAATCTTTTCGATCAGTTGCGTGGTTATGGGATTTTCATTCTTTTGGGCATCGGATTCCTGGTGCCGATGCTGACCAATGGACAGTACGGCATATGGGAAAGCATCATCGGTCCGATACTCAATTCCACGTTGAAGGTATTCTTTGCGCTTCCAAAAATGATCTGGGGTGAGTGGCCCGCCGACTTTTCAGTGCCTATGTTCGGGTAGTACGTGACGGAAAGAGTTTTCTGCTATGAACATCACCATCTCTAACAATCTTGCATCGGTCGAACCCTCCGCAACGCTGGCGCTCACCGCCAAAGCCAACGAGCTCAAGGCCCAGGGCCGCGACGTTTGCGCATTCACTGCCGGCGAGCCGGACTTCGATACGCCGGCGCATATCCGCAAGGCTGCTTCCGATGCTCTCACCAAGGGCGGGAAAGTCTGCCGCTACACCCCCGTGGCCGGGCTGCCTGAGGTGAAGGAAGCGGTCGCCAAGAAGTATAAGGACGACAACGGCCTCAGCTACGCGCCGAACCAGATCATCATTTCCAGCGGCGCGAAGCACGTGCTCTTCAATGCGCTCGCCGCCGTGGTGAATCCGGGCGACGAAGTGCTCTACCCCGCTCCGTATTGGGTCAGCTATCCCGAGATGGTGCGCGCGGTCGGCGGGAAACCCGTCGCCATCGACGGCTCGAAGAATCCGAACTTCGCTCCAACCGGGAAGCAAGTGAAGCAGGCGATCAGCCCGCGCACCAAGGCCATCTTCCTCAACTGGCCCAACAATCCCACAGGCGCGGTGATCGAGCACAAGCAACTCGAAGACATTTACGGAGCGCTCGAAGGCACCAACGTGATGGTGATCAGCGACGAGATCTACGAATACCACCTCTACGACGGCGCGAAGCACGTCAGCGGCGCGAGTCTTGGTCCCGACGCTTACGCTCGCACGGTAACGGTCAACAGCGTGTCGAAGAGCTACGCCATGACCGGCTGGCGCATCGGCTACGGCGCGGGCCCCAAGCATGTGATCGACGCCATGTCCAATTATCAGTCCCACGCCACTTCGAATGCCGCCACTGTGTCGCAGCTTGCCACTGTGGCAGCGCTCACGGGCGGCACAGCCTGCGTCGACGATATGCGTAGAGCTTTTAACGAGCGGCGCTTGCTGATCACGCAGATGCTCAATGACATTCCGGGCGTCGAATGCGTCACGCCCAAAGGCGCGTTCTACGCCTTCCCCAAGGTGTCGGCGCTCTATGGTAAGGGCGGCGTCAAGAATTCGACCGACTTTTGCGCGAAGCTGCTCGAGGCCGAAGCCGTCGCCATCGTCCCCGGCGCGCCCTTCGGCGCCGATGAGTACGTGCGCCTGAGCTATGCCGTTTCGAAGGACGTGATCGAGAAGGGCGTCTCGCGCATCGCGAAGTTCGTCAAGTCGCTCGGGTAAGAAGATTCACCACAGAGGCACGGAGATCGCAGAGGAAAACAGAGATGTATTTAACCGCCGGAAACACCGGGGAAATCGGGGATAAGGAACTGATTGTTTTTGAAACAAGCCGCTTCTTTGTCTTGTTCTTGTTTTCAATCTCCATGATTCCCTGTGTTCCCCGTGGTAAAAAATCTTCTTCCTCCGTGTTCTCTGTGCCTCTGTGGTGAAGCATCCATGAAACTCCGGACGTTCCTCCAACTGATCCGTATTCAGAACCTGCCCACGGCCGTCGCCGATGCGTTGGCTGGATTTTTCATCGCGAACGCCGGGCAAGAGTTCGAAGTCGAACATGGCCGCGCGCTGGCAGTGGCAGCTCTGGCGAGCGCCTGTCTCTACTCGGGCGGCATGGCCAACAACGACGCTCAGCACGCTCATAAAGACCAGATGCTCGGCAAGCCTCGCCCCATTGTGCGTGGCGAAGTGAGCTTGGGCGAGGCGCACTGGAATTCCGTGGTATTGATGATCGCCGGGATTCTCGCGGCGTATTCGGCGGCGGGTAAGCCGGGCTTTCTTATTGGCGGAATCATCGCTATCTTTTGCCTGACATATAACCGTCTCGCTCGCGGATCGGTCGGCAGCGACGGCTATATCCGGCCATCTGTCATTGCCAATGCGAGTGGTGCCGTACTGCTTGCGTTCTGTCGCGCGCTCAATGTCTGGCTTGGTATGGTTGCCGCGATTGCGGTGCGGAATGAGTTTCAAAATAACTTTGCAAGCTTGATGGGGAATGTTGATCCAGCAGCCTGGGTAGCGCTTGGTGTCGTGTTTCTCTATTTCCTTACCGTGATTGGAGTATCGTTGCTTGAAGACTTCGGCGGCGGAACGAGCGGCTTGAAGGCGCTTGCTGTATCGAGCGGGCTGGTTGTGATCGCGGCGCCGCTGGCGGTGGATTACGCTGGTGGGGGAGAGAATTTCATTACCCCAGAGGCGAGTCATGTGGTCGCGCTTGCGCTGAGTCTTGCTTTGCTCATGCTTCTCATGAAGCGCTTTCGAAACGCCATTCGAGACCCGCGTCCACCGGTAATCGGTCAAGTCGTGCGCTGGGGCATCATTGGCGAACCGCTTTTGCTCGGCGCGATGGTTCTTATGGCGACAGGGAGTCTCGTGCAAGGTTTGGGCATTGCGGTGCTGACGCTCACCTGCCTCGCGCTTGCGCGCTTGAGTCATTCAACATAGGTAGAATATTCCGCGTCTTGGCGCGCTACTCCAGCCGCCCGAGCACCTCACGGGCGATGATCACGCGCTGGACTTCGCTCGTCCCCTCGCCGATTTCGCACAGCTTCGCATCGCGCATCATGCGCTCGACATCATACTCGCGGGTGTAGCCCACGCCGCCGTGGCACTGGATGGCGTTGGTGGTGACGCGCATGGCGACCTCGGAGGCATACAACTTCGCATAGCTCGCCTGCAGGTTGAACTCTTTCTTCGCGTCTTTGAGACGCGCGGCGTTGTAGACGAGGTGCTTTGCCGCCTCGACTTCCATGGCCATATCGGCGATCTTGAAGCCCACGCCCTGAAACGAGCCGATGGGTTTGCCAAACTGCTTGCGGCCCTTCACGTAGGCCGAGGCTTTTTCGAACGCGCCTTCGGCGATACCGAGCGCCAGCGCGCCGATGGAGATGCGCCCGCCGTCGAGCGTTTTCATAAACGCCTTGAAACCGTCGGTGCCGACCTTCTCGCCGCCCAGCAGCGAATCTTTAGGCAGCTTCATATCCTCGAACACAAGCTGGCAGGTGTTGGAGGCGCGCATGCCGAGCTTGTCCTCTTCCCTATCAACTGAGAAGCCCTTGGTCGCGGTCTCGGCGATGAAGGCGGAGATGCCGTGGCCGCGGCGCGCGGACGGGTCGGTCTTGGCCGTGAGCACGCAAGTTTTGGCGTGGCTGGCGTTGGTGATCCATGCCTTGCGGCCATTGACGATATAGCTGTCGCCCTTGAGCACGGCGGTGGTCTTGGTGTTGCCGGAGTCGGAACCGGCGTGGGGCTCCGTGAGGCCGAAAGATGCGAGGGCGAGTTTGCCGTTCTCGACGCCGGCCGTGAGGATCGGGAGATACTTCTCCTTCTGTTCCTTGGTGCCAAAGGCGTAAATTGGATACGTCCCGAGCGAGCAGTGCGCCGCGTATCCGAGCGCGGTCGAGGCGCAGACCTTGGCGATCTCCTCAACGACGATGATGTAGGCGAGGGTCGAAGCGCCCATGCCGCCGTATTCTTCTGGGATGGGTACGCCGAGGAAGCCGAGCTCCGCGAGTTTCTTGAAGATATCGACGGGAAAGCGGCCCTCGTGATCGATCTCCTGTGCAATGGGGGCAAGCTCTTCCTTACAGAAGGAGCGGATCGTCTCCTGAATGGCAAGCTCTTCGTCCGTCAGGTCGAAATTCAGCATCGGTAAATACCCTTGTTGAATGCCTCTTTTCTTGTCATTCCCGCGCAGGCGGGAATCCAGTTTGGACAAAGAGAAGTCCATGACTGGATCCCCGCCTTCGCGGGGATGACGCGACACGCTGTATCGTTTCCAAAACCGAATTGTAGGGTTGGGTGCGAAAACCCGCCAGTCCGTATTCCCTGTCATTTTCGAGCCAATGCAGGAATCGCCTTGCCGGGTACGGCGCGGGCTGGTTTCATGCGTGGGCTGCGGGAACGTCATTCCGGCGAAAGCCGGAATCCAGACAATGAAAGAGAACTGGATCCCGACTTTCGTCGGGATGACGCCTTCGAACCATACGAGAGGTCATCCATGAACATCCACGAATATCAGGCCAAGACCGTGCTCGCGAAATTCGGCATCCCGATCCTCAAGGGCGCTTACGTCAATTCGCCGTCCGAGGCGCGGCGCGTTGCCAAGGACGTGATCGGCGGGGACGTCTGGGTCGTTAAAGCCCAGATCCACGCCGGTGGCCGCGGCAAGGGCGGTGGCGTCAAGCTCGCCAAGTCCCTCGATGAAGTGGAAGCCCACGCGAAGACAATCATCGGCATGCAGCTCGTCACGCACCAGACCGGCCCCGACGGCAAGAAGGTCAACGGCGTGCTGATCGAACAGGGCTGCGCCATCAGCCACGAATACTACCTCGGCATCGTGCTCGACCGCGCAGTGGGCAAGCTTTGCATGATGGCGTCGTCCGAGGGCGGCATGGAGATCGAAAAGGTCGCCGAGAAATCGCCCGAGAAGATCATCAAGGAATGGTTCTTCCCCGGCGACGGCCTCTTCCCCTATCAGGCGCGCAATCTCGCCAAGGCCATCGGTGTCCCGCCCGAACTGATCGGCAAGGCCGCCGACGCGTTCGTGCGCCTCGCCCGCTGCTATGTGGAGAGCGACGCGAGCCTGATGGAAATCAACCCGCTCGTCACGACCAAGGACGGTCAGGTGATCGCCCTCGATGCCAAGATGAACTTCGACGACAACGCGCTTTTCCGCCATAAGGACATTGTCGCCATGCGCGATGAAACCGAGGAAGACCCGTCGGAACTCGAAGCTCATAAATACGATCTCAACTTTATCAAGCTCGACGGCACCATCGGCTGCATGGTCAACGGCGCGGGCTTGGCGATGGCGACGATGGACATCATCAAGCTTTCGGGCGGCTCGCCTGCCAACTTCCTCGACGTCGGCGGCGGCGCAACCAAGGAGAATGTCACAGCGGCCTTTAAAATCATCATGAAGGATCCCAATGTGAAGGGAATTCTCGTGAATATCTTCGGCGGCATCATGAAGTGTGACATCGTGGCCGAAGGCATCATCGCCGCTACCAAGGAGGTTGGTCTGAAAATCCCGGTGGTGGTGCGCCTTGAGGGTACGAACGTCGACAGGGGCAAACAACTCCTGCGGGATTCAAAGCTGAAGCTGATCCCCGCCGACGACCTCGGCGACGCTGCCAAGAAGATCGTTGCGGCTGTGGTGTAAAACGATATAGCAAGATAAACTCGTGCCATGGTATTCATGAGCGGCATAGAAACCAGTGCGTGCGCCTTGCCAGGAAGACGCACGGGCTTTCTCGCGGGCGTGAGCAGCGTTCTCGTCGCGTTCCCGGAGCCTTATTTCCATAATTTTGCACAAGAAGTGCTCGATCGTTCCGACGCCGATGCTTTGCGTCAGGATTGGGAACGCGTCGGTGAGGTCTTCCGGTACGCCATTCAAAAGGCGGAAGATGAAATTCAAAGTGGAAGTGGCTCGTAAAACGGAAGCCACCGGAGCCTACTACCGTATCTCCAGACATGGACCAGAATAAGGCAACATCCTCTTCTTCGCAGATTGCTGTTCAGAAAACAACCGCCTACGCCGGTCCATTGCCTCCACCGGAAATGCTTGAAAAATTTGAGCGTATTCAGCCCGGTTTTGCCGAGCGAATTTTTGTCATGCCTGAAGCCCAACATAAGCATAGACATGAGATCGAGAGGAAGGCTCTTGAGGCCCAGATTGCCGAAGTAACAACGCTACGCGTAGAAAGTCAACGCGGGCAATACTTTGGGTTCCTCATTGCCATTACTGCTTTAATCTGTGGAGCGGCGGTGGCCATATGGGCGGAGGGGTGGTCGGGTGCATTATTTGGTTCTATTTTAGGGCTTGGTGGTGTTGGGAGTATCGTATCCGTTTTTGTCCTTGGTCAGAGAAAACGTACTGGCTTGCCTGACACCATGGATCAAAACCAAAAGAGCAAGGTTTGATCCGATCCTCTTGGCACTTTCAATACTATTACAAAACTATGGCGTCCTTGTTTATCCCGCGCTAACGTGGTGCGCGGCATGTCGAAGGGAGTGGCTACGCCGACTGATATCTTCAAAAAGTGCTACGAATTTAACCGCGATCTCGAGATCACGGCGGCGGGTCTTTATCCGTTCTTCAAAGTCATCAGCGGCAATCACGGCAACCGCGTCGTCATCGACGGCAGGGAAGTCGTCATGGCCGGTTCCAACAACTACCTTGGCCTGACCCGCCACCCGAAAGTTGTCGAAGCCGCCATCAAGGCCACCGAAAAATACGGCACGTCCTGCTCGGGCAGCCGCTACGCCAACGGTACGTACGATCTTCACGTCGAGCTTGAAGAAAAGCTTGCCAAGTGGATGGGCCGCGAGAAAGCACTCTGCTTTACCACCGGCTACCTGACCAATCAGGGCGCCATCAGCGCGCTGGGCGGCCGCCACGACGTCATTTTCTCCGATAAGGAAAATCACGCCTGCATCGTGGACGCCACACGCCTCTCCTTTGGCGAAGTTAAACGCTACGCCCACGGCGACATGGACGACCTTGAAAGACAACTGCAAGAAACGCCGGAGGACTCCGGGCGCTTGATCGTCACCGACGGCGTGTTTTCCATGCGCGGGACGATCGTCAACCTGCCCCGCATGGTGGAGCTGAAAAAGAAATACGGCGCGCGCATTTACATCGACGACGCCCACGGACTCGGCGTGCTCGGCAAGAAGGGCCGCGGCACCGGCGAGCATTTCAACCTGCACGACGACGTTGACGTGGTGATGGGAACCTTCTCGAAATCTTTCGCGGGCCTCGGCGGCTTTGTGTGCGGCGAGGAACGCGTGATTTCCTGGATCAAGCACAAGGCGCAACAGTTGATCTTTGCGGCTGCCATGACGCCCGCGTCCACGGCTGCCGTGCTGACGGTGCTTGAATTGATTCAGAAAGAACCATCGCACCTCGCCAATCTGCACAAGATTTCGACCAAGGTTCGGGATGGTTTCCGCGCCATCGGCTTCGACGTCCCGGACGGTGTGACGCCGATCCTCTATACGCGCGTGGGCGAGGATGTTCAGGCCTTCCAATTCTGGAAGGACTTGCTCGAACTCGGCGTGTACACCAACCCGGTGATTACTCCCGGCGTTCCGGTGGGCTGGTCTGGCGTGCGCTCAAGCTACATGTCGATCCACACCGACGCCGACATCGACCATGTCGTCAACGCGTTTGCCAAGGTCGGCAAGAAGTACGGGTTGATCTGACTTTATCGATAAGCACAAACAACCGAGAGTCATTCCCGCGCAGGCGGGAATCCAGTCTTTTCTTAGTGAATCTGGATGCCCGCCTTCGCGGACATGACGACTTTACGATCTATTCCTTCTTCTCTTCCTCTTTCTTCGCCTTCGGATTCGCGGCGAGTTTGATCGTCTTTTCGTAACCCTTTGGGCCGTCGGGCGTGACGGTGATCGCCTCGCTCATGAAGGGAAATTCTTCGACGTTCAGTACGAAGGGCAGCTCTTTGGCGTTTTGATCGGGCGCCCAAAAGCGCAAAGTGTAGCTCGCATCGTCCCAGCGGAAGGGGACGAAGAACTTGCCCTCCCCCGCGAGCTTGCGATTACGGAATGCGTCGAAGGTCATCGGGCGGCCTTCCTTGCCGTCGGCGAGTTTGAACGTCACCTCCACGACAGACTTCGTGCATGCCGTCCCGTCGGGATACGTGATCGTGCCATAGGCGAAGGGGACCGCGAGTTTGGCCGTCAATGCCTGCGGCTTCCCGCTCACCGCGAATTCACCAAGCAGCACCTCCCCCTCCATGCAGTACAAGGTATAGCGCCCCTCCGGCAGGCCCCAGAATGAGACCGCGCCGCCGTCATCCGTATATTCTGAGAGCGTGAGCGCCTCGTGCAGGAATGGCGGAACCTTCATCTGTCCCGAGGGAAGAACGTCGAGATCCATACCCGCCACGGGAAATTCCTTGTCGGCGGTGACGAGTTTGCAGTCGAGCTTGCCCGCATCCGTGTCGTAGAGCACGAGGTCGCCGCTCGCGTTGAGTTTGTCGATGTCCATGCCGGGATAGACCCGCACGGCATTGCCAACGCCGGCCTCGCGCAGCACGACGGCGAAGCCGCTGGTATCGACGGTTCGTGCCTGCGTGTCGAACACGCCGGTAGGGAGATCGTTCCAGCCCGTTTCGTCGCCGGTGAAGATGCTGACCTGTTTGAGCCACGCGTGGCTGTAGAGGTCAAGGATACAACTCATCGGTTTGCCAGTGCGTCCATCGAGCACACGCCCCTTCATGCGGGGCGATTGCGGCAGTTTGAGGTCGAGTTTTAAGTCGCTGAAAATATCGACGCGCCGCTCGAGGGTGAAATAGGCCGTGGAGACGTCGCTCGATACATCGTTCCAGCTTGCCCATACCTGATAGAACCCGGCAGGAACATCAAGCTCATATGCTCCCCGCGGATCGCAGATCGTGACGTAGGGCACCTCGTGCGGCGTCATCGTGCCGTCCGGAAGCTGATCGAGCGGAGCGAAGGTTACGGACGCGGCGGGCAGCGCCTTGCCGTCGGCGGAAACGGCCTTGCCCGACGCGCGTACTCTCTTCAACGGGCGCACGAAGACATCGGCTTGCGTCATGTCCTTGCGGATGGTCGCCCAGCTCGCCGGGATGAAGTAATCGCCGCAAGCATAGAGTCGCGCCTCGACGTCCTTGGGTACAGTGATCGTGCAGCGGCCATCGTCGCCGGTTTCTTTCGTCGTGCGCGCAAAGCCTTTGTCGGTGGGAATGAGGACGACAAAGGAGAATTTCGCCAAGGGCGCATTTGAGCCAAGCATTTTGAAGGTGAGGGCCACATCGCGGGTCTCGCCCGCGGCGTTGATTGGCTCGCCGGAATTGGCGAAGAGCAATACGGCGGCGGTTATGAGCGTGGCGCGCATCAGTCCCGACAGGAATCCTGTAGCGTCACGGCTATGCCGTGACGTCTTATCAGCGAGATCAAGCGTTGGGTAGAAGACGTCACGCCATAGGCGTGACGCTACGGCCCGAATCGTATCGTCTCGCCGGTATGACACCGAGGCTCTTGTCATGTTTACTCCCGGCACAGTATAACACGCCAGCGTATTCACAGGATTGTTCGCTTCGTGGCCGGTCTCTGACCGCCATATACACCATAAGGAAGAACCATGATTGTCGGCGTTCCCCGTGAGATCAAGAACAATGAATATCGCGTTGGCCTCGTACCCGCCGGCGTCCATGCCTTCGTCGAGCGCGGCCACAAGGTGCTGATCGAGGCCGGGGCGGGGCTTGGCTCAGGCATCCCTGATGAGGATTACGAGGCTGCCGGCGGAAAGCTCGTCGCAGGAGCTGCCGAGGTTTATGGCCAGGCCGACATGATCGTCAAGGTCAAAGAGCCGCTCAAGCAGGAATACAAGCTGATCCGCAAGGGCCAGATCGTTTACACCTACTTCCACTTCGCGGCTGCCGAGGAACTGACGCTTGCCATGCGCGATAGCGGGGCCATCTGTATCGCTTACGAAACCATGTCGCCCGACGGGCGCTCGTTGCCGTGCTTGACGCCGATGAGCGAAGTGGCTGGCCGCATGTCGATTCAGGAAGGCGCCAAATATCTCGAGCGGCCGATGGAAGGCCGCGGGATTCTGCTGGGCGGCGTGCCCGGCGTTCACCCCGGCGACGTGGTGATCATCGGCGCGGGGATCGTTGGAACGTCGGCTGCCAAAGTCGCTGCCGGCATCGGCGCGAACGTGACGGTGCTCGACGTGAACCTCGATCGCCTGCGTTACCTCGACGATGTTATGCCCGCCAACGTGACGACGATCTACTCCAACACCTTCAACATCCGAAAAGCCCTTGAACGCGCCGACCTCGTGGTGGGGGCCGTGCTCGTCGCCGGGGCCGTGGCGCCGAAGCTCGTGCGCCGCGAGGACTTGACGCGCATGCAGCAGGGGGCCGTGGTTGTCGACGTCGCCGTCGATCAGGGCGGCTGCTTTGAAACCACCAAGCCGACCACGCACGCCGACCCGACGTACATCGTCGAGGGTGTCGTCCATTACTGCGTCGCCAACATGCCGGGCGCGGTGGGGCGCACATCGACCTTCGCGCTCACGAACGTTACGACGCCATATGGGGTTGAGATCGCGACGCGCGGCTGGAAGGAAGCGGCGCAAAAGAACCCGGCTATCCGCACCGGCCTCAATATGGTGGGCGGCAAGTGCGTCTATAAGGCCGTGGCCGAGTCGTTCAAAGGTTTGCAGTACACGCCGGTCGAAGACGTGCTGAAGTAATCTTCTGTTGTGTCATGCCGACGCAAGTCGGCATCCAGTCTTTTGGTGGGTTTCTGGACACCGGCTTGCGCCGGTGTGACGTTCCAAAGGGGGCTTGAGTTTTCCTCCGGCGTCAAAGGAAGCTGACCAATGCGCATGGGCTTCGAGGTCAGCGTCAACGACTACGACCGCGAACTATACACCACGTTCAAAACCGTGCTCGAACAACGCGAGGGCGAGTCGAGCGTGCATGTGCTCTTGAAGGTTTTGGCCGTCGCCATCTACTATGAACCGGGAATCGTGATCGAACCGGTGGATGTTGACCCGCAGTACCGCCCCGACCTTCTCGTGCGCGATGTCAGTGGATTTCCCAAACTCTGGATCGAGTGCGGCCAGGTTACCACCACCAAACTCGACAAGCTCGCCTCGCGTTATCCGGATGCAGCTATCGCCGTGGTAAAGCGCTATCCGCGCGAGGTGGACAATCTTTATGAACGTGTCGAGAAGGAAGTGCGCCGCCCGTGGGGCATCACCTATGTCAGTTTTTCACCGGATTTTGTGGACACAGCCGCCAACCACGTGTCAGGAAAAAACACCTGCGTGACGATTCTATCGGGCAACGAGTTTCAACTGGTGATCAACGACGTGCATTACGAAACCGCGCTCTACCGCAAGAGTCACGAAGCCCCGGGGTATCGAGGGAAGAGAAGTCCGTGAGAGCTTGCGAGTGTCGCAGGAAATTTCATGCAATTGGCTCGCCATCGCTTTCGTGATAACATGCGTTACGAGACACTATGGTTGACCTTGTCCAACGTCTTCATGTCACGCCTGAGCAGATTGCCGATTTCTGCAGACGCCACTCCATTGTCCGGCTCTCTCTGTTCGGATCCGTTGTGCGAGGCGACTTTCGCCCCGATAGCGACGTGGATGTATTGGTCAAGTTCGACGATGCCGCTCAATTGACGTTGCTCGATCTCGTTCATATTCGGGATAAACTGGCGGCGTTGCTTGCTCGTCCCGTTGACCTCATCGAGGAAGGCACGATCGAGAATCCGTTCCGGAAAAAATCCATCGCTCGCGACCAACAGGTGGTTTATGCCGCTTAGCGAGAAAGACGCCGGGCGGCTATGGGATATGCTCTCGGCTGCCCGTGAAGCGCTTTCATACACCGGCGGCATGTCGTTCGAACAATATGAGCGCGACCGGAAAACCCAGCGCTCGGTCGAGCGGGCTTGGAGATTCTTGGAGAAGCGGCCAACGCGGTTTCGCGCGAGGCGCAGGAGACATATTCGGCCATCGATTGGAGTGGCATCGTCGGATTGCGTAATGTGCTCATTCATCAGTACGGCAGGGTGCAACAGGATCGGATATGGCGATTCGTGAGGACGCTTCTCCCTGTGCTTATCTCTCAGCTTGAGCGAATCATACCTGATCCCAACGCTCAGTAGTTCTCGGTCTTGAATCGCTACAGCGCGTCGGCTTACGCCAAAGTGCTTCGTCGAGGCGCACGGTCATGACGAGACCGCGGCAACTCAATCCGGGATGCCTACTACTGGATATTCTCAACCATCGCTTGGCAAGGGAGCCACAGCGCTGTGACGCATGCCATGGGCCATGAAATAGCGAACAACCAACCGAACAGGTTTGCGCCATGGGCTACGTAGAGTCCGTTGCCGCCTTTGCGTGTTCCTGAAAACCCTACAATGGCGATCAGAACTGGAACGGCGTAAGCGGCGGTGTGGTACTTCAAAAAGAACGTGGTCAGAACCGGAAGGTCCATGCCTTGCTTCACAAACATCTGCTCGAAACTGTCGATCACAAAGGAAGGCGTAAAAAGTGCGCTGACCAACGAGGCGAGACTGCTCGCCACAACCGACATCATCATTTTTTTTCGTTCGTCCATGGGGAGCATTGTACGAAGCCAGAGCAAGAAATGTGACTCGTATTGCGTCTGCTATCCGGAGAGGCTAAACCATTGCCCGCCAGCCCTTTACATGTCTTTTACATTCAAAAGCTTCGCAAATAATTTTCAGAATCCTGTAACCTTTTGACCTCGAAACCGTATTAACAGATAGCTGCGGGGGACCATCCCACCACCACCCACCACCCCGTAGCATTGCCGAACCCACCCAACGAGGGTTCGCATCGGAGGGCGCCTCCTTATGAAGGCGCCCTTCGTAGTTTTTAGCGCTAAGTGTCAACACTGCCTTCTGCCGCTGCCGGGGCTGCAAAGTCGTGAAATTGGAACTCGCCGTCATTCCGGCGGAAGCCGGAATCCATCTTAACTCTTTGTCTTTTCATGGGTTCTGGATGCCGACTGCGCTCGCTGTAACGCTTCGCTGAGCTCGCGTCGTCGGCATGACGATTGTAAAACCGTATTCTTTCTTAGGATCGGTATGACATACCAGAGGGACCTCCTGTTGCCGCTACACGTCCGTTGTTGCCGTGAAAGAACCCGGCCCCAATCCCGTACAACGGGGCATGAACACCAAACACCAGTCCTTCTTGTCGCTCGCGCCGCGCGCGGCGTTGTACGTCCTCACCGCGGTTCAGCTCTGCCTGATCAGCGTTAGCGGCCACGCCGCCGCCAAGGCGCTGGCGGGCGACGTATCCACGTTTATGGCTGCATGCGCGAGCGTTGCCGGCATCGTGGCGCTCGGGGAAGCCGCGCTGATCCTGTCGCGGCGCGCGATGCTCTACCCTTGGGAACGCCTGTGGTTCGGCGTGCTCAGCGCGTTCAACGTCGTCGCATGGCTGATTGTGCTGATGGGGTAGGACTCAATTCAAACGTAGCGGAATGCCGTTTCGACCTTCACGTCGGGGTGCAGGCTCAAGTGCACGGGACAGGTGTGAGCGGCGTGTTCGAGCGACTCACGCTTGTCCGGTGAAACGCGAGCGCCAGGAATCGTGAATTCGACCACCAGCTTTTCCACCTTGCGCGGAGGCTTCGCGGTCATGTGCTTTTCAACGCGGAAGGTTGTTCCATCGAGGTTCACGTCGCGCGCCTTGGCCCAGATGCCCATGATGGACATCATGCATGTGCCGAGGGCCGTGGCGAGCAAGTCAGTGGGGGAGAAATACTCACCGGTGCCGCCGTTATCCTTTGGTGCGGTGGTGGTCAGTGCGTTCCCGCTCGGGCCATGAACGGCCTTGCAGGTGAGTTGCCCCTGATATGTTCCGGTGATCTCAACAGCCATGGTCATATCCAGTGAAGTTCAAGAATGTCCATCGCGAGGGAAGGATGGAGCTTCTTCCTTCTTTGACTCCGCACGCCGTACTTCGTACTCCGCACTTTTTATTATTTGAACGTCGTCACGTGCTCGAGCGCTTTCTTCGACCACCACGACTGCGGCGCTTTCTTCGTGTATTCGACGAACAACTCGATGCATCGTTTATTCTTTGCCTTGCGGTAGATGGCGCCAGCGGAATAAAGGATGTCGAGGTTGTTGGGGTCGCCTTGCATGGCCTTCTCAAGCCGCGGGAAGACTTCAGCGTTCCAGACTTCCTGATTCTCGCTTTCCATCAGATAGCGGTAGAGCGCCTGACGGAAGAGCGACATCGGACTGTCATCGTTTTTTGCCGTCTCGGCTTCAAGCCCTTCGCGCTGCTGCTTGAGCGTCAAGCCGCGCATGTCGGCGGGGAATTTCGGCTCGTACTTGTTGGGCGCGATGCGGTATTCGATCCAGAGTCGGTTGTCCTTCTCCATCAGCGGGAAGCCTTTGGATTCCTTGACGATCCAGAGCAGGTAGTCTTTGATCAACTGCTGGCGCAACTTGATCATGCTGCGGATTTTCTTGTTTTCCTTGATGTCGTTCTTGTAGCTCAGAATCAGTTCTCGGTCGTTATAGCTCTGGTCGACGTCGACGCGGTAAAGCACGACCGCCGACGCCACGCTGGCAAGCGGCGTGCGCGAATACATCACCGGAATAACGAGGTTGTGGCCTTCCCAGTCGTAGACGCCTTCGCCGATACCCGGAGAAATAAGCAATCCGGGAATACCCTTGAGTTTCGTGCTGCGGTTGTTGAAGAGGTTCGGGTCGTATTCTTCGATCTCCGCGATCGCGGCGCGCGCCTTTTCGGGCGTCATGATGTCGCGTTCCTCGAGCGGCAGTGATATCTGAGCGGCCTTTCCAAGGCGGGCGGTAAGGCGTCCGTTGCCTTTCATCTTGCCGACTTCCTCTTCGAGGCCAGCCTTGACGTCGGAGACGGAAATGTTGTGGACCGCGCCCTTCTCCTTTTCCATGTCGCGCTCTTTGTTGCGTTTGTCGGCGCGGAGCTGGATCAGGTCGGAGAGGAGCTGGTCGGCCTGGTGGTCGGCGGTACGGATTTCCTCGATCTCTTTGTTGCGCTCGAGAATGTGGTTGATTTCCTCGTGGCGCTTCTCGTTGTTCTGGGTGAGTGTGATGTAACGTTGGCGGTCTTCTTTGCCGCCAAGCCCGCCCTCGCGGTTTTTCTGTTCCATGAGCTTCAGGCCCTCGAGGTCGGCGTCGACCTGCGCGTAGAGCTTGAGCAGTTTGTCCTTATCGGCCTGCGTGTCGATTTTCTCGTTGATCAGGTGATCGCGGTGCTTGATGGCTTCCGCGCGTTCGCCGGGCGCGTCGTCGATAGCCTTCTTGATCCGTTCGAGGTCGGCCATCATGTTCTTGAGGGTGTCAACCTTGAGAATCTTGCGATAGACCTGATTTAATCTCTGGTGCAGGTAGACGACGCGGTATTTCGGATGTTCCGCGGCCGCCGGCAGGAAGGGCTTGATGATCTTCGCGGCCCATGCGAAGTCAGGGTTATCCCGTATCACGCCGTAGTTGAGCGCGTAGAGCAGCTTGTCGTCGAAGGTAAGATTTTCAGGCAGGTTTTGTTGTACGAGGTTGACGACTTCATCAGACATCAGACGCCAATAGCTGGTATCGAGACCGGGCTTGAGATCGGTCGGCGCGCGATCACCTTCGGCGAGTTGCCCCGCTTCCTCCTTCCGG
>JABWBM010000241.1 GCA_013360495.1 Planctomycetaceae bacterium
ATTCTGGGAACGATGGCGACCATTCTGTCGGTCGCCGCGGCCGCCGCGATCCAGATGCGGCGCGACCACATCATCGCGCTTGAGCAGATTGAGCGCGACTCGCGCTCCTTCGTCGCCATCTCGGGCGGCGTGATCGGCACCTCCCTCGACCGCGCCCGTGAAACGCTGCTTGCCGCGATCGCCGCCACGCCCGGCTCGAAGGCGATTGCTGCAGACCCGGCCATTCACAACGTCATCGCAGTCAACGAGAAGGGCGAAGTCTATTGGGACAAGGCTGGAATGCCTGCCGAACCCCAGAGCCTCGCCGGCGCGGAACTTCTCCAGCGCCTGCAGTCTGCCCCCGAAGGGACCCGCTTCATCTCCGGCAGCTTTTCGGACACCCATTACGGCTCGTCTGCCCTCGCGCTCGCCGTGAAGGGCAATGGCACCGTCGACCAGACCTATGTCGCGATGCTGGACACGGCCTACCTCTCGAGAAACCTTGCAAGCCTTCAAGGAACGCGCGCACGCGCACTATCGCCATCTCGGCGCCAGGAGCGAATTCCGCACGATCGGACCCGCTGATGTCGATGGCAACGTCATAGTCAGCACCTACCACGAATTCGCCAAAAACCTGCAAGGTGCGTGCGAGCAATTCGCCTCGGAGCATCTGCTCTACGCCCCGCCGCGGGAATTGGGAACCGATATCGCTTCCGATCACACCTATGCTTTTCCGTCAACAACGGGAACTTGGCAGATGACGTTTTCCCCGGAACCCAAGCTGAAGTTCTACCCAAAGCCGTGAAGATTCCTGATGGTTTTCGTCCCGGCAATGCGTAGGAATAGAAGGCAAAGTCATATCGCGAGAACAACATGAAATACGCATTCGCCGCGGCTCTTCTCACCAGTGGACTCCTGTCGTCGGGCGCTATAGCCGGACTTCAGGCCCCCGTGAAAGAGAACAAAGAAGCGGAAGCCTCACAGCCGCAAGAAAAGCTCGATCCACCGCTCAAAAACCTTGAGGAAGACAGGAGCGCCGCGATCTTCGTGCGCTTCAAAGACCAGCTTTTCAAACGTGGCGGTGATTTCGAAACCTTCTGCAAGGAGCACACTGAAAGCAAACGCCGCGAGCTTCGTAAGGACGTGATTGCCACGCTCAAGAGCAAGAGCGAAGCATCGTGGAACAAGGTGAAGGACGCCGTTGCCACAATCGAGAAGAGTGGAGGAATCAACACACTCAAGCGCTTCTGGGTGGTGAACGGTTTCGCTTGTGACGCGACCCTTACGGCCTGTCAGGAGCTTGCCAAGCTCGACGAGGTCGAATTCGTCTACCGCCAGACTATGCCCGCCCCCTACTATCTCCATAAAAATCCGGCACAGGGAAACGGGCGCAAAACTCCCGAAAAGACGCTCAATCTGCACGAGAGAATCCTCGCGGAACGGAAAGCTGGGAAAGATCCTGCGATTGCCTACGACAAGATTGAAATCCCCTGGAATCTTGGGCGCATCAAAGCCGGCAATGTCTGGATCGACGAGGGCGTCAGGGGCGAAGGCGTCGTTATCGGCGTGATCGATAGCGGATTGACCGTGACCCCAGCCCTCACCAGCGCGCTCTGGCATAACGCGGGCGAGAGCGTGAACGGCGAGGACGACGACGGCAACGGATATATCGACGACGTCTTCGGGTACGATTTCTCCGGGAGCGTCGGTGGCTATATCCTTGGCGACCGCGATGCCAAGTCATCTCACGGCACGATCTGCGCGGGCATCATCGCGAGCCGCCCCTACAATTCGAACAATCTCGCAACTGGAGTGGCGCCCGCCGCGCGCCTCATGATTCTCGCCAAGGGCGCGTTAGAAACCTACGAATACGCCCTCAATCACGGCGCGGACGTGCTCTCCATGAGCTACATGCTCATCAATATAGAAGTCGGGAACTACCGCGGCGTCTACCGTCTCGCTCACGAACACATGACGGCTGCAGGAATCGTTTCGGCTGGAGGCGCTGGGAACTTTGCCCAACAATGCCCCGAAGGCAAACAAATCTGCATCCCCAAGGACATCCCCTGTGTTATCGCGGCCGCCGGAGTCGGCGAGAAAGGCCGGCGTCCCGCCTTTAGTAGCATGGGCCCATGCTATTGGGAAGGCGTTGTCTTCTACGATGACTACCCAAAGACTGCGCCCTTGATCAAACCCGACGTCGCGGCGCTCAATAAAGACTTTCCCGTATGGGTGAGCGAACCCTCTGCCAACGCGCAGCGCAGTTACACCCTCGTTTCCAAAGAAGATGGCGCGGTGCTCGTCATCGGCCCCCAAGGCAATTCCTTTGCCGGGCCCCATGTGGCGGGGCTTGCGGCGCTGATGCTCTCCGCTGATCCAGACCTCCCGGCATGGGAAGTGAAACGTATTATGGAAGAAACCTGCTTCGACATCGGAGAGAAGGGGCGTGATGTTGAATTCGGCGCGGGATTGATCGACGCCCTCGCTGCCGTTCGCACGGTGAAGAAGCGCGCGGGACTCCCACTCGGCGAATTGAAGGAAAAAAACAAAGAGAAATCGACCGAGCAACAAAAGGAAAACAGCCCAGAAACTCCCCAATCTGACCCTGCAACCCCGTCGCGTGAGGAAGATTTTTGTCTTCCCGAACCCGGCAAACGACATTGGTAACTTCCGCATGTGGGGAATTTCTGTGCCGCGATGGGATAGGGTGAAACGGCAGCGCCGCCGGTTGACCCGCAGCCCTCAAAATGGCAAGGTACGGGGCATGAACTCGAACGCGCTGCGACTTCAACTTCTTAACCACACCCGGCGTGGCGCGTAGATCGTTGACACGATAATCTCGAAGCCCCGCCCGGTAGATCGGCGGGGTTTTGCATTTTATAAGATCGAAGAATGAACCACGGAGGACACGGAGAGCACGGAGGACGCGAAAAACGACTCTTATTAAGAAGAAGACATCCACAGATTACGCAGATGTTCGCAGATAAATGCAATTCCATTTGTCGGGATTTCATCTGCGTCAATCTGCGACATCTGTGGAAAAACATCTTGTCTTCCTCCGTGACCTCCGTGCGCTCCGTGGTTATTCTTCTGCGTCACCGGAGTCGCCATGAGCATATCGACGTCGACCGAGTACGACTTCAAATCCATCGAACCCAAATGGCAGCGCGCGTGGGACGAACGCAGCGCGTTCACGCCCGGCGACAATGACACGCGCCCGAAATACTACGCCCTCTCCATGTTCCCCTACCCGTCCGGCGCACTGCACGTCGGCCATATGCGAAACTACACGCTGGTGGATGTGGTCACGCGCTACCGCATGGCAAAGGGCTACGCCGTCATCAATCCCATGGGCTGGGACGCTTTCGGCCTCCCCGCCGAGAACGCCGCCATCGAACGCGGCGTCCACCCTGCCAAGTGGACCTACAAAAACATCGAGCATATGCGCGGCCAATTCAAGCGCGTGGGCTTCGGCTTTGACTGGAGCCGGGAGGTCTTCACCTGCCGCGAGGATTACTACAAGTGGACGCAGTGGATCTTCCTGCAGATGCTCAAACACAAAGGCAAATCCGGCGAGCCCGTGGCCTATCGCAAGACAGGCAAGGTCAACTGGTGTCCGAAAGATCAGACGGTGCTCGCCAATGAGCAGGTGGTGAAGATCGAGCGTCAGGGCCAGACCTAC
>JABWBM010000056.1 GCA_013360495.1 Planctomycetaceae bacterium
GAATTGAACCTGAAACTGTGTGCCTACAAGCTGTCAGAGCCCTATCAACTGAAGGGTGATGGCGTGCCTTTTGCATAATGATCCGGCGAATTATCCTACAGTGCAAGCTTAAGCCCCTCTGGGGTGAAGGCGAAGCGAAAGCGAGTGCGAAATGTGCGAATCCAGTACTGTGGGGTAGACCCGAAAGCGGAAGATCTACCCATGGGCAGGTTGAAGTGAGTGTAACAACTCATGGAGGACCGAACCGGTTAGTGTTGAAAAACTATCGGATGATCCGTGGGTAGGAGTGAAAAGCTAATCGATTTCGCAGATAGCTGGTTCTCCTCGAAATAACTTTAGGGTTAACCTCGAGTCATAGCATGTGGAGGTAGAGATACTGAAAGGAATGGCGGGTTCTTCGGAATACCCCTTCCTACCAAACTCCGAATGCCATATGCCGTATCTCGGGAGATAGACTGCGGGGGATAAGCTCCGTAGTCGAGAGGGAGATAACCCAGACCTACAGCTAAGGTCCCTAATTCATACTCAGTGGACAAAGGAAGTGAGAGTGCTAGGACAGCCGGGATGTTGGCTTAGAAGCAGCCATCATTTAAAAAGTGCGTAATAGCTTACCGGTCGAGCACTCTTGCGCCGAAAACGATCGGGACTCAAGTATGAAACCGAAGCTTAGGGTATGCAGATCCTGTGTGATGTGCATGCGGTAGAGGAGCGTTCCAAGGGCGACGAAGCCATACCGTGAGGAGTGGTGGAGCGCTTGGAAGTGAAGATGCCGGAACGAGTAGCGATAAAGCAGGTGGGAATCCTGCTCGTCGTAAGCCTGAGGTTTCCCGGGGAAGGTAAGTCCGCCCGGGGTTAGTCGGTCCCTAAGCCGAGGCTGAAAAGCGTAGGTGATGGAAACGACGTTAATATTCGTCGACCTCGTATGTGTGCCATGGAGGGACCCAGTGTAGAAAGCCTAGGGGGTGTTAGAGTCTCCTGTTGCCGAGTAAGGAGTGGCCGGGGTTAAATGACCGGTAAATCTCCCAAAGGTGAACCCACAATCCTACGGGTGAGTGGGCTTGGCTGGAAGTGCTGGCGAGAAAAGCTCCGGGTGGCATAACACATACGGGACCGTACCGTAAACCGACACAGGTGGGCGAGGCGAATAGCCTAAGACGCGCGTGAGAACTCTGCAAAAGGAACTCGGCAAATTTACCCCGTAAGTTCGCGATAAGGGGTGCCTGCTTCGGCAGGTCACAGAAAAGAGGGAGCTCCGACTGTTTATCAAAAACACAGCTCTGTGCTAACTCGGAAGAGGATGTATACGGAGCGACGCTTGCCCAATGCCGGAAGGTCAAAGGGATCGGTCAGCCGCAAGGCGAAGCTGAGAACCCAAGCCCCGGTGAATGGCGGCCCTAACCTTGAGGGTCCTAAGGTAGCGAAATTCCTTGGCTGGTAAGTTCAGTCCCGCACGAAGAGCGGAACGAGGGCTTCACTGTCTCTTGCAGGGACACGGCGAAACTGGAGTTGGTGTGAAGATACACCGTACCCGCAGCTAGGCGGAAAGACCCTATGCAGCTTCACTATAGGCTGGTATTGGGCGTTTATATTCGATGTGTAGCATAGGTGGGAGGCTTCGAGGTCCGGGCGCCAGCTCGGGCAGAGCCGTCAGTGAAATACCACTCTTCGTGTGTGAACGTTCTAACACTGTCCCGTTACCCGGGCAGTGGAAAGTGCTAGTCGGTTAGTTTGACTGGGGCGGTTTCCTCCCAAAGAGTAACGGAGGAGTTCAAAGGCACACTCAAGGCGGTCAGACATCGCCTGTCGAGCGTAAAGGTAGAAGTGTGCTTGACTGCGAGACCGACAGGTCGAGCAGATGTGAAAGCAGGACTTAGTGATCCTGTGGATCCGTGTGGAAGGGACATAGCTTATCGGATAAAAGCTACGCTAGGGATAACAGGCTGATCCTGCCTAAGAGTCCATATCGACGGCAGGGTTTGGCACCTCGATGTCGACTCATCGCATCCTGGGGCTGAAAGCGGTCCCAAGGGTTGTGCTGTTCGCACATTAAAGCGGTACGTGAGTTGGGTTCAGACCGGCGCGAGCCAGGTTGGTCCCTACCTACTGTGGGCGTAAGAACCTTGAGAGATCCTGACTTTAGTACGAGAGGATTAGGTTGGACGTTCCTCTGGTGTTCCTGTTGGCCCGCTCGGGCCAGTGCAGGGTAGCTACGAACGGACGGGATAAGCGCTGAAGGCATATAAGCGCGAAGCCCTTCTCAAGACAAGGGTTCTCTATGAGACTCGTGGAAGACCACCACGTTGATAGGCCGGGCGTGTAAGCACAGTAATGTGTTCAGCTAACCGGTACTAATCAGTCCATTGGCTTGACCATAATAACCCGCGTTCTTTCCTTAAACGGCTCGCGAGAGTTCGGAGAAGAAAGAAGCGGGAATCATGGCAAGATACCAGGGCGCGATATTGTTGTTCGCGCGCGCAACCATTCGATCCGGGAATGTGATGGCCTTCGGGCTGTCATAGTTCCCGCAACACTCAGATGTCAGGGAGCCGCAAAGGAGTTCTTTGAGTTCTGCGCTTGCGTCATTCCCGCGACACGAGGCAAGCACGCCAAAAGCGTGCGTTACGCCGAGTGCTCGGGAATCCAGAATTGTGGAACCAAAGCGTAGTAACTTGAGCGAGCCTCCCTTTTGACAACCGATTTTTGCCGGTGCCCTTGCTGACGGGGTCACACCCGATCCCATCCCGAACTCGGAAGTTAAGCCCGTCAGGCCGATGATACTGTAAAGGGAAAGTAGGTTAGTGCCGGCGCTTCTTCCGCAGCCCCGCGATCATCCGCGGGGCTGTGGCGTTTAATGCGAATCCCCATCGGAAAAATGATCCCACGCGTCATTCCCGCGAAGGCACGAGGCCAGCGAGCGAAAAGCGAGCGTTACGCCGAGTGACCGGGAATCCAGAGCCAAAATGAAGACTGGATGCCCGCCTGCGCGGGCATGACGAATGAAAATTCAATCCCCCTTTTTGTTTGATACTACTTGCATGTTGGCGCAATGCCTCGCCCCATCCCATAATGGAGCACGGTGGGAGCTTATGGTGGAACACTTCGCTCATTCATCGCCGCCAACTCAACCAAAACCGCCGTCTCCGGCGGCGCGCCGGATGTTTTGGGCAGTGCTCGCATTGGCTGCCGCCACATTCGTCGCTTGGCCATTATGGGAAGCCCGCCGCTTTCAAGGTCTCGGCGATGGTGTCACGCGAATAGAAGTGCATTCCGCATTACAGACGGACAATGACAAACCCGAGGTGATTGTATTGTCCCCGGGTCAAGAGAAGCGTTGCGTTGAATTACTTTCAAAGGCCGAGCGTGATTTCTCGCCGCCTGCAAAGTGAATGGTTATCGGAGACCTGCGGGCCTATGGGCCTGGTGCCTCCGGTCAGGAGGAAGTGAAGTGGGAAGCAAGTATCCATTCGTCGGATCTCCACCTTTTCAATACACGGTGCGTTGCGCCGGAGTTTATGGACTGGCTTCTTCAGGACGTGTTGGGGATTCATGACAGAGATTACAACCACCACCGATAGCGGCACCCGCGCAGTCGTCCTTGCCGCCAGTTGGGCAGTCCGTCTGGGCTGGATCCTCTGGCTCCTGACGTGGACGCTTTCCATTCTTTACGTCGTGGTAAGACCCTTGTGCCATCCGGTGACAGGCTTGGCGATCGTCTATTCTTTTCGCGCGTGGACGTGTCTGACGCCTGTAATGTTCGCGGCATGGATGGTTCTCGACGGGCGAGCGCAACGCCGCGCGATCATTGGGACAATGCTGAGCTTTGGGGCGCTTGTGTTGTCATGGCTTGTGAGTAGCGCATAGCCTCATACACTGCAAACTGACGATGGAAACGCTCTAATCGCGTGTTTGATCTTATCCCTGCAGCCAGCTCGCAACGGATTTGGACAGGAATTCGTCGAGCGGAATGCCGTCCTCTCCAACGACCAGATTGCGTTTCGGTTTGAAAGTCTGCGAAAACGCCTCGATGCCGGAATGGCGTCGTGGCGTCCGGCCGCTTTTGACCTCGATACCGACAACAATACGTCCAAGTTTTATCACGAAATCGACTTCGTGGTTGCCGTCGCGCCAGTAGAAAACCTCGCACTCCTTGGCTGCGGCGGCGTTGGCGAGATGAGCGCCGACAGCGGACTCCACGAATCGGCCCCACTGATCGCGGTTGTGCGTAAGCTCTTTGAACGGCACGTCGGATTGCGCCGTCATCAATGCCGTATTGAAGACTTGAAATTTCGGGCTTGAGCCTCGCTGCCGGACGAGGCCGCCGGAATATTTTTGTAGTCCTGTCAACATGCCGGCACCCGCAAGCAATTCGAGATAGTGGGCGAGCGTTGTGGTATTTCCCGCGTCATGAAGCTGCCCAAGCATTTTCGTGTACGAAAGAATTTGTCCGGAGTAGCGGCAGCCAAGCTCGAAGAGCCGGCGCAAGAGTGCGGGTTTGTCGACCCGCGTCATCAGCAGGACATCGCGCGAAATGGTTGTCTCGATAAGAGAGTCGAGCATGTAACGTTTCCAGCGTTGCGTGTCCTTCACGAGGAGCGCCGCCCCTGGATATCCGCCGAAATAGATGAATTGGTTGATCGTGAAACCGAAAGCGTCTCGCATCTCCCGGAAAGACCAATGCGGAAGATGAATAGACTCGAAACGGCCGGCGAGGCTCTCGGTCAGGCCCCGTTGCACGAGCAGAGGAGCAGAGCCGAGGAGCACGACCTTGAGCGGCGTCTTCGAGCGTGTGTCCTCATCCCACAGACGTTTGACGGTTTCCGACCAGCCGGGAATCTTTTGAATCTCATCGAGCGCGAGGACTGCTCCGGATTTGCTCTCAAGTGCCGTGAGCCTTCCTCGTTCCCACTGCGCGTTCAACCAGGCCGTGTCACGTAAAGCCGGTTCATCGGCGGTGACATACATGCTTGGGAGTTTCGACGAGCCGAGAACGTGTTCGACAAGCGTGGTTTTTCCCACTTGCCGCGGTCCACTGACGACCTGAATGAACGTTCGCCGCTCGTCAAGGCGCTCCTTCAGCGTCGCCGCGTAGGATCGTTGAAAAAAAGTCTGCGCATTATTCTTGCTCACCATACTGAGTAATTTTACTCAATATATTGAGTAAATCAAGATGGCGGCATCCTTGATACACAGGGCAGACGTGGCGTGGATATATTACTCCTTGCGTTGGTAGTATCGTGGCCAGCGAGCGAAGCATGAGCCATGAAACCTTCAATCGTGACGAATATGTCCGCCAGCACGGCAGCGAAGGCCCGTTGCGTCTTCTTTGGCGCAAAATTCTTGGGCGCTTACAGCGCTGCCTGCCATTCGCATCCATGCGCCGCTGTGCCGCGAAACGCATGGGCGTCAACATGCCCGTCCAGAGCGGCGACAAATCTCCCTGGATCGGCGTCGAGGTTTATCTCGATGACACCTTTCCCGAATTGCTCACCGTCGAGGGCAACGTGATCCTCGGCGTGCGCTGCATGTTGCTCTGCCACGACGACGCCAAGCGAACGGTCGCGGCTATCCACATCAAGCGAGGCGCCTACATCGGCGCAGGTGCCATCGTCCTGCCGGGCGTGACCGTCGGCGAAAGCAGCATCGTCGGCGCAGGCGCAGTTGTGACGAAAGACATCCCCGACGGCGAAGCCTGGGCCGGCGTCCCCGCCCGCAAGGTCGAAAGCGGCGGATCGAGCGGCGATCGTATTGGAGCGTGATACGTCAGAATGTGCAGGCCGTCTGAAACGGCCTGCTGGAGGGGGATTCCAAAACATGCCGCCAATTGGAATGGCAGCGATATTGAAATGAGGTATTCTGGCGCACAATTCATTGGAAAGGAATGGTTATGAGAACCGGTAATCCAGCGCTGAAAGCTTCAACCTTCGATGGCTATCTCCAATCCACCGAAGCAAAGATGACGCTTGAAGGAACGGTCTTCAAGTCGGGCATTCTGCTTGTGCTCCTCGTCTCTGTGGCCGCTATCTGCTGGAAAATGGCGAGCGATAACCCCGCGCTGGTCATGCCCTTCGTCATGGCGGGCGGTATCGGCGGCCTCGTCCTCGCGCTGATCACCGTGTTCAAGAGGGAAGCCGCGCCCTTTACCGCGCCGCTCTACGCCGTCGCACAAGGCGTTGCGCTCGGCACGATCTCGTTGCTCTTCGAAAGCGCGTATTCCGGCATCGTGATGAACGCGATCCTGTTGACGGCGGGCGTGTTTATCGGACTCCTCTTCCTTTACATGACGCGGATCATCAAAGCGACGGAGAATTTCAAGCTGATGGTTGTCTCCGCGACCATCGGCATCGGCATCGTCTATATCGTGACCATGGTCTTGGGTTTCTTCGGCACGACCATTCCCTACATCCATGAGAGTGGCGCCATCGGTATCGCCTTCAGCGGCTTCGTGGTGGCGATTGCAGCGCTCAACCTCGTGCTCGACTTCGACTTCATCGAACAGGGCGCCGAAAAGGGTTGCCCGAAATACATGGAATGGTACGGCGCATTTGGGCTGCTGGTGACGCTCGTCTGGCTCTATCTCGAAATCCTGCGCTTGCTCTCGAAGCTTCGGAGCAAGTAGTGTGAGATTTCAGATTCTTTCGCGTTCCAGCGAAGCTTGTCGCCTGCCGCATATTCAGGCGGAGTTGGTATAATCGTCACCCATGGATACGCTGCAAACCCGTTTCGAAGCCGGACTTGCGAACGCGCGGAGGTATTTCATGGGAGACGCCGACGTTCAACGGGCCGCGAAAAAACTGGCCGCGCGGCTCGGCGAGATGGGAATCCCCTACGCTATTTGTGGCGGGCTGGCGGTGACCGCCCATGGTTACGCACGCACGACGGAGGATGTTGACGTCCTGCTGACGCCGGATGGACTGCGCCGGTTCAAGGAGCGCTGGCTCGGGCTTGGCTGGGTCGAAAAGTTTCCCGGCTCGAAAGGCCTGCGCGATGCCGAGCACCATGTGAATGTGGACATCCTGCTGACAGGCGAGTACCCCGGCGACGGCAAGCCGAAACCGGTGCATTTTCCGGACCCAGCCGCCGCTTTTGTTCAGGCCGGGGAAACCCGCCTGCTTTCATTACCGGTGCTGATCGAGCTCAAACTGGCCAGCGGCATGTCCGCGCCGAGCCGCCTCAAGGATCTGGCGGACGTGGAAGAACTCATTATCGCGAACAAATTGGAGCGCGCTTTCGCGACCCGCCTCGATGCTTCCGTCCGTGACAAATACGACGAACTCTGGAGTGCCGCCCAGACGAGGGAAGACGAACGATAGGGGCCGCTTACACAGGGCTGTTTCCCTACGCTCCGTGTCCCTTCTTCTCCTTCTTTGGCGGGTGGGTGACAGAGAAGATCATTGCGCTCGCAAGCAGTGTTCCGATCACCGAGAGAGAAATCAGGATGTCGACCTTAAACCAAGGCTCGACGATCATCTTGACGCCGATAAAGCCGAGCACCAGCACCACGCCGAACTTCAGATAATGGAACTTGTCCAGCAGCGGCCCGACGACGAAGAAAAGCGAGCGCAGGCCGAGGATCGCGCAGATATTTGACGAATACGCGATGAAAGGATCACGGGTGACGCCGAGCACCGCCGGGATGGAATCAATCGCGAACAACAGGTCAGCCGCTTCCACAAAAATCAACGCAATAAACAGGTGGGTTGCCTTGAGCTTGCCGTGTTCGCGGATGAAGAAGTGCTCGCCGTGCTTGCCTTCGGCCACGGGCAGGACGCGCCGGGCGAGGCGAACGATCACCGTCTTTTCCGGATCGATATCTTTTTCCTTGGCGAAGAGCATCTTGATCGCAGTGATCAGCAGGAACGCGCCGAAAATATAGAGCATCCAGTGGAAGCGCTCGACCAGCGCGGCGCCGCCGATGATCATCCCTGCTCGCATCACGAACGCGCCGAGAATGCCCCAGAAGAGCAGCCGGTGTTGGAAGGACGGGGCGACCTTGAAATAGCTGAATACCATGATGAACACGAAGAGGTTGTCCACCGACAGGGAATATTCGAGCACATAGGCCGCGAAAAACTCCTGCGCGCGCTCGGGACCGTCCGGTCCCCACCACATCCAGATGCCGCCGCACAGCATCAAGGAGAGCGTGATCCAGACAAGCGTCCAGATTGTGGCCTCCTTGGTGGAAATGATATGGGCCTTGCGGTTGAACAAGCCGAGGTCGATAACGAGAATAATGAGCACCGCGAGATTGAACCCGCCCCACAACATCACTTCAGGATCCATGAAACCTTTCTTGGTCGATCATCACGATGCCGAAAGGGAAGAATATTCACCGCAAGGGACGCAGAAGAGGGATATTTAGCCGCGGATGAACGCAAATGAACGCGGATGAGAAAGACGATCGCGAAAACACGAAAGAATGAAATCACGAAACAAGAATTTCATTTTCGTGCTTTCTCGATTTCGTGCTTTCATGATCATTCTTCTTTCTTATCTGCGTTCATTCGCGTTCATCTGCGGTTAAAAATCTTCCCCCGGTCACACTTTCAACTTCCGTATCCGCTCCGCCGCCGTTTTGCATTCCTCGATGCTCGGCACCAAGGCAAAGCGCACATACCCCGCGCCGGGGTTGCTACCGTCGGGCAGCGTGTCCGAAATCCACTCGCCCGGCGTGGTGACGAGGTGCGCTTCCTCCACCAGCCGCGCCGCGAAGTCGATGCCACTCGACCCCTTGGGTGCTTTTTGCCAGACATAGAGCGTGGACTGCGGCGTGCAGTCTGGCAGCCCGGCGTCGACCAGCGCCTTGCAAACGATGTCGCGCTTCGTGCGCGTCTCTTTGCGTAATTCATCGACATGCTTCTCGTCGGAGAGCGCAGCCGTCGCGGCGTCCTGGATGAAGGTTGCGGTGCCGCTGTCGACGTTGGTCTTGACCTTCTTGAAAATATCGATGATGCGCTTGTCGCCGGCGAACCAGCCGACGCGCCAGCCTGTCATGATCGAGCGCTTGGAAAGCGAGAAGGAGGTGACGATGCCTTCCTTGCCAACTTCCAGAATGCTCGGCGGCGGTTGGTCAGTGTAATACAGCTCGGTGTACGCCTCGTCGGCTGCGAGAATGATCTCGTGCTTGCGGCAGAAGTCAGCGATGCGCTTCAATTCGTCCTTCTTTAATACTGCGCCCGTGGGCGAGTTGGGGTAGTTGATCCACATCAGCTTCGCTTTTTTCGCCACTTCAGCAGGGATGGCGTCGAGGTCAGGGGCGAAGTTCTTCTTCGGGTCCATGCGATAAAAGTGCGCGATGCCCTCCGCGAACAATGTGCCGCGCTTGTAAGGCGGATAGCCCGGCGATGGGACGAGCACGACGTCGCCCGGATCGATGAAACCCTCGTGGAAGTTGAACACACCTTCCTTCGAGCCGATGGTGGCGCAGATTTCGGTATCGGGGTTCAGCTCGGCGCCAAAGCGTTTCTTGGTCCAGGCTGCGACGGTCTTGCGATAGCTCGCGTCGCCGATGTAGCTCGGATAGCCGTAGCTCGCGCGCTCGTCGATGGCCTTTTTCGCGGCCTCGCGGATGAACTGCGGTGTAGGCTGTGCATAGTCACCGACGCCGAAATCGATGGGTGTGATTCCCCTCGCCTTCAACTCGCCGACCTTAGCGTCGACGGCGGCGAAGGCGTAGGCCCCGATGGATTGCACGCGCTTGCTTGGTGTAATGTCCATAATTCGTCCTTGTCGTCCGATAGTGCCCGAGCCGGGGAACCTTTTGCCTTGGGGCGGGGCTGCTGGCAAGTGTGGCGAAGCGCTCACGCGCCTACCTTGAAGCCGGCTTGTCCGGTCGCGGCGCCAGTTTATACAACCGCCACTTATCGTTTTTGTCCGCCTCGACGAGCACCGCGTGCTTCTTGAGCTCGATGCGTTGAAAGATTTTCGCAAAGGCATCATGGTTGGCGGGCACCACGCTGACCCATTCCATATCGAACAGGCCGTGGATGATCTCGTCGTAGGTCTGGCTCAGGCCTCCCGGTTTTTCCTCGCCAGAACGCATCCCCATGTACGCGCGAAAGTGCAAGGGCGAGCGCAGCGCGAGGAACGTGGGGTCAAGCCCCACCACATAATCGTGCTCCGGCGCGTAAAAGAGCAGCATGGTGAACACATGCCAGTCGGGGTGAAACACCGCCTCTCCTTTCGGCACATGTTTGTTGATGGCGTCGCCGAGCCCCGCGTACTGCCCCCGTTCGCGGCCAGAAATCATGTTGTGCAGCGATACCGGTCTCGCAACGACGTTGACCACCACCAGCAACACCACAGTTGCGACAGCGAACCTCGTTGCCATCGGGGAACGTTGGCGCGCATCACGCACGGGTTCCGATATCAGCGCGCGCGAAATCATCCCGCCGCCCGCGAGCGCCGCGAAGGGGAAGAAGTATTCCGCGAATCGCTCGTTGGCGAGAAACATCGCGAACGTCATGAAAGCGCACAGCCACGCGAATGTGTCGCGCCGCGTGGGGCGTACGCCGAGTGCGCTCGCCATGATCCAAGGCACGATCATCAGTAGCACGCCGATGCCATGGCTGCTGAGCAATTCGCGCCCGTCGGGCGGGTTCAGCTCCATGCCAAGGTTGGTGACTTCCACATACTCGACGGGAAAGCCCACCAGCTCGCCGAGCCAATTGGCGACTCCGTGGGCGCCGTAGCTGTGCAGTGGCACCGCAAGATTTTGCACCACCCAGAGCATGATCATGTTTTCGCTGTTGGCATGGAGCAGCGCTCCGATCACGATGCCGAGCGCCGCGCAGCCGAATGGCATGAGCGGTCTCAGGTAGCGGCGAGGATTGGCAAGTTGGAGGGCGCCGTTCTCTGGGGATACCGCTTCCACGAGCCAATACATTCCGGCGAGCGCAAGCAGCAGGTGCGGCGCCGTATAGGTTAACGTATAGAAGATCGCGAGGATGATCAGGGCAAGCCGCGCGCGCGTGGCGATCAAGTGCCAGCCAAGCAGCGCGAATGCGATGCTCAACACATGGCTGCGGCACATGGCCGAGCGGAAGATGAAGGTCTCGCTCGCCGTCATCATCAGCGCCACCCATAACGCGGGCGCGATCAACCCGTGGCAGCGGTAGACGCGCACCGCCACAAGCGCGATGAAGCCTGCGGCGACAGCCGCTCCCCACATGCCTGCGCGCTCGAGTCCCGCCGGGTCATCGCCGAAAACCATGGTGAAGGGCGCAAGGAAAAGATGCCAGAAGTAGTCCTTGTCGGCGAAGCGCTCGGTGAAAATCGAGTGGCGCATCCAGTGGTAATGTTCGCCGGCGTCCTGAATCACGCCCTTGGCATAGAGATCTCCCATGCGCGCGTGATAGAAACCATCGACGTCGAGCAATCCGCCCGCGTAATACTGCACGAGCCACGCGAGGATCACGCCGCCCGCGAAGACCGCTACCCCCTCCGCGATTCGCATCGTGCGGGTCAGGCTCTGGTCATTGGTAGGAATCGGCAATCCGGCCACGTCATGCTCCTGAAGTGCCGGACGGCTGTTCGGGTGGCGTCTTTTGGAGCGCGCCTTTGATGTGAGCCGCGAGCGTGTCGATCGCGTGTTGCGACTGCGTCCCGGCCGTCATGTCTTTCACGGTGACAACGTTCTTCGCGGCTTCGTCGGGCCCGGCGATCACGACCAAGGGAATGCCCTTGGCGGAAGCATAGGACATCTGTTTCTTGAATTTCGCGTCGGGATCGAGTGCAAGCTCCGTCGGAATGGCGGCCGCCCGCAACACGGTGGCGATACGGATGCTGTAGGCATACTGCTCCGCGGAGAAGGCCGTCACGAAGACCTTGGCCGGGGACGAGGCCACGGGAAGCTTCTTCAACTCCTCCAGCGCGGCGAGCGTGCGATCGATGCCCATGGACAGGCCGATTGCCGGGACATCTTCATTTAAGAACATTCCGATGAGTCCGTCATAGCGGCCGCCACTTCCCATGGAACCGAAGCTTATCAGTTCAGGTAGCACGATCTCGAAGATCGTTCCGGTATAGTAATCGGCGCCCCGCACCAGGGACGGCACGATCTGGAAGGCCGATGCCGGCGCATCCATCTGCGCGATGAGCGCGAACACCTCGCGAAGCTGGGTGATGCCTGCCTTACCCTCGCCGGCCGAACCAAGCATCGATTCCATTTGCCGCAATACGTCCTCATTGCCGCCGGAGATGCGCAGATACTCGCAAATGCGCTCGAGTCGGGTGCCATCGATTGTTGCGTCGCGGGCAAGTTCCTCGCGCACGCCCTTCTCGCCGATCTTGAGGTATTTGTCGAGGATGCGTAGCACGATGGTCATTTGTTCGTCGGAATCGATGCCGAGAGCTTGCTGCATGCCCCGGAATATCAGACGATTGTTGACCTGAACGATGGCGTCGAGGCCGAGCCGTTTCATGATCGTGTGCGCCATGACGAGGCATTCGGCGTCGCACATCATGCTCGAGCTGCCGACAATGTCGGCGTCGCACTGCATGAATTCGCGAAAGCGGCCCGGGCCGGGCTTTTCGCCGCGCCAGACATTGCCAACCTGATAACGTTTGAAGGGTTTTGGAAGCTGGCGGTTCATCGCCATGAAGCGCGCGAGCGGAACGGTGAGATCGAAGCGCATCGTCACATCGCGATCGCCCTGATCCTTGAAGCGTGTCACTTGCTTGTCGGTTTCGCCGCCGTATTTGCCGAGCAGCACGTCACTGTATTCGATCGCGGGGGTGTCGAGAGGCGCGAAGCCAAAGCGCTCGAAGACCTCAGTAATCTCGCGCACCATCCTCATGCGCGGGATCATCAGCTCCGGCGGATAATCGCGGAAACCTTTCAAAATCCTAGGCTCAACCTTGGCCACAGTCGCCCTTCTAGAAGATTTACCACAGAGGCACAGAGTTCACAGAGGCAAGAAGCGTATTCTTTTTTCTCTGTGAACTCTGTGCCTCTGTGGTAAATCTTTGTTGCTTCAAGGGCGCGCATTGTATGAACTTGAGACTCGCTGACAACGCGGATATTGTTATCCCAGTGACCATTACCATTCATGAGATCTACCGCTCGATTCAGGGCGAATCGACCTTCGCGGGCCGCCCATGTACCTTCGTCCGCACGACGGCTTGCGATCTGCGCTGCCGCTGGTGCGACACGGAACACGCCTTCTATGAAGGCAAGCCGATGACGCTCGACAACGTGCTGACCGAGGTCAAACGCCTTGGTGCCGATCTCGCAGAACTCACGGGCGGCGAGCCACTTCTCCAAAAAGAAACGCCCGAACTCTGTCGCCGCCTGCTGGCAATGGGCACCACAGTATTGATCGAAACCGGCGGCCATCGCGACATTGCCGTGTTGCCCGATGGCGTCATCCGCATCATGGACCTGAAGTGCCCCGGCAGCGGCATGGCGGACAAGAATCTCTGGTCAAACATCGAACACCTGAATAGGCGCGACGAAGTGAAGTTTGTGATCGCTGGCCGTGCGGATTTTGATTGGGCAGTCGAACAGACGAAGCTCCATTATCTTTGTGAGCGCGTCAACGCCGTGCTCTTCAGCCCAGTCTTTGGCGAATGCGATCCGGCGGCGCTGGCGCAGTGGGTCGTGGAGAGCGGCCTCGATATCCGCATGCAGTTACAGATGCACAAACACATTTGGGCGCCCGACGCGCGAGGGGTATAAACGTGCAGGGTGCAATGTGCAACGTGCAAGGTGGCAGGGGCGCAGGACTCTACGCGCCGTCATCCCGGCGGAAGCCGGGATCCAGAACGAACCTTATGTCAGATCTGAATCTGGATTCCGGCTTCCGCCGGAATGACGATAAGAAGACGACCATCGTCGCCCGTAAACTCCTCGCGTGGTTCCGTAAGCATGGCCGCACGCATCTCCCCTGGCGCGGCGAGACCGATCCCTACCGCGTGCTGGTATCGGAGTTGATGCTGCAACAGACGCAGGTCGAGCGTGTCATTCCTTATTACCGGCGCTGGCTCAAGCGATTCCCGACGATGACGCGCCTTGCAAGGGCGAGCGAAACGGATGTGCTCAAGGCGTGGCAGGGGCTTGGTTATTATCGCCGCGCGCGGAGCTTGAAGAAGCTTGCCGATAAACTCGCTGCGTGTGGCCAAAAGGCACTGCCCACCACACGCGCGGAGCTTGAGGCGCTCCCCGGCATCGGCGCATACACCGCAGGCGCGGTGTTGTCCTTCGCACTCGACCAGCCTGAACCCGCCATTGACACCAACGTGCGCCGAGTGATCGGGCGAGTCTTCTCTTGTAGCGTCACGCGCCCTCGCGTGACGTTTTCGGTTGACGACGATCTACAATCAATCGCTCGCGTTTTATTCAATAAGAACAGCCCGAGAGAAATCAACTCCGCCCTCATGGACTTTGGCGCTCTTGTCTGCACATCGCGCGCGCCAAAATGCGACGCCTGTCCGCTTAAAACGTCGTGTGTCGCGTTCAAGAACGGCGGGATTGATACAACGACAGTCACTCTCCGCGCTTTCAGCCGCCCCCGCCCCGAAATCGCCATTGGCGTGCTGCGTGAGGGAAAGAAGGTTTACGTTAGTAAGCACGGAGCGCTATTGATCGCCCTCATCGACGGCAGCGACGCCCGCACGTCGCTCAAGGCGCTGGCCCGCGAGTATCACAGCGTCGAAATCGCCGTCCGCCCGGCCATGGCCCACACAACCTTCAACGGCAAACCCGCCAGCCTCCATCGCTGCTCACTCCTCTATGGAAACACCAAGGCAATCCGGATAGCAACGCAACGCGACCTCCGCCGCCTGCCCAAACGCTCGAAAGATGTGTTGGAAATACTGAAGCTGTTGTGAACGTAGTGCTGGCCCTAACTCACCCGGCCTGCCAGCACGTCGTCGTAGAACTGTTCCCAGCGCGGCATCAGGCTTGCTTCACTGAAGCGATCGACAGCATGGGCGCGGGCGGCGTCCGCCATGCGCTTGTGGAGCTTCGGATCGCTGAGTAATTGCTCCATGGATTTCGCGTAGCCCGCCACGTCGCCGACATTGCTCAAGAAGCCCGTCTCGCCGTGGGTGAGCACTTCTGAAATCCCCCCCGTATTGGATGCTACAACCGGGACGCCGCAACTCATGGCTTCGAGCGCTGCCAAGCCGAAGCTTTCGTGCTCGCTCGGCAAAAAGAACACATCCGCCTGCGGCAGCAGTTCCCAGGGCGTGTCAACGGTACCGAGGAAGCGCACGCGGTCGGCGATCTTCAAATCCTTGCTGCGGTCTTTGCAGGCTCGTAGTAACGGCCCATCGCCGAGCATAATCAGACGCGCCTTGAGCGTGCGGCAGATCTTTGCGAACGCCTCGATCACGTCCAGTGGCCGCTTTACCTCACGGAAGTTGGAGAGGTGCATGACGATTTTTTCGCCCTCGAAGGCCAGCGTCCCGCGCTTGTCGGGGCAGCAGCCGGGCGCAAAGCGCTCGGTATCCACGAAATTGTGGATCACGTGCAGGCTCTTCGCGAGCAAGCCGAAGAGCGCGGTCGTCTCTTTGGCCAGTGCTTCACTGACGATGGTCACGGCGTCGGATTTCTCGATGCCATAGCGGGTGATGCGCTGATAGCCGCGCTCCTGCCCGACGATGGTGACGTCCGTTCCATGCAGCGTGGTGACAACTTTCACGCGCTTGCAGATGTCGCCGAGCATTTCGCGGGCAAGCAGGGCGCTAATAGCGTTGGGGATGGCGTAGTGGGCGTGGATCAGCTCGAGGCCTTCGCTCTCGACCACATCCATGATCGTATTGGCGAGCGCGAGATCGTATGGCGGATAGCGAAAGAGCGGATAGGCCGAAACCTCCACCTCGTGGTAGTGCATGTTCGACTGATAGGGCTGAAAGCGAAAGGGCGTGGCGTAGCTGATGATATGGACGGCGTGGCCGCGCTGGGCTAGCGCATGGCCGATGTCGGTGGCGACGACGCCGGAGCCACCGTGGGTTGGATAGCAAACGATGCCGATGTTCATGTCGAGTAACCCCTGCCCGGTAGGAACGCAAGCATAGCCGACAAACGAAAACAGCGAAAAGATTTATTCCAGCCAATCGAAGATTCCATCCGCCGGACCACCTTCGGGCGGGTCGAACATGGTGCGGATGTTGGAGAAGGTGAGCGATAGACCAACATAGAAGCCATCGTGCTCAAAGCCGTCGCCCTTCGATGCCACATCGCGCCAGCCGACGGTGACGAACATCGGCCGCCAGACTTGCAGCTTCGCTTCCACTTCCCAATCGATCACACGCTTCCCGCCCTCGAAGAACCCCATGTCGAAGCCCGCGACGACGCCCAGTGGGTAGAAAGGATAAATCGATGCTTCCGCCCGAGTGTTGAAACCGAATGTGCCACCAAAGGCCGCGTGGTCGTCGAGCCAGCTTCCGCCGATGGAAAGATCAAGGTAGCCGCCATAATAGGGCCACGCGAAACCGAGGAATCCTTTGAACCAGCTCGCGCCGTCGCTCACGCCATGGCTGCGAATATCCGTGTAATCGAAGGCCCAGCTCCCATAGCCGAGCACGCCACGCAGCCGCCCGCGGTTGGCATGGAGGTCGTCACCGAACCAGTTATGGTAGTCGAGGTCGAACCAAGCGGGGCGGGCAATGGCGCGATCAATGCTGTTGATGCTCCCGCCGTTATGAAAATACGGATAGGGCGCGCGGCCACCGGTGGGAGCGGGCTCGAGCGCCGCCATTTTGCGGTTGTATTCGTCAAGGGCGGAGCGCAAATCCTCCTCGTTCGTTGAAGACTTCTCGCCGTCGTCGGTGTTTCCGGTTTTGTCGGGTTGATCCTGACGGAACACCGCTCCTATGGCGTCGCGCCAAATAAATGGGTCGGCTCGCCGGGGGAAGATGAAGCCATCTTCGTCTGTAGCGTCACGGCTGTGCCGTGACGTCTTGCCCGTACAATCCAACATTGGGTAGTCGAAGACGTCACGCCATAGGCGTGACGCTACGGCCTTATTCGCGTCATAGTGCGCGAAAGGATCGGCCCGGAGCGCCGGAGCGATGAAAACGACCACGATTGATAGAAGCAACTTCCTCACGGGCGGGAGTATAGCGGCGCATCTGCCATGGTAATATACGCCACGCCGTGACACGACGAACATCATCCAAACCCCGCATCGCGTTTATCTTCGGCGTGATTGCGTGCATCGCGGCCATCTACCTGATCGCGCAATCGAGTCACACCAGAAGCTGCCGCTGCACCGATTGCCCGGAAATCGCGCGGCGCATGACGGAGGCGCGCAAGCTCTTCGATGTCCCCGAGGTCAGCGACGCCATGCTCATCGCATGGATGATGATGGAAACGAACATCGATCCTTGCGCGACGCCGGACACTTCGTCGGCGACCGGAGTGCTGCAAGTTTTGGAAAGCACCTGGGAATCACCTGAAATGGTGCGGGGCCGTCCAAAACAAATCGATGGTGACTTTGAAACGGTGCTGCGCGACCCGGTGAAGGGGATCGCAGCCGGACTCTGGGTCTTGAGTCGCAAGCCTGGACGGACGGTATGGGACAAGCTCGTGCACTATGGCCCACCGGGCGATTACGCCGAGCGGATCAGGGCGGGTACGGCCAAGGCGGAAGCGCTCCTCGGCGGAAAAAAGCTTCAAGGGTTAAGCGCCGATGAATGCGAACGGCTGCTGCGGGAAGTTGACCGGGCCGTGCATTAATTGTGCGCCGTCAAACAAGATACTGGATTTATCTCCACCCCGGGGTTATAAGCAGGCCGTTCACTTCATAACCCATTTCAAGGAGACATTGCCATGAAGAAGGTGGTTGGATGTACGTTGGTGGCCGCGATCGTCGCGGGGTCGTTCGCGCTCGGCACGTTTGTGACCGCGGAAGACAAGAAAGCCGGAACCGAAGAGGGTGGCTCGTGCGGCATGACGCCTGAGCAGATGGAACAGTGCAAAGCCTACGCCACGCCGGGCAAGGAACACAAGGGCCTCGAGTGGTTCGTCGGCACGTGGGAAGGCGAGTGCAAGGATTGTATGAACCCGGACTCCAAGGAAGCCAAGACCACGACCGCGAAGATCGAAGCCAAGAGCATTCTTGGCGGACGTTATATCGAAGAAGTCTTTACCGGAACCTGCCCATGCAGCGGAGAGTCATTCGAAGGCCACTCGATCACGGGCTATGACAACAAGCTCAAGACCTACAACAACTACTGGTTCTGCACCATGGGTACCGGCGCGGCCGTGTCCACCGGCGAATATAAAGAAGCCGACAAGACTTATCGCTACAGCGGCACCATGACTTGCCCGCTCGAAGGCAAGATTCCTTCGCGTAACGAGGTCAAGATCATCGACGACAACACCTACGAGTT
>JABWBM010000057.1 GCA_013360495.1 Planctomycetaceae bacterium
CCGATCCAGACGATCGTGAAGACCTACGACGAGAAGCTCGTCGTCGACGCCGTGCGCTTCGAACTGCGCGGGCAGGAGCTGGCAGCCGCCCACGATATCGACGCCGCCGAGGCCGGCGAGTTGCTCGAAGCCGGCGCAGTCTACCCGCTTTCCCTGTGTCTCAAAGCCACAAACGTCGAATATGCCGCCAAGCCCGAGAAAGCGTTCGATCAGATCATGGGGGGAACTTCCGGCGACACGGTGCGCCTTACAGGACGCGTCGCCGACTATCTTGCTCATGACGCCGTCCGCCTCGACGGCCCAATCAGCCTCGCGGTGAAGTTGACAGCGCCACAGTCCTCAACGGATTTCCGGCGTGGCTCGTGGTTAGTGGCCGAAGGAGCGCTCTTCGCTTCGCTGGCTGAGCCAGACCATTAATCACGAGATACAAGGGCATATTGGGGGAATCTCAACCTGCCGCAAAGGCCGACAGTACGTATGAATATCCTTGCGAACATCAGTGATTGGTGGAATCAGGCGGACCAAACGAGCATGGCCGCGCTGCAACTCGCCATCGTTTTCAGTGCATCCGTCATCATCGCGAAACTTTCGGGCCTGATCAAATTCCTGCCGAAAGTCACCGCTTATCTACTGGTTGGTCTCGCGCTTAGTCAAGCAAGCCTGCTCAACTCCCAAGCGGTGTCTTCGATGACCGCGTTGCGCGAAGTCGCGCTGTCGCTCATGCTCTTCTTGGTTGGCGCGGAATTCCGGCTCGAAAGTCTTGCCCAAGGTCTGCGGCACTCGTTTCAGATGTCGAAGTGGGACGTTGGGCTTACCTTCCTCGCCGTGGCCGCGCTGACATTCGCCACGGCGCTGATCACAGGCATGGATCAAGCCCTGATCGTCGCGATTTTGCTCGGCATTCTCGCTATCGAGACCGGACCGGTTTCAACGATCGCCGTGCTACGAGAGCACAACAGTCATGGCCCATTCACCGATTACCTCAAGCTTTCTGTCGCCAATGTAAATATCGCGGCCCTTGTATTTTTCGCAATTGCCGCCGTGTTCGTGTTTCCCACGGGCGAGCATGGAATGCGTGGGTCGCTAACGAAGTCCGCGTGGTGGTTGTTCGGCGCGCTGCCGCTCGGTGTGCTGCTTGGCCTTTTTCTCGCATGGTCAGAGACGTGGGAAAAGAAGCCCGCGCTCCGTTTATTAATCATGCTCGCGGTGGTGATGGCTGCCATCGGATTGAGCAAAGCGCTTGGGGCCAGCCAGCTTCTTGCGGTGATCGTCGCCGGTTTTGCCTATGCCAACAGTTCCACGCGCGGCATGCCAGCTATTGAAACCGTACGCCTGTTGGAAACGCCTTTTTACGTTATCTTCTTCGTCTATGCCGGAGCGTCGCTCCATATCGACGAGCTGCCCCATATCGGCGCCGTCGGCATCGCGTATGTCGTGGCGCGCACCGTGACGAAATACATGGGAACCTATATTGGCGCCAAACGCAGCGGCCATCCCAGGAAACGTTGCGCGCTCCTCGGGGCCTCCATGCTATCGCACTCCGCAATCGTCCTGGCCCTGCTTGAGGTGATCAAGGAACGGGTCGGCCCGACGGCGTCACTGGCGACATCGCTGCAGACCTTGATCCTCGGCAGTGTCGTCGTTTTCGAAGTATTCGGGCCGATTCTGGTGAAGATATCCGTGCTCAGGTCCGGCGAGGTAAGCATCGTGAATGCCGTACCGCACAAGAGCAGAGTGGTGGTCGGCAACCAGTTGTTCGGAGTGCTCAAGACCTTTCTCGGGCACCTCGGCTTTCGCATAACACCAAAGGAACGCACGCTTGCATCGCTTGTCATTCAGGACACGCGCGCGCTGAGCGCCGCCTCCGATTTCGACAAGTTGACACGATTCATCGAACACTACCCATACGATTCGTTTCCTGTGGTCGATGGCAAGGGTGTGTATTTGGGTTTCATTAGCTTCAACGAGATCAAGGACGCGAGCTACGATCCCGTCATGAAGGAGCTTGTGCGCGCCGCCGACCTGCTTACCCCGAGCAAGCCAATCGATCTCGACAAGGACACCATCGATACGGCCTACGAATTGATCCGCAACCATACCAGTACCTCGCTACCGGTGATCCGCCATGATAAAGAGGGCAAGACACTGCTCGTGGGAGTGATCTTACAGCGTGACCTTACGGCCGCTCATGTGCGTGCCGTGACAAGTCCGGATCAGCCGAACAGCGCCGATTCGAATCGTCTTCGCGCCGCAAGCGATGACGAGCAGGCATAACCCTATGCGTACACCATCACAGAGCCAGAGCGAACACCACGAATTCACTGTCAATAAAGACGAAGCGGGTAGGCGGCTCGATGCGCTGCTGGCGCGGCGATTCTCAACCCATTCCCGCAATATCCTCGCCAAGGCGATCCGAGATGGGAAAGTGGCCATCGTCGGGCTCACGGCGTCGAAAATCAAACCTTCGCTCAAAGTCGAGGCCGGCATGGCGCTCAGCGTCAATGTCCCGGTCTTCGAAGAAACCGGCGCCATGGCAGCCTCGGATATCGACTTGCCCATACTTTTCGAAGACGAGCATCTCGTCGCCTTTGACAAACCTGCCGGATTGCCGACGCACGCGCAACGCCCGGACGACCCCAACAGCGTGGCAAGCGTGATGGTGGCCAAGTATGGCCGCGACCTCCCTCGCGCGCCGGGGGATGAGTTACGCCCCGGCATCATTCACCGCCTCGATGCCGACACCACGGGTGTGATCGTGTGCGCCAGAACACAACCCGCTTTCGACAACCTCAAAGCACAGTTCCGTGAACGAGGCGTGCATAAGACCTACCTCGCCATCGTGCTTGGCGTGCCGCACGAGCGAACCTTCTCCGTCACAGCTCCCCTCGAGCGCGACCCGCAACGCCCACAAGCGGTGCGCGTGAATAAAACCGCTGGCCGCCCGGCTCACACCGATTTCGAAGTGATCGAATCGTTCGAGGATGCAGGCATGTCATTAAGCCAAGCCAAACCCCTCACTGGCCGCACGCACCAGATCCGTATGCATCTGCTACACGCGGGCCATCCGGTCATCGCCGACAAGCTTTATGGCGCACGAACGCCCGTCGCGGTGAAGAAGCCCGACATCGCCGCAGCAGCCATCGCCAAGCTCTCGCGCCACGCCCTGCACGCGACATCGCTGGAATTCACGCACCCCGTAACGGGGGCACCCATGCGCCTCGAAAGCCCGCTCCCCGCCGACATGGCCGTAGCTCTCGCGATTCTCCGTAAGTTGTGAGTCGCAGGCGTTACATTTAAGAGATCAACTCGCTATCATGGGAGTCGTATGGGGCCGCGTATCATTTGCTTAGCAATGCTTTCAACGATTCTGGCCGGGTGCAACTTCACCTCGCCCGCCGTGGACTCCTCGTACGTCGATTCGTGGGATCAGTACGCGCCCCAGCGTCGCCTGACGATCGAGTCCGACCCCGAAGGCGCGATGGTAGAAATCTTCGACGAAAACAAGGACTGGATCACCGTCGGCTCGACGCCGACGTTGAAGCCCTTGCTTCTCGAAGCGACCGGCAAGGTCTACCTGATCCGCATCTCCAAGCAGGGCTACTACAGCGAAGTCAAGCGCGTCGCGCTCCAGCATGGCGATGTGCATATGAAGGTTTCGCTGCGCTTTGACGAGTTTGCCGACCCCGCCGACTACATGAACACGGAGTACCGGCGCGACAAGGGAAGGGAGTAGCCCATGGCCACCGTCCTTTGCCTGCGTAGCGGCAACCGCTTCGACTTCAACGACAATTGCTACTGCTACCTCGACGATAAGGGGGCGGTGCAGTTCATCCCTCAGCGTACGGTGAGCGGCTGTCTACGCCTCTTCACGCACAAGGGCCAGTGGATCGTGGATGCGCGCAAGTGCAAGCATCCCGTAGCTGCAGCGGGTAAGTCACTCAACGACAAGCCACGCCTGCTGCGTGATCGCGCGATTATCAAGATCGGCGAGCAGCGGTTGCTCTTTGCCGTGAGTCTCAAAGAACTTTCGCAGGCCTATGATGAGCTGCGCAAAGCTTCGCAGCGCCGCTCGTCCGTAAGCACCCGCGACCCCTTCAACGATATTCTCGACAGCGCGCCTAACATGAAGGACGCCGTCACCACCATTGACGATGGCGATCACCCCACGGGTGAACTGCGTTTCGAGGATGACGGCATGGTGCCGCCGGAGAAGATGACCGAATCGCCGAGCGAATGGACGCTCTCGGGTATCGCCGACGCCGTGATCTCGCACCAGACCGGAAAACTCCACGAGCGCCAGATGAAAAAGCCCTCGGGCGACGAGACCCCGGACACCAGTGGCGCTACCGGCATCGGCGACGTGGATCGCATCGCGGGCAAGAAGCGCAACACCGGATTCATTGCGACGCAGTTCAAGGTCACGCCAAAAGGCGAGGTGGTGAAAGGCAAGGAAGCCATGCACCTCGACGACCACGACCTCGGCGAATCCACCAATGAACTTCAACTCGAAGGCACAGGCAATGCCACCATGGAGCTGATCGGCGGCTTCGACGACATTGAGCTTGAGGACGACAAGCCCTCCCCGCCGCCCCGCAAGCCGCTACCGCCGAAGGATCAAGGAAAAGGCGGGAAGAAAAAGTAGCGGAGGTATTTCCGCATGACAGACTCTCCAGCAAAATCAGGCGACATTACGAAGAAGAATCGTGAACGTCTCTCACGAATACTTCGACAAGGTGATACCGAATCCAAGAAGTTCCGTTTTGTCTTTGAGATCACATGGCTTGTTTTATTGCTTATATTCGCCCAAATAATTGCACACATAACGATCAAGGAGACTCGGGAAAATCCATACTTCTGGGCCGCTGCAACACCATTTTCTTTGGCATTTATTGTGGTCTCCGTCGTGCTTTTCAGGCGCTATTTCCGACGCAACAAGATCAGAAAAGAATGAGCCCTACGAAAACACAGAAGGCGGACTTGCGCCCGCCTCCTGCTTCGTCTCGCCTGTCGACCAACAACAGGCAGACATCCCCTCGATAGCTTGTCCTCTCCAGTGGACAGATCTTTCATGTCATTCCCGCGAAGACGGGAATCCAGATATTTCGTAACACCACTCGCAAGACTGGATCCCCGCCTCCGCGGGGATGACGTCGTGTCATCCGTAGCGTCACGGCATGCCGTGACGTCTTTTGTTTGCCCACAAGACGCCACAGCAAGCTGTGGCGCTACGGGCTCACCCAAGTCCGCCATGGCGCTACAAAGAGTCCAACGCACTTAAGGCAACGAGGCGCATCGTTGCCGGTGCGCCCCCATGCGTTCATGACGCTACGGCCCGTGGAATGGTTGAAAATCGCTTTGACCCCACAGCGCTCGGCCTGGCGAGGCGCATTGCGCCTCGCCTGATCGGCCTTGCGCCCCGGTAACTTATGCGGAAGCGGTCGCGAGTTCCTGCCAGTATTCGGCGGGCATGTCGTGGGCAAGTTTGAGCGCGCCGTTGGCGCCGGCGAACACCGGCTCGTCAACCCTGCGCACCTTACCGCCGCCGAGCTCTTGCAGAGCGACTTCGATTTCTTCGGCGAGGCCGATGATCTGGGAACCGCCACCGCCGAGCAACACGTTGTTACGCAGGTGCTCCTGGAACTCAGGATCAAAGGAGCCGATCAGGTTGCCGATGGCGTCAACCGACGGCTTGATGATCGTGCGGCAGGCGTTGCGTATTTCGGTGGAAATGTCGAACTGTGTCGGACGGCCGTTGACTGGCAGCGTCACGACGACCGGCTCGCTGATACGGCCGACAAAGCCCCACTTTTCCTTGATCTGCTTGACCATGTTGAGATTGAAGGAAGCGCCCGCGCACTTCTGCTTCATCTGGTCGAAGAGGTATTGGTCGATGGAGTCGCCGGCGTGGCTGATGGTGATCTGATCGGTTTCCTCAGGCAGGGTGCCGTGCATACGGCAAAGGTCGGTCGTACCCGCACCGATGTCGATCACGAGCGTGTCCTGGAAGTAGTCGAGGCCGTAAGCGACGGCGAAGGGCTCGGAACAGACGATCACACTGTCGAACACGCCGCGAGCGGCTTCGAGCAGCAGTTTCTTATTATGGATAGAGGCTTGGGCCGGAGCGCCGATCACGCCATAAACAAGCTCGTCGCTGCGCGGATTGGCAAGGCTCACGACATGGTGCAAGAGGTCGATAGCAGCCTGCTTGACCTTGTCAGCGCCACCCTTGTTTGTGGTTTGATCGCGGTCGGAATATTTGATTTCGCCCTTTTCCATGGGACGGAAGAAGTCGCAGGAGAGGCGGTGCTTGAGGGCTTCCTCACCGAAGAGCTTTTCCTTCTTCAGCGCCTTCATCGAGATCACGTCCTTCGGATACGCGACGAAGCTCGGAATGTTGACGCGCTGACCGTTGCTGGCAGCGATGGCGCTGCGGGACGTGCCAAGGTCGATGCCGACGTAGAGCACGCCGCTGTCGGGCTTCTTCTTGATCTTTACCTGGGGTTGGGCTTGGGCGTTTTGCGCCGCGGCATTGTTCGTCGCATCGGACATTTCGAATCCTCCTGTCTGTTGGTCAACTATCGAGACGGTTCCGTCTGACGTGTCCCCGCGAATACGTCGCGGAGACTTGCAAACCACCAAAAATGGTGATTTACAATTCGTAAAATACAAAATACAACGTGTCATAACACGTGGCAAGCGCAATTTTGAAAAATTTTGCGCCGAAACTGCTGCTTTCGCACGCTCCTTAGTAGTTCCCGTCCCACAAAAGATAGCGCCGTGATGAAGCGTGAAAAATGCCACCGTTGGCGGCACAATCCCCTCCCCGTGCCGGGAGCAATGACCCATATGAAGACACTTCGCGGTTGCACCGTCCTTGCCACGATTTTCGTTCTGAGTTCTCTCATAGCAGGCTGCAAATCCACGCCGAACAGCAATGAACCAGCGAACACCGGCACCGGCCCGCAGGACAGCGAATTACTGGACCAAGCCGACGCCTTCTTCCGCGCCAAGCGCTACCATCGCGCGATTACGACGTACGAACAAGCCGCCGCTCAAGCCGCCCGCGACGGCGCGCCGAGCGTACAGGTCGAAGCATGGGCGCAACTCGCCCGTTGCGCGAGCATTGACTTGCGCACAGGGCTGCCCGCTTCCGAAGTAACGGACGATTCGCGGCGCTGGTTCATGAAAGCACGGGACCTCGCCTCCAAGGATTGGCCCAAAGCTTGGTCGCGGTTGCTCTTCGTGCGAGGTCTGCTTGAGTACCAGGCCAGAATGTATTCGACGGCGCAGGCGACGCTCAAAGAACTGTTCGCATACTGCGAGGAAAAGGGACTCGCATTGCGCGCGATTGACGCCGCCTACAATCTTTCATGGATGTCGGCGGTAGAAGACCGGCCAACCTGGATCGAACGCGGCATCGCGCTGGCTGAGCATGAAAAGAGCGATTATTGGCTCTCGCTTCTCTGGCAAAGCGCGGGCGAATATCACGAAGTCGACGCAAAGGACATCAAAGCCGCGCTTGAAGCCTACGGAAATGCACGACGTTATTTCAAAATCCTCGGCGAGCCCCACGACATCTTGATGTCTGACTGGGCCTATGGCCGAGCGCTTCGCCTCAATGGAAGGTGCGATGAAGCGGGGAATCTCCTGCTCGACGCGCGCAACGCCGCCGAGACGCGTTTCACGGAAGAAGAAGGCGATTCGTTCCTTGAGATCGCGTTCATCTCATACGAATGGGGCGAATACGCGTTGACGAAGGGCGCGCAAGATCAGGCAAACGAGGCGTTCAAGCGAGCGCGGCAGATGATCGAATCTGTGCCCCCCTCTGAACACTGGCGCCGCGACGAAATCGCGGGGGCCATCGACAAAAGGCTCGCCAATGCCCAATGACCTCACAATGCGTATTTCCCGCACCATCGCGGGTAAAGAATTGGCTTTGCCCGCATATGCCTCGGAAGCTGCATCAGGACTTGATCTGAGAGCGTGCATCGACAAGGCCATCGTTTTCAATCCCGGCGAACACGGGTTGGTGCCGACGGGTATTTCCGTGGAAATTCCACGCGGCTACGAGGGGCAGGTGCGGCCGCGCTCGGGCCTCGCCCTCAAGCACGGCATCATGGTAGTCAACTCGCCGGGAACGATCGATGCGGACTATCGGGGCGAGATCAAAGTAATCCTCGGCAACTTCGGACGCGAACCCTTCACTGTCAATTTCGGCGACCGCATCGCTCAACTTGTCATCTGCCCGGTCGTGCGCGTCAGCCTTGAAGAAGTCCAATCGCTCACTGAATCAGCACGCGGCGCTGGCGGCTTTGGCTCAACGGGGAAGAGTTGAAATGCCGGTTGATAATGTCATGCTTCGGCATGGCGTCTTGGGCTACCGGCGACTTTCGAGAAACCGGAAACGCCACGCTGAAGTGTGGCGCCACAGAAGAAACACCACACCAACCGACCCGAGAAACGCCCCCCATCATCCGTCGCTGACGGTTTTGCCGGGCGAAAAGGTCCAATTTCGGTCGAAGGCGTCATCGAAAGAATATACGCCGCGAAATTGGGCGAGATCGTCCTCATCGTTCTGCTTCATCAGGTTCGCCGCGATCAGGTTATAGATCACGTTGCCCCAGTCGGCAGTGCTGTAAATACCCCAGCTTTCCCAGACATTACGCGCCATGAAGCCACATTGATCGATGGCGAAACGCCTCATCCCTTCGAGAATCTCCTGCGCGGATACGTGGCGGCGCTGCGTGTCGCTCAATTTCAAATATTCGCGCATGGTGTATTCGAGGGCCTGAAACGCGAAGACATAGGCGTTGCGGGCGTAGCGCGGATCCTTGGCAACGATTTCGCGCAGCTTCGTGTCGAATTCCGCGTCGCTCATGTCAACCCTCCACGCGCGGGAAGAGCGCCTCGCCCTTGGTCGTCTTCACGCCACGAAAAGCTTCGCTCCAGCAGCATGCTTCGTCAAGCCCCCCCACCGTTTCACGGGCGATGCCGAGTTGCGCTTTCATCTTTTCTGACGCATCAGGCAGGAACGGAGGCAACACATGAGCGAGCACACGCAATGTTTGGAGTAGGGAGTGCATCACCGTTTCCAACTCCGCGCGTTTCGCCGGATCCTTCGCCAGTTTGAAGGGCTGTGTTTCGTCAACGTATCGATTGGCGCGGCGCACCAGCTCCCAGATGGCGTCGAGCGCCTGCGGGAACGCGAACTGATCCATGGCCTCGCGCAGCTTGTTGGGCAAGCCCTTCGCAATCTGTTCCAATTCCTTTGCACCCGCGTTGCCGCTACCCGCGCCGGGAACGACGGCGGCGCAATACTTCTCGAGCATACCAAGCGAGCGGCTCAGCAGGTTTCCAAGCTCACCAGCAAGTTCCGTGTTGATGCGATTCACGAACTGCTCGTGGCGCCAGTCGGCATCAGATCGGTTCGGCCCGTCACGCAAGATGTAGAAGCGAACCGCATCGCGGGAATAACGCTTCGCCAATTCGACGGCGTCGATGGCGTTGCCAAGTGTCTTCGAAAGTTTCTCGCCTTCGACTGTCCACCAATTGTGAGTATACACTGTGTGCGGCATAGGGATGTCTGCCCCCGCCAGCATCGACCACCAGATAGCCGAGTGGTGCCAAAGAATCTCCTTCCCTATCAAGTGTACGGCCGTAGGCCAGTAATTCCTGAAGTCGTCCGCCTTGATCAGCGCGTCAAGGTCCGGCGCGGCAGTCGATGTTTCATCGACTCGATCTTTCATCAATGACGAAACGTAATTGATCAGCGCGTCGTACCAGACATACAACACTTGCGATTCATCCCCAGGAACGGGGACCCCCCACGTGACAGACTTTCTCGTGACGCTCACGTCGTCGAGTCCCTCACGCAGCTTGCCCAGTATTTCGTTGCGTTTAGTAGCCGGCTGCAAACTCATCGCGTTCGGTATCGTGCCTGCAACGTCCTTGCTCCTATCGCGCGTTTCGTCGTCGAGCCGCTGACGCATAAGATCCGTAAACACGGAGAGTTTAAAAAAGTAGTTCTCCTCGTTCATCTTCACCGGTTCAGTTTTATGAATCGGACACTTTCCATCAACCAGACTCGACAAAGAATATCCCTGCTCACAAGCAACGCAGTACAGCCCCTCGTACGTGCGTTTGACGAAAAGCCCCTTATCACGTAACCGCTGAAAGAAAGCCTGGACGACCCTGGCGTGGTAACCGTACGTCGTCCGCATGAAGTAATGCTCGCTCAATCCCAGCCCGTCACACATGTCCCGGAACTTCTGCGACACACGGTCAACGAATTCTTTTGGCGCAACTCCAGCCTGTTCCGCAGCCTTGGCGATTTTTTGGCCGTGTTCATCGGTCCCTGTAAGGAAACGAACTGTGAACCCGTCAAGTCGCTTGAATCGCGCCAGCGTATCGGCATACAACGTCGTCGTCGCGTGACCGACGTGAGGATTATCGTTCACGTAGTAGATCGGCGTGGTGACGTAGTAGTGCTTCGCTGCCATAGTCGCGCCGTTGTTCAGTTACCTTGAGGCGCTTGCCCACCCGCCAGGGCGCCACCTTCGGGTGGACGCCATCCGCCCCCGTCAGAACCGCGGCGACTGCCGCCGCCACGCCTGCGCCCTCGATTGCGCCGTCGCGGGCCACGGTCACCCTCCTGCCGCTCACCTTGGGAACCGGGCGAGTCGCCGGAAGGTTCGGAATTTTCCGCGCCATCGCCGTCCGGACCGTCATCGCGAACATCGTCGGCGCCTTCGTCCGCATGACGCTGGTTCTCCTCCCCCACCGCTGGATCGTCGTTCTCCCCACGCGGCTCGTCCCGATCCTCCGGGCGTTCTTGTACCGGCGCGGCCGGAGCGCCGCCCACCTTTTTCTGGTCGCGGCGCGCCATGCGCTCGTCGCGCACACGCTGAATCTCAGCCCAACGCTCGCGCTGGAAGGCGCGCACCTCACGCTCGGCCATGCGATCGAAGGTAATCGCCGACACAGGGAAGTCCTCGCGCGTACCATTGAGGTCGACGGTCACCATCTGGTTCAGGATATTGACCGCGAACACCCAGCCGTCCTTACCGTCCACTTTGACCGGCTGGCCCTGCAGCGGGACGGTTTTGCGAAGTTCTGTATATAAATCGTCCTCGTACTTGAGGCAGCACTTAAGCCTGCCGCAAATTCCTGAAACCTTGGACTTGTCGAGCGACATGTCCTGATTCTTTGCCATCTTCATGCTGACGGGGATGAAATCGATCAGGAAGCTCTTGCAGCACAGTTCTTCGCCACAGGTGTCGACATCGCCCGAAAGCCGCGCGACATCGCGCGCGCCGATCTGGCGCAGTTCGATCCGCCGCCCGAGCTGATTGCCCATACGACGCACCAGTTCGCGGAAATCCACACGCCCCTCGGCCGTGAAATAGAAAATGTATTTTCCGCGGTCGAGGGTTTCTTCCATATCCTCGATCTTCATTGCCAGGCGAAGCTCTGACACCAGACGCCGCGCGTCTTTGAGCGCCTGAGGCGAGCGAAAGCGCACCAGTTCCTCGCGCTTGAGCGCCATATCCTCCGGCGCTGCCTTACGCAGCACCTTCCCGGCCACCGCCTCGTCGCGGCGCAGTTCCGTCGTCCCCGGTTGGGCGGCCACACGGCCGACTTCCGTCCCGCGGCGGGTGGAGATCACCACGTTGTCGCCGGGTTTGAGCGCCATGTCGTTGGGAGCGTCAAAATGCTCCTGCAGCAACATGCGCGAATAAGTGCAGAGGACTGGAAGCGCCATAATGAGTCGGTTTCCTACGTAACGGTAACGCCCCGGAAGTATAGGCCGAATGCCGCCAAAGAAGGAAGGATTTTTGGAGGAATACGCAGCCCTTTCGCTATGCAGGAAATGGCGCTCCAATACAAGGAAGGTATACTCGACATACGCCGTTCGGGAGCTTTTCCCTTACCGCGACAAGGGCGGAGAATCAGTATGGCCGGTAATATCATATCCGTAGGCAAGCCGCAGGAGCAAGCGTCGCGCGACGAGATTTTGCAGCTCGTCACCTTCCGTCTCAGCGATGAGGAATTTGGCGTCGATATCCACGCGCTGCAGGAAATTATCCGCATGATGCCGGTCACGCGTGTGCCGAAGGCCCCAAGTTTCGTTGAAGGCGTCGTCAACCTTCGCGGGCAAGTGATCCCTATTATCGATCTGCGTAAGCGCATAGGCATGGACGCGGGCGATAAGAACGACAAGGCTACGCGCATCATCGTCGTGCAGCTCGAGAAGAAAACTGTCGGCTTCATCGTCGACTCTGTCGGCGAGGTGAAGCGCATCCCCTCGCGCGTGGTGGAGCCGCCGCCGCCGATCGTGGCGGGTATCGAATCGGAATATATTCGCGGCGTGGGAAAACTCGATGACCGGTTGCTGATCCTGCTCGACCTCAACAAGTTGCTGTCAGAGGATGAACGGGCCCAACTTTAATACATCACGCTGGAATGAGACGATGGATGACAACCGCCGCACAGCCGACCGTGTGGAACACGCAAGCCGCGTGATGCACCGTGAATACATACTCGACCAAACCAAACCTTTATACACCGAGGGAAGACTCGCCGATCTCTCCGCCGATGGTGTCGCGTTCATCTCAACACACAAATACGAGAAGGGCGATGTGCTCGAGGTGCGCCTGATGCTCGATGGCTGGGAAAAGTATAAGACCGAATTCTACAAAGGCGACCCGCGCCGGGCGACCGATCCGCTTGTGGCATTGATCGAGGTTGTGAATGTGACGCCCGAAACGGACAGTGACCTGAAGATTGGCGGGCGATTCACGTCCATCGACGAATGGCACCGCGAGGCGCTCAAGCGTTACCTCGAGAAGTTCAAGCAGCGGTAACACCATGACGAAAACGCGGGTCCTGATAGTCGACGATTCCGCGACCATCCGCTCCGCGCTCCGGATCATGATCCGCAAGCAACCCGACATGGAGGTCGTCGGAACAGCCGGCGACGGGGCGGAGGGCGTGCGCCTCACCGGCGAGCTCAAGCCCGACATCGTGCTCATGGACATTGAAATGCCGGTGATGACCGGCATTCAGGCCGTGCGCGAGATCATGAGCCATCACCCAGCTCCGGTGTTGATCTTCTCATCGATCGCTGAGGAGGCCGCGCCTGCCACCTTCGAGGCATTGGAAGCCGGAGCCGTGGACTTCGTCACCAAGGGCGGTGGTGGCTCGTCGATCGACATCGGCGAGATCCGCGAGACGCTGCTCGCCAAGATCCGCGCCATCACCGGAGGCGACACCGATATTCTCGCCCGCAACCCAGCGACCACACTGGTTCGCAACCGCGAGTCGTTCAAGAACCATCTGCTCTCGCTCAAAAGCACGGTCGAGCCGGACTCGCTCACCGCGAAGAGGCTCGCCAAGCAGATCAACACCATCGATACGGACAAGCCCCCCCCCGACCGGACCACGCGCCTGCTCCCCACCGATGTCAGCGGACAGTTCTATCAGCAGCCCCCCGTCGGATACGAGGAACGCAAAAACGCCTTTATCGGCGGCGTTCCGCGCAAGCCTTATCACCTCGTCGCTATTGGCTGTTCCACCGGCGGGCCGCAAGCGTTGCACACTGTCCTATCTCGTATTCCGGGAAACTTCCCGCTGCCGATCGTGGTGGTGCAGCATATGCCGCAGACCTTCGTTCCGACCTTTGCCAGCCGCCTCGGCAAGAACACCGAATGCAAGGTCGAGGTGGCAACCCACGGGGAAGTATTGAAAGCCGGAACGATCTACATCGCTCCGGGCGGTATGCACCTGCGGGTGCGTGCTCGGGCCGAACGCCTTTCCTTCGATCTTAACGAACAGGATGTGGACGACATCGTCCACAAACCGTCCGTGGATGTGCTCTTCGAGTCCATTCACAAGGCCATGGGGGGCGAGACCCTCGCGGCGGTTCTCACGGGCATGGGGCGCGACGGCGCGGCACAGGCGAAGCGCCTGCACAATGACGGCGCTACTGTTATCGCCCAAACGAAGGACACCTGCGTGGTGTACGGTATGCCGCGGGCGGTCATCACGGAACAAAGCGCCGACCTTGCATTACCGGTGGAGGAAATCGGCGACGCCATCGTCTACCTCACTTGGGAAGCGGGCCATAGATTTGTGAGGAACCCATGAGCGAAGACGACTCACGCAAGTTGCGCGGCCAGCAGGAGGCCCAGCGTATGGAGTCGACGCGGGCGCTCGGGCGCAGTCATACCGAGACCTCGGTGATGAAACTCGTCGAGCGCCTGCGCGATCCATCACGCGCGGTGCAGGATACGGCCCGCGATGCATTGATCGAGATTCGCGGCGAACCGGTCGTGAAAGCGCTCATCCCACTACTTGACGACGAAAACCCGCAGACCCGAAACCTCGCCATCGACATTCTCGGTCATGTCGGCATCGACGCACCGGGACAGTTACATCACGTTATCGTGTCTGGCAGCGACGACGCAAAGATCTTCTCTCTCGACATCCTTGGCGCGCTCAAGCACGCCGACAGCGTCGAAGCAATCGCCCGCGCCTTTGAAAGTGACAACGTCAATGTCCGCAACGCAGGCGCCATGGCTCTGAGCCGCATCGCATCCCCGCGAGCGGTCCCCTATCTTATGAAAGCGCTCGAAGACGACGAATGGGTGCGCTTTTCCGCGATCGAAGGACTCGCGCGAAGTGGCTCGCCTCAAGTCGTTGGCACGCTGGTGGACAAGCTGCGCGATTCGCGCGAGATGGATTACTACTCCGGCATCCTCGAGTGTTTCGTGCAAATGCGCCATCCAGCGGCCATTGTGCCGCTGCTCCTAGAACTCTGCCATGTCAGCGCGAAGCACCATGCCACCATCGTCGAAGCGCTGGTCGAACTGATCTCGATTCAGCCGCCAGAAGCGGAGATCACGCCCGCCGTCCGCAAGAATGTTCGCCCCGCCCTTGAAACCGAGTTGACCAACCCCGACCCGTGGTGCGTGTTCAGAGCACTCGACGTGATCCACTGGCTCGGCGACCGCGATTATCTTGACGCCGTGCTCGATGTGTTCAGCAGCGGCAACGAGCTAACCCAAGCGGGCGCCGTTCGGGCATTGGGGGCGATTGCGACGAAAGATGACGCGCCGCGTTTGAAAGCATTACTCGGCAAGGATTCGCTCGTGGTGAAAGACGAGCTTGACGCGCTGATGAAAAAACTGACGGCCTGATACGGAAAGTTGACGTGCCTGAAACGGCCCATATGCCCCCGCTCGACGACCAGCACTTCGTGCTGCTGCGCGACATCATCTACAAGGTGAGCGGCATCCAATATCAGGAAAACAAAAAATACCTGCTCGAATCCCGCCTGCAGCGCCGCCTCAAGGCCCGCAATCTGAAATCTTTTCAAGAATACTACTACTTCCTGCGCTTCGACCCGCGCAAGCAGGAAGAGTTCACCGCCCTCTTCAACGAAATCACCACCAATGAGACCAGCTTTTTCCGCAGTATGCCGCAGCTTCAGGCCTTCGAGCGCATCGCCCTGCCCGACGTGATCGCGCGAAAGACCAAGCGCAACGACCATCGCCTGCGCATCTGGTCGGCCGCGTGCTCAAGCGGCGAAGAACCCTACACCCTCGCAATGATTGTGCGTGAAGCCCTTGGCGCCGATGTCGACCGCTGGCGCGTAGAGATCGTCGCCAACGATATCGCCTCCGACATGCTGGAGAAAGGCAAAGCCGGCATTTACAGCGAATATGCCATGCGCGCCATGCCGCTCCTCTATCGCAGCCGCTACTTCACGAAGCTCGAAAGCGGCGACTATCAGGTGAACGAGCAACTGCGGCAGTGGGTGCGGTTTCATTTTCTGAATTTCTCCGACGACGCCGGCATGGCGCGTATGACGGATATGGATTTCATCTTCTGCCGCAACGTGCTGATATACTTTGATGTGGAAGCGAAGAAGCGTTTCACGCAGCATTTTTATGACGCACTCAACCCCGACGGGTATTTCTTCATCGGGCATTCGGAATCACTGCACGACGTGACGCGCGCTTTTAAGCTTGCGCAGTTCCCTCAGGCTTTTGCATACCGGAAAGTGATCGAGGGCTCGGAATGAAGGACGAAACCATACTGGTGATCGATGACTCGCCGACCATTCGGCGGCTGCTCTCCCATTCGCTGAAAAATCTCGGCTACTCGATCGTGCTCGCCGAGGACGGCTTGCAGGGACTGGAGAAATTGTCCGTCGAGGACATTGACATCGTGATCGTCGACCTGAACATGCCGAACATGGACGGCCTCGAATTCACGCGCGAAGTTCGGGCAAGTACGGTGCATCGCGACATGCCGATCATCATGCTGACAACGGAGTCTTCGGAACAGGATCGCGCGCGGGGGCTTTCTGCCGGCGTCAACACCTACCTCGTCAAACCCACTTCCCCGGAAAAGCTGAATTACAAAGTCCGCGCGTTGCTCGACGCGAAGAAGACGCTGTAACACCAAACCCAAAAATGGAAGTTGAATTTCACATTCGTCATGCCCGTGTAGGCGGGCATCCAGTCTTGTCGCCGTCTCTGGATTTCCGCCTTCGCGGGATTGACGTGCGGGATCACATTTTCAATTTGGAACCGGTACAAATCATGGGGCTGCTGAAAAAGAACGCCAACACGAACTATTCGTCGCGACGGCTCGACCTGCTCAAGTGGGACCCAACCAATGCGGCAACGATTGCGGCGATGATCGCTATGCGCTGCGTAGTCGAATCTTCGGAAACTCCCAGCGCGCATGCGCCGGCCGCGACACCAACAAGCGAAGGCTGAGCGACAACGGCGGACGGGTCCGGTGGAACGATTTCATCATCGCCATCGTCCTCAACAAACAGGGGATAGATGGCGCTTGCGCTCTGCTTCAATACCGAATCCGTGACCGTTACTTGGACTGAATACACGCCGGAGGTTGCCGGCGCCGGAGTTCCCTCGATCGACCATTGGCCATCGTTGCCTTGTATCAGTTCGAGGCCATCGGGAAGGCCGAAAGCCGTCCAGACGAGGTTCTTCAGGGACTCCGCGCCCGTGGCGACGAGTATACCTGAACCGTAAACGTCTCCCACCGCCGCCACCGGCAAAGATGTCGTGGTGATCGCCAATTGAACATACTCCTCATCGACGATCAGCAAGCGCTTGTCGAGACCCACCAGAGGCGGCGTGGAACTGTCAGTGATCGTGACATTCACCACATAGGACCCTTCGTCGCCTAAAGCCGTTTCGCCGGCGATCGCGCCGGATGCGCTCATGGACAGTCCTGGCGGCAGCCCCGTCGCCGACCATGTGTAAGGCGCGACGCCGCCGAAAGCGCTGAGCGTGAGGTCATAAGTCTCGCCGGAAATCGCGGTAGGCAGCAGCGCTGTCGCCAAGGTGACAGGCCGCGCGACGATAAGCGGAACGTCGATGTCGAGCGTGGTCTGCGGCTGGCTGGCATCCTTGACGGTGAGATGCAACGTCGTCGCTCCGGTCGTTGCGGTTTTGGCCACCTTGCCGCTGATGGTGGCTGTGGTAGAGCCATCGGATTCGAGGGTCAGTCCGTCGGGCAGTCCACTGATACTCCACAAATAGGGCGCTGTTCCATGGACGATTTCGAGCGCAGCGCCGTAATCCTTGCCGAGCACGGCGGTGGGAAGATGTACAATGTCGGAAAGCGAGGGCGGCCGTATGACTACCAATTCTAACGTCACGCTCGCCGTCTGGGCCGGAGTCCAACTGTCTGTAGCGGTTAATGTAATTTCATAAGTCTGGCCGTTAGCCTCATCCGGCGGTACCGTTCCCTTCAGCAGCCAATCATTCGCCGGATTGGCGGGCTTGAAAACCGTGAGCCATGCGGGTAGTCCAATTGCGCTCCACTGGTAGGGCTTGACACCGCCCGATGCCGAGGTCAGAGATGCGGAGTACGATTCCCCGGCAATCGCAGTCGGCAACGAACCGAGGTCGATCGCAACCGGACCAACGACGTTGATCACGACGCCAAAAATATTGATCGAGAAAAGCGCATCCACAAGAGTAAACACCGGGTTCGATATGGAATCCGATGGAAGTTCCACGGTGGGC
>JABWBM010000058.1 GCA_013360495.1 Planctomycetaceae bacterium
GACGATTTCGCGTGGTGGTAGCCGGCGGCTGCGGGACGCGACTCGACCTTCGACCGATATCTGACAACCGCAGAACCCAACGGGGAAACCATGCGCGTGAACATCGACGAAATCGAGGACACCCAACTTTTGCGCCGCGAGGTTCGCCGCTGGCAACTCGTCGCACTTCTCAACGCCATCGCCGCTTTCTGTTTCGCCCTCAAGGCCGTGCTGGAGGCTCTCCTATGATTCCGCGCGCGCACCAATACGTCATTGTTCTGCTCTCGGCGGTCGCTTGCGCAGCGAGCCTTGACGCTCAAGCTCTTTTCACGGTCGCCACGACATCATTGCCCGATGCGATGGAGGGCGTTCCCTATCCACAGTACCAATTGGCAGTGTCCGCCAATGTGACCCCATTTCAACTGACTTTTATGAGCTGGAACGTCACCAACCTCCCCCCCGGAATGTCAACCACCGCTGCAGGAAAGATCAAAGGAAAGCCCCCGCTTGGCAGTGGTGATACCGTCCATAATGTGGAGATCGAGGCCATTGACCCATTTAATATCGCGGCCCCGATCGTCACGCTACCGCTCAAGGTTTGCAAACCATTGCAAATCACCGCGTCTTCGACGCTACCTTCCGGCTACTTCGCCAGCGCGTATTCAACCACCATCACAACCCAATATGGTTCGCTTCCCACAACGGGATACGCGACCTTTGCCATCGTTTCGGGACAATTACCGCCCGGTTTGAGCCTTGACGTTTCAACCGGCACAATTAGCGGGACTCCGACGATCGACGGCTCATACGGGTTCACGATTCAGGCAACCGATGAGTGGAGCACGCCAACCACGGACGTGGAAACGTTTACGATCTATGTCGCCGCGCCTGAAACAAGCATCTACCCGAGCGACGAGCTTCCCCTCGCCTACACTGGCAGCGCCTATTCAGTGACGTTCAACGCAACGGGCATTCCACCGTTTACCTGGACGATTACAGGAGTGCCGCAGGGGTTGAGCGCGACGCCCACGGGTATCATTTCCGGAACGCCGCTTTCGAACACCGAAAACGTCTACGCCGTGAAAATTATTCTGACCGATTCCGCGCTCGTCCCGCAGGTCTTCACGACGTATCTCCCCCTTGTCGTGGATGTGCCGCCGGAAAATATGTTGGCGGTGACGACAACGACGCTTCCCAAAACCGTTGAAAACGGGTTTTACGAATGGATACTTTCCGCGAGCGGCGGCACCGGCAACTATGCTTGGAGCGTGGCTGGCCTGCCGCCCGGCTTGTCACTCGACGGCGATACGATCACGGGCACACCAAAGCCCGGTGTTGCAGGCGAATACTTCGTCAACATTCTTCTTGATGACGGCGTCGATACGACGAGCACGATCATCCCACTCGTTGTGGAAGCGAACCAGTCTTCGTCCGATACAGCGGACAACAACGAGTCCGGATTGCCTTCGAATATTCAAGCCGCCAACGCCGCCAATCTCGTCGGCGGCGCCGGCTGCAGCGTCGGTAATGCCAATACGTCGATCGCTCTTGGATGGCTTTTGCTTCTGGCAGTCGTGAATTTTCGCCGCAAGCCGCTCAACTCAAGCCGTACTCCTTGAGCTTGCGATAGAGCGTGCGCTCGCCGATGCCGAGGGTGTCGGCGGTTTTTTCGCGGTTGCCCTTGTAGGCTTTGAGCGTCGCGCGAATCATCTGCTCCTCGATTTGCGACATGGTCGTGCCGACCAGTGCCTTGTAAATGTTTTCGCCGGCAGGAATGTCAGCCGATGCGATGATGGGCGCCACTTTCCCGGCCTTGCCCTTGAGGTTGGCGGGCAACGAATCCACCGTCAGTATCTCGCCCGCAGCCAGCACCACCATCTCTTCCATGACATTGCGCAGCTCACGCACATTGCCGGGCCAATCGTGGGCAAGCAGCGCATTCTGCACCTCCTGCGCCATAGCCCTGACAGGCTTGTCGTACTGCTTCGCCAGTTCACGCAGGAAGGTCTCGGCAAGCAGCAGAATATCGCTCCCGCGGGCCTTGAGGGGCGGCATGTCGATCTGCACTACTTTGAGCCTGAAGAACAAATCCTCACGGAAGCGCCCCGCCCTGACTTCTTCTTCGAGATTCTTGTTCGTGGCTGAGATAAGGCGCACGTCGACCTTCACCGATTCGTTGGCGCCAAGGCGCGTCACCTCACGGGTTTCGAGCATGCGCAGCAACTTCACCTGCGCTTCGGTCGGCATCTCGCCGATTTCATCGAGGAAGAGCGTGCCACCCGACGCGAATTCGAACTTGCCCTTGCGCTCCTTGTCAGCGCCGGTGAATGCGCCACGCACATGGCCGAAAAGCTCTGACTGGAGCAGGTCCCCCGTGATCGCGCCGCAGTTGAAGGCGACGAAGGGAGCATCGCTGCGCTTCGAATTGTGATGGATGGCGCGGGCGACGAGGTCTTTGCCGCTGCCGTTGGGCCCGGTGATCAACACGCGCGCGTCGGTGGGCGCGACCTGCCGGATACGGTCGAACACCGCCTTCATTGCGGGCGAGTTCCCGATCAGCCCTTCGAAGCCGAAACGCTCGTCCACGAGCTTTTTCAATTCACGATTGGCGGCAACCATCTGCTTGCGCTCAAGCGCCTTGGCCACCTGGTTACGAAGCGAATCCTTATGGAGCGGCTTTTCGAGGAAGCTGAACGCGCCCTTTTGCAGCGCCTCGACGGCGCGCTCAACGCTGCCGTAGCCGGTCATGATGATGACCTCAGTGTCAGCGGAGCGCTCCTTGATGATTTCGAGCAGGCGAATGCCGTCGATGTCGGGAAGTTTCAGGTCACACAGCACGACATCAAATTTTTGCTGCATCAGCAATCGTTGCGCGGCTTCGCCGTGGTGGACGATCACGCACTCATAGCCCTTGTTCGCGCGGTCGAGCACCTCCGCCGTGACGTCGGCATGGGCCTCGTCATCGTCAATCACCAGTATCGTCGGATGCTCGTCGGGCATAGGAGTTCGCTATCAAGCTTTCTGTCCCGGAGCCCCTACTTCGACATGAACCATATCGAAGCGTTCGTCGCCGGGATGATAGGAGAGAAGTTCGATGCCAATCGGCTCGCCACTCTTTTTGTCCTTGATCAGAACGACACCATCGCCGAGCTCTGTGCAGATTTGGGATGCCCTCGGCTCCTGCCAGAACACGGTGAGAAGCTCCTTGTCCGGTTCGTAAAACACTTTTATTTCGGCCATACCTTCTCCCCTTCTTTCACTGCATCAGTTCGATAAGCGGTAACGAGAAATCCCTTACCTCCCTGCCGCTTCGCTACGGCGACAACCCATCGGGATTTCTTTTCGTCATGATAAAACAGAAACACTGCATCGTCTCTGCTGCTTCGCCTGATTTCGTCCGGGTTCGAGAGCGCCACTTTTACGTCGTGCAGGCGATGAGCGAGGTCGGGATGTTTCACGACTATCTGCTGCCAATATCGTTCTGTCGTATGAACGACAAACCCAAGCGGCGTTTCAATCGAAAATAGCTCCTTATCTCCTGTCATAGGTGTCGTCACATTGCGTTTTGAAGCCTATTCTACTCCGAGTTTCTTCAACTTCGCGCGTAGCGTCTTGGTCGTGATGCCGAGCGCTTCCGCCACCTTGTTCTTGTCGCCGCCAAGACGCTGCATGGCGAATTGAATCAACTTGTTCTCGATGGTTTCGATGCTCGGCACATCGTCCTCACCGCCGGGGAGAATGAAGCCGCCTTCCTTCTTGATCGTCGCCGTCGGCGCTTCCGTGCCGAGATACTTACGCACGATCGGCCCGGTGAGCACCTTCGCATTCTCCAAGACCAACACCCGCTCCAGCACATTCTCCAATTCGCGCACATTGCCGGGCCAACCGTAGCCCGACAGTGCACCGGCGGCCTCCGCATCTAACTCCGGCGCCTCGCGCCCCATACGCCGCCCATGCAGAGTAAGGAAGTGCCGCGCGAGGTCCGGAATGTCGCCCTTTCTTTCGCGCAGGGGCGGCAGCACCACCGGTAAAACATTCAAGCGAAAAAACAAGTCTTCGCGGAACTTGCCCTCGCGCACGGCCTTGTTCAGGTCGCGGTTGGTGGTGGCGAGTACGCGCACGTCGGCCTTGATAGTGTCGGAGCTTCCCACACGCTCGAAATTTTTCTCCTGCAGCACGCGCAGCAATTTCGCCTGCAGGTGAACATCGATCTCACTCACTTCGTCAAGCAGCAACGTGCCGCCCCTCGCCAACTCGAAGCGGCCTTTGCGTTGGCGTTCCGCGCCGGTGAACGCCCCGCGTTCATGGCCGAATAATTCGGATTCAAGCAGCCCCGCCGATAACGCAGCGCAGTTGACCGCGAGGAATGGCTTGTCGGCACGCGCGGACTTGGTGTGAATATAGCGCGCGACCACTTCTTTTCCTGTGCCCGACTCACCCTGAATCAGCACCGTCGAATCGCTTGCCGCGATGCGCTCGAGCGTCTCGCGCAGTCGCGCCATCGAACCGCTCGACGCTGTAATGAAGTCCACCTTGGGCGCAGCCTGCTGCTTCACCACTTCGCGCAATGTCGCGGCTTCCTCGGCGAGGTTGTGATGCTCGATGGCCTTGCCGATGCGCGCCTCGATCTCGCCGGCGGAGAAGGGTTTCGCGAAGTAATCCAGCGCGCCGAGTTTGATCGCGCGCGCGGCGTCTTCGGGCGTTCCGTGGGCTGAGATGATGATGACGGGCAGCGTGGGGTGCTGATCTTTGATCTTGGCCAGAAGTTCGAGGCCGTCCATTCCGGGCATCTTAATGTCGCTCACCACGCAAGCGACGTCGGGGTGTTTGGCGAGCGTGCCAAGCCCCTCGTTGCCGGATTCAGCGGTGAGGACGTTATAGCCCGCGCGCTCCAGCGTCATGCCGAAGCTGTCGCGGATGAATTCCTCGTCGTCAACGATCAAGACCTTGGCCATCGAAGTGACTTTCCCATGTTGCGCGCGATATGCGCCGATACGGCACAAGTAGCGGCCTGCCGCTTTGGCAGTCTACGCCAAGACCAAAGAAGCGCAACTGGCGGCTCCACGTAAAGCTATCGCTGGGCGTGATGTATGGCATTGCTAGACTCCCACCATGGCCGACAGCGATTATCTCCGCTCCGTCCGGGCGCAGTACGAGGACTTTCCCTACCCGCCGCGCGATCCTGCGGATGAACGCAATCGTTTGATCCCGACGCACATCGATCTGCTCGCCAAGATCAATCACTTCTGTTACGCGGGCGGCAGAGACTTTCGCAAAAACTTTCGCGCGCTCGTCGCCGGAGCGGGAACGGGCGACAGCGTCATCTATCTCGCCGAGCAACTGCGCTCAACGAACGCGCACATCGTCTATCTCGACATCAGCCAGGCGTCCATGGCCGTCGCGCAGGAGCGGGCAAAAATTCGAAAGCTATCGAACATCGAATGGGAGAATGCCTCGATCCTCGACCTGCCCAAACTCGGTATAGCCCCTTTCGATTACATTAATTGCTGCGGCGTGCTGCACCATCTTGCCAACCCCGATGCCGGACTGAAAGCGCTTGAAGCCGTCCTCGCTCCGGGCGGCGCCATGGGGTTGATGGTCTACGGAACCCATGGGCGTGTCGGCGTCTACCAGATGCAGGAACTGCTTCGACGTCTGAATGGCGACGAGCCGGACATGCGCGTGCGCATCGCCGAAGCGCGTGCGCTGCTTGAGCAGGCGCCGCCAACCAACTGGTTCAAACGAAGTGAATCCAAACACGACGACCATATCGCATTCGGCGATGCCGGACTCTATGACCTGCTCCTGCATTCGCAGGACCGCGCATACACCGTCGATGAGTGCTACGAATTCGTGGAGCAGGCGGGCATGCGGCTGTCGAGCTTTGCCTATCTTCCGTACTTGTACAAACCGGAGACATTCCTCTACAATCCGGCGCTCATAGAACGACTGGCTCAACGCACGCGCCGCGAACGCGAGGCGATCGCCGAACTGCTCTCCGGAAAACTCGCGCGGCATTTCTTCTTCGCTGCCCGGGAGGGGAATACGAACGCTTCATTGAGCGACGCGAGCTTGATCCCGTTCTTCCGTTCGCGCGAAGCCGGCGACACCATCCGCGCGGACATCGCTGCCGATGGCGCAAGCTTCGATATCAGCACGCCGGAAGCAGTCTTCAGTTCTCAGGCGACGCCGCTCAAGCGCATTCTTTTCGAATTGATCGACGGGCGGCGGACCATTGGCGAAGTGCGTACCGAGCTTGTGACGCGTCTACGTTCCAAGAACGCGCTTCCCGCGCCGGTGGACGTGGCCCGTGAATTGGCGGAGATTCTCGATCTCCTGGTACAGGGCGACCTGCTCTTTTTGCGCACCCGCGGTTCGTTCATTCCGGAAATGTGATTACCGTTCTTCGGCAACGGTCTTGATATCTTTTGCTGAACGGAAAACGCGCTCCACATCGTCCACGACGAAAAGCAAGGATTGCATCTCGTTGTTGTGATACGCCTGTGTGGCCATGGCATGCAGATCATATGGGCGTTTTTCCACCGCGCCGTCTTTGAGCGCGTGGGCGGATTCGTCGTGTGAGGAAAGCAGTCCCCCACCATAAATGCGCATGCCGTTTTTTGTCTGGACAAGCCCGAACTCGATCGTGAACCAGTAGATGCGCTCGAAGCGCGCCAGCTCTTCATCTGTTCTCGACGCGCCGCCCGCACGTCCAAGCTCCTCGACGAAATTCGCATAGCCTTTGTTCACGAGGAATGGCAGGTGACCGAATGCGTCATGGAAAATATCGGGCGCCGGCGTGTAGCCGAGGTCCGAGCGGTCGCGAATGAAATTGCCTACGGGAAATTTTCGCTCCGCCATGAGATCAAAAAAGAGCTTGCTCGCGATCAACCCCGGAACGGGAACAGTTTCCCAGCCAGTGCGCGCGTGCAACACGCGGTTGAGTTGCTTCATGTCCGGTACGCCGCCGTCACGGTCAAGGCCAAGGATTTCGAGGCCGTCAAGAAAGAGTGCGTGCGCTTGACTGTGGAGCGCAGGGCGGCGATTGTTGATCAGCAGCTGCCATGTTTCGTGGTCGTCGTCGGTGAACGCCTTCCACGTTTCGAGCACCACCTGCTCGTCACTTGAGCTGCCGCCCATGGACATGTGAACATCGTCGGATTGCGTCATCATCGCTGCTCTTCCTTCTCCACCCAAGCAAGCCGCGCAGTCTACGGGTTGTTGAGAAACAAGGCAAAGAAGATTGAGCCGCGAATGAACGCACATATACGCGAATAAGAGGGGTTCACGAAATGATAAAAAATACAGCAACGGCGGTCACCCACACTGCAAGGCTTACAACGCCCCATAACGCGACTTTCTTCTTCATTGTCCGTTGCGCGGTCCAACAACAAACAATCAAAGCAGGAACCAAGGCTGCCAAGAGATAGAAACTCCATACGCACACAACAATACCTCCAAAACGTGGGTGGAGCAGGGGGGCTTCATCGTCAACATATGGCTTGGGTACAGTAACAACGACGTAAGCGAGCAACGTCGCTGTAGCAATGACAACGAGCACCACTAATGCGGCTAAAAGTACACTTGTCTTTTCTCGAAAGTTCAGCATCAACGTTTTCTGGAAATAACGATCTTTATTTGCGTGAATTCGCGTTCATTCGCGGCTCAGCTCTCTTTCCTATGTACCGCGAAGAAGGCGAAGGTCTGGGCCGTTGGCATCAGCTCGATGCGGTTAATATTCACATGCGCGGGCTGATTGGCACACCAGTAAATGGTTTCCGCAATATCTTGGGCGCTCAGGGGTTTCATGCCGCGGTACACATCATCGGCGGCTTTCTTGTCGCCCTTGAAGCGCACTTCCGAGAACTCGGTCAAGCACATGCCCGGTTCGATAGACGTGACGCGTACGCCAGTACCGAGAAGATCCGCGCGCAGATTGAGACTGAACTGCGTGACGAACGCCTTGGTCGCGCCGTAGACGTTGCCGCCCGGGTAAGGGTAACTCGCGGCAGTAGAACTCATGTTGATCACGTGACCGTGCTTACGCTCCACCATGCCGGGCAGCATCAAGCGCGTGAGTGTCGTGAGCGCCGTGATGTTGGTGGCGATCATCGTCTCCCAGTCGTCGATGTTTGCCTGATGGGCCGGGCCCATACCGAGCCCGAGGCCGGCATTATTCAATAACAGCGTGACGTTCTTGAAGTCCTTGGGCAGCTCGCGCACGACCTGTTCAAGTTTCGCGCGATCGCGAATGTCGATGGGCAGCAGGTGTGTCGGGCAGCCGAGTTCCATGGCGAGCTTCTCGAGGCGCTCCTTGCGGCGGCCAAGCAGAATCAGCTTCGCACCGTCCTTGGCGAACTTGCGCGCGCAAGCTTCGCCAAAGCCAGCGGTCGCTCCGGTGATGAAAATGACGTCGTCTTTGGTCATGGCAGTCTGTCGTTCATCATTTTTTACCGCAGAGCGCGCAGAGGCCGCAGAGGAAATACATAAAGAGTTTTATCCACAGATGACGCAGATTTACGCAGATGAAGAGAACTCAAATTTGAAGATTTTCTTCTTATCTGCGAACATCTGCGTCATCTGTGGACAAAATTCTTCAAAGCCATTCCAGTGCTCATATAAGTCTGTAGCTTTTCGTAGTCATCGCCTGTTGTTGAAATCGTTTCATTTCCTTTTTATAGATCGCAATCGCTTTTTGTGAGCAGTTAGATAAGCGTTTATTTGCCTAGCCCATGCGTCACAATATTCCTGACTGTCGGCCGCTTCGGCGCCGCGTTCATACTTGCCGGCTTTCCACTTCTCCGGCGAGGCAGCAGCTTTCTTATATGCCTCGCGGAAGGGCATACCCTCGCGCACCAGTTGATAGGCATAGGCCGTGGCATAGAGTTCGGGTACGAGCGCCGCCGCGCAGCGCTCTTTGTCGAACGTCACGCCCTTGATCGCCAGCGCTGCGGCATTGAGCAACGTCATGCCGTCTTCTATGGAAGCGACGAGACTTGCTTTGATGATCTGCAAGTCGCGTTGATAGCCGCCCGGAAGACCGGCAAGCACCGCCGTGATTGTCGCCGGATGACCGGCCAGCGCCGCCCCCCGCGCGCGCATTAACTCGAAGAGGTCGGGGTTCGCCTTGTTCGGCATGATGGATGAGCCGGTGGTGAGCTCGGCCGGCAGCTTCGCGAAACCGAATTCCTTCGTCGCAAAAAGCACGAGGTCGGCCGCCATGCGCGAGATCACGACGCCCGTCTGCTGTACGAGCTGCGTGAACCAGAGTTCATCGAGGCCGCGGGTAAGCTGCACGGACGTCACGCCCTGAATGTTGTAGTACCCCTGCACTTTAGCAGCGACCCAACGCTCCAGTTTCATCGGCACGCCATAGCCCGCAGCGCTGCCCGACGCCGCGCGGCCAAGGGCGGAATGGAACGTGTTGAACTTATCGGCTTGTTCGATTAACACTTCGGCATAACCAAGCGCCCATGCGGCGACGCTCGAGGGCATGGCGCGCTGCATGTGCGTGTAACCCGGCATGGGGACGTTCTTGTGGCGCTGCGCGAGCGTGAGCAGCGCGTCGGCAACGTCGAGCGTGTGCTTCTGCATCGCAAGCGCATAGTGACGTTGAGCGAGGCGCAGCATCGTCACCACCTGATCGTTGCGCGAACGGCCGGCGTGAATTTTGGCGCCCAGCGGCCCAAGCATCTTCGTCAGGCGCTGTTCGATCAGCGTGTGGCAGTCTTCCTGCTCGATGCTGACCTTGAGCTTGCCACGTTCTGCTTCCTTTAAGAGTTGGGTGTATGCTTTGAGGAGCCTCGCGAGTTCAGGTTTTGTGATGAGCTTGGAAGCGTGCAACATCCGCACATGGGCGATGCTGCCCATGATGTCGAAGCGGATCAGTTTGCTGTCGAGTTCATGGTCGTTGCCGACGGTAAAGCGCAGCGCCGCCTCGTTGGTCTTCTTCCCTTTGTCCCAGAGCCTTGCCATGGCAGAACCTTACTTAAGGACGCTTTCCCGCGCCAGAGTGGAGTTGCATGGATGGGGTAAGAAAATTCATGGTAGAGAGATGGCCGCCATCAAAGAATTATCTTGATAGAATGGCCTGCGATGGTGGCGCATGAAGATCGAAGAAATTGAAGAAGAACTTCTTTACGCGCCCGGCTCGGAGAGCCTCAATCTCCCCTGGCGCATCAGGTCGAATGATTCATCCATCGCAATGAGCGATCACGGCAGGCCCAGAAAGGCTTATATCTTCTTCCTTGTACCGATTCTTGTTTGTGCGCTACTTGAAGGTAGCGGAATTTATGAAAAGCTCGATGAAGGTGTGCGCTGGCTGGTCTGGTTCGTTGGCGGAATGCTCTCCATCATCATATTCATTCGCTCGATGTTCTTCTATTCGTTTACCCTTGACTTCAAAAATCGCAATGTCAACAAACGATGGTGCTTCTTCTGTTGGACAATAAGCGAGCTCGTCCTTCCCTTCGAAGAAATCGACTCAATTTGTTTTCGCCCCTTTGGCTGGCAGGAGTCGCCGCACCCGGCAAAGCTTTCCAAGCAACTCAGCTACCAGAAAACGTACGGTGTCTTCGTCAATTTCGTAAAGCCGCGACAAGGCAGGTCGATGCTTCTCGTGACATACAGTTATGCTCACCAAAAGAAAGGCGTTCAGCGTTTGCGCGATTTCATCAAAGCCGCCAGGACAAAGTACGACGCTCTTTCATCTTGCCCCAAGCAGAATACCCCCTGAACCCGCCATGCCAGAGACGTCTCGCGCTCCCTGCACTTCTTTTCACCAGATAATCCATTTTTTACCGAACCCAACGTAAAGTCAGCGGCTCTTATCCAGTGGCAGCCGGGGCATCATGGACACCGACATCGCAGGGCACCTTGAACGTGCGAAGGCGGGCGATCCTGAGGCTCTGGCCTACGTGATGACGGCAGCCGCGGGGTTCGTGATGAACACAGCGATGCAATTCACCCATGACCGCCATTTGGCCGAGGACATCGCGCAGGAAACGCTGACCGTCGCTTGCGCGCGTCTCAACGATCTACGGGAGCCACAGGCGTTCCATGGCTGGCTCGCGGCCATCGCGCGAAGTTGCGTGTCACGCGCCACGCGTCGAATGCGTCCTGACTTCATCGAGGACGTACGAGATGCGGCGGCTCTGGTGCCTGACCCGTCGCCGCTCGATGATGTTGGTAGTCGCGAAACGGTGCAGATGATACGGGGTTGCATCGCTGGTCTGTCAGAGAAGTCGCGAGCGGTGATCGAGCGGCACTATCTGCAAGGCGAATCGGTGGAGCAGATCGCGCAGACGCTTGGCATTCCGGCCGGAACGGTGAAGAGGCGGTTGCACGATGCGCGTGAGCAGATGCGCTTCAAGCTGGCGGGGCTGAGCGCGCAAGATGACTGGATGGGGTGAAGAGAAGATTTCACCACGGAGCCACGGAGAACACGGAGAACACGGAGGAAAGATTTTCGGAGAAAGAGAAGGCAAGAGTTTTCACGCAAAGGCGCGAAGCCGCGAAGAATTTCAAGATCTCGGAATTTCGCTTCTGTATTCTCTTCCATTGCGTCTTGGCGGCTTTGCGTGAGGCATCTTCTCTTTGTCTTTCAAGTCACAACTCTTTCTTCCCTCTGCGCCTCTGCGGTGAATAAACCAAACAAGGAGCGTAACCATGCAAACAACGACACCCAAAGACATGAAAAAGTATCTCGATCTGGCGCTCGCAAAAAAAGCGTCTGACCTGGTGCTTGCTCCGGGAAATAAACCGGCGCTGCGGATCAATGGCGAGATTGTCGCCAGCTCCGAGACTCCCCTGAGCGGGGACGAGATCAACAAAATCGCTTTGTCGATCGCATCCGAACAGGCCCTCGCCAGAATCGACGCTGAAGGTGTTGCCAGCATCGGAATCGCGCTTGACGATGGAACCATTGCCCGCGTCAACATCTCGCGTTCCCGGGGCAGCTACAGCATCGGCGTGCGCTTCCATAGCGGGCGCATTCATACGCTGAAGGAATGCGGCGTACCTGATGCGGTGCGTGAGTTGCTCAACGCGCCCAACGGCATCATTGCCGTCAGCGGCCCCACGGGGTCAGGCAAGACGACCACGCTTTTGTCCATGCTCGACTGGATCAACGAAAACAAGGCGCTGCATATCTGCACCATCGAGCAGCGCGCCGTGAGCATGATTACGCCCAAGAAATCCGTCGTACAGCAGCGCGAAGTCGGCGTGGACGTATCGAGCATGGCCGCCGGCATCAATGCCGCGCTGCATCAGGATATGGACGTGATCATGGTCGGCGAAGTCGATAACTTCGAGACAGTGACGGCTTGTTTGAATGCCGCGGAAACTGGTCATCTCGTGATCGTTCAGCTCCACGCGTCGAGTTCTTCGGATGCCATCCAGCGCCTGACCGACGCCGTTCCCGAATTCATGCAGGCATCGGTCAAGCAGCGCGTCGCCCAATTCCTGCGCGGCGTGATCTTTCAAGTGCTCGCGCGCAATGAGGGCAAGGGCGGACGTTCGGCCATCTACGAGGTGATGGTTGTGGACGACGTCACGCGCGCCGACATCGTCGCCGGCAAGGAAACGCTCCGGCCGGGCAAGGGGTCCGTCTCGCTCCGCGATGAGCTCGCTCGCTTCGAACGCGAGAAGACCGTGCGTGCCGACGACATCGCGTCCATCCGCGCGGCATTCGTGAAATAGCCCCCGCAAATCCGCAACAAATTGAAACTTTTTACCCCACGTGAGAAACAACACGGAGGAGGATAGCATGGAACTGCTCGCCAAAAATCCTGAGGCTACCGCTCTACGATTGCTGCCGCCGCCCGCCGTTAAGCTTGCGCGCAAGGCCGGACGTAGTCGCATCACAGCGAAAATCCGCAACCTGATAAAGTTTCCGCTCCTGACTCCTTCAATCGTCGAAGACGAATATCACCTTGCCGCTTTGGAGACGCGACGTCTCGCCGAAGATCTTGTGGCGCGCGGCTATGGCCCATATGAAGTAGCGGACCTGCTGAAAACTCACGGTCGCCACGCACGGCCGATAAACGAAACTCTCGGCATAGAGCGGCATCTGGCGAGGCTGTCGTAAACCTCTCACTCATAGTGGTTTACGTACAATCGAATGTGCGCTTCAACTTCCCGCACAGCGGGTTGTCAGACGAAAGCACATCTGCCCCTTTCATATTTGCTCTTTAACGACGGCCCAATCGTATAATGAAGCGACACCGTATTCGAATATTCGAAACAGAAGCGTTGGGTTAGCAACTTTCGGAAGAGGAGAAAGAGATGAAACTAAGAATTCTTGGTGGTTTTTTGGCCATCGTCTGCGCGTTCGCGCCAGCGCTTGATGCGCAAAAACAAAAGGCGAAGTTCTCTCCGGCGGTAGGCGAGGAAGCCACCGACCTTGGAGAAATCACCTGGGTGATGAACGAACCGGAAACCGACTCGCTTGCCGGCCTCAAAGGCGAGGTTGTCATGCTCGAGATATGGGGAACGCGCTGAGGACCCTGCGTCAAAGGCATTCCTGAGCTCGTGAAGCTTCAGGACGAGTATGGTGACAAAGGACTCCACCTTTTCGCGTTCGAAGTTCAAGGCGCTTCCGCCGACGCCATTAAGAAACTTTTGACTCCCAAGGGGGTCAATTACCCCGTCGCCTCGGGAATGCCCAAGGGATATACGGGCGTTCAAGGCATTCCTCACGTGTGGTTGATCGGGGTTGATGGCAAGGTGATTTTTTGCGGGTTTCCCGGACAGGGAAATTTCAAAACCTTGCTGAAAGATGAACTGGCCAAAGTGAAGTATCCGGGTCTTGGACTTAGCTCGATTGACCCGGCTCTCGAGGAATCCGCCAAGCTCTTCGGCGAGCAGAAGTTCGGCAAGGCGCGTGATGCGGCCAACGCGGCGCTCCAGACGGCAACCGCCGGCAGTGACGCCGCGAAGCAAGCCGCGCACATCGTTGAAAAGATCAAGGCGAAGGCGGACAAACTCACTGCCGCCGCCGAGAAGCATGTCGCGGACAAGGCGTATTTCAAGGCGATTGACGCCTTCGACGCCATCAAGGTTGCGTTTGAGGGCGCGGACGAAGCCAAGGCTGTCGACGCAAGACTTGCCGAACTCAAGAAAGACGAAACCGCTGGCAAGGAAATTACGGCGGCTATCGAGTTCCGTGAACTCGAGGCTAAGGCGAAAGACATGTCCACCGAGGAAAAGCGCAAGGCTATGGATGACTTCGCGAAGAAGCACGAAGGCACAAAAGCCAGCGAACGCGCCGCGAAGCTAGCCAGCCCAGGGGAGGCCAAAGACTTCTAACAGCCTGTTGAAAAACGGCCTGATATCCGAACCATGGATGGTTCGGCGTTTCGCGAGGCGTGAGGCAAGCACGCAAAGCATGCGTTACGCCGAGCGCTACCGAGCGAAACGGGGGTAATGGCGAATTCACTTCGCCATTACGACTTTGAAAAAGTCCAGGATGGACTTTTCAATGCCTGCTCAATGTTTGGTAGTTAGGTCCGTTTTGCACCATCCTATATCTGGTGCCAAAACGGGCCTAATTGCCTGCTTTTATCAATACAAACTGATTCCGGCTTCCGCCCAATGCAATACGATTAGCGGCTGGAATTTTGTAGCGTCCCGCGCCCTCGCGGGACGGACCATGGCAAAACGTGGTTTTCAGAGAAGACGCCCTGCGAGGACGCAGGGCGCTACACCCTTAATCGTATCGCATTGGGCTTCCGCCGGAATGACGTCTTCAGCTTGTGTTGATCCCCGTATTCACAAACCTTTCATACTCACTTGCCGGACTGTCAACAACACTGCGGTAACCTTCCTCCATACAAAAACCAGAACGTGGAACAGGCCGGCGATCCGGCCGCAACAGGAGGAAGTATGCAACGCTGGATTCAGCAACTTGAGCGTCACCGCGCTCGCATTTCCGCGAAATATCCGGACGAACCACTGATGATGCTGATGGATATCGACGGTACGTTCTTCGATGTGCGTCACGCCATCCGCCATCTGCTCGAGCTGTATGACCGCACTCACGGCGCCGCGCACTTCGCTCCGGTCATGGACCTCGTCGAGAACGTCAACCCCACCATGCCGATGGAAACGGCGCTGGCGGCGCTGCTGCTTTACACCAACATCCCGGAATCCGAACGGTTGATCGCTCTCTCATGGTTCCGTAAACGCTGCTCGACCTATGAAGTCCTGCTGAAGCTTCATCAGCCCTGCGAAGGCGTGTTCGAGATCGTGCAAGCAATCGCGTCACAGCCGCGGACGGAAGTGGGATTCAACTCGTCGCGGCCGGAATTCTTGCGGGGCGAGACATTGAGGGCGCTCAATTCCCTCGCCATCGACTATGGCCTGCAATTCCGCGGCGACCAGCTCTATATGGATTCGGGAAGTTGGGTCGGCAACGCGCCCTTCGTCAAGGTCAGCGGGCTCAAGCATTTCCAGAATAAGGGCTACCGGATCTTCGCGGCGCTTGACAGCGAGCCTGCCAACCTCGACGCCATCTGGGCCGCCGACACTCACCGCGAGATCATGACGCTCAGCACCGAGGGCGTGCTCAGCGCCTATCACGATACGGTGAAGCTGCGCGCGGCCCACATCGATGCGCTCGCGCGAAGGCAGAGCCTGGTGACGCAGTAATCGTCACCGGGCCGAGGTGTAGCGCTCCGCGCCCTGCGGGGCGTCTTCCCTGCAAGCCGTATTTTCCTATCGTCCGTCACGCGATGGCGCGTGACGCTGTATCCATTCCCGAACACCAACCTGCAATACGCACGAGCCGCTCAAGCCATGCGCGCGCCCGCAAGGAATGCTACAATCGAGGCGGTTGACAACCACTTTTGACGGAGTCCGATATGAATACTATCGCCACATACGTTATCGCTGTTCTGCTATCCGCGGGGGTCGCCCTCACCACCGTCATTATCTCCGGAAGGGTCGAGTCCAGCCCGGAACCGGCCATGGTGGAGCACGACGAAGGCGAAGATTTCGATGGCGCTGCTTTGGAAAAAGACGTGAAGGCGCTCAAGATTAGGGTAAGCGAACAGGCGTCGACGATCGCCGATCAATCGCTCACTATCGACAATCAGGAACGGGACATCGCCACCCTGAAGTCCGAAGTCGCCGCCCTGCGCGATCAGCTCAAGAATGCCCCAACGCTCGCCTTCCCCGGTCCGGACGGGGCGGTACTCTCCGAGACTGATCTTGCTGCCGCCATCGAACGTGTGCAGACGCAAAAGGAACAGGAAGAGGAGCGCGAACGCGAACAAAGGCGCATCGAAGAGCGGGCGAAAAGTCGCGAACAATTTATCACCAAGCTCGACGCCAAACTGCGCGAATGGGGCACGGAACATGGCCTGACCGAACTCCAGATCATCGAAACCGCGCAAATCATGACCAAACAGTATGACGCCAGGGTTCAACTCTTTACTGAAACGTGGGGTACGAGGGACAGAAATAGTTCAGGCGGGGAATCCACCGACGATAAGAGAAAAGCCATCAACGATGAAGCTTCGGCAGCGCTGAAAGGCGTCCTTCAGACCGATCAATACGACGCTTTCATGAAAATTCATGAAGACGTGCTGCGCGATGCCGCTGGTTGGGGACGCTCGTGGGGCGATCGCGGCGGGCGGTAGATTGAGTGGGCTACTTCTCGATCTTCACGCTCGCGATGAATTCGCTCTCGTCTTTCATCGCGGAGAAGAACACGCGGTCCTCGCCCATGTAGCGCACCCAGGTCGGGTCGGCAACCTTGTTCATGAAGGTCGGGTTACGCACGTCGAAGATCAGTTGCCCGTCGGGCGTCGCGACGCCAAAGCCGTCGCCGCCGCACGCGTTTTCCGGCTTGCCGTCTTTCGCCACCGTGGTGTAGACGATGCGGCTACCATCGTGATTCCAGCGCGGCTGGATCGCACCGTGCATATCCGAGGTTTGCAGCAGAGTGACGATACCGCTCATCAGGTCATAGGTGCGCACACCGTTCCAGGCAACGCCGGACTTGCGGTAGTCTTGATAAACGAGAAGCTTTTCGCCCTTCACCGGGCGGAAGTCAGGATGCATGCCCGTCACCATTTCGCCGTGGTTGGTGAGCAGCGGCCCGCGCGAGGTCACCATCGGGTAACCTTCCGTCTTCTCGGGCATAGCGTCGGCTGGGGCTTCCTTGGTCATGCCCGGAAGCTCGGCGAAGACGAAGTTCTGATTGCCGTCAACGCCCGGCATTGACGCGGGCTTGTTCTCCGCGGGCATTTCGGGCTGCTTGGCGGGCATATCGCATGATTCGCAGGAAAGCTGCGCCATGGTGAGGACATAGTCGTCAACGAGATCGGCCCAGCTTGCATAAACGATACCGCTGCCGTCCGGCGCCCACGTGGGGTGGATGTCGTCGTTTTTGCAGCCGGCCGTCAGCACGACGGGCGGGCGTTTCAAGTTACGCAGGTCGAGCAGGTAGATGTCCCAGTTGCCGAGCTTGTTGGAGCCAAAGGCGAGGCAGCAGCCGCAAGGGCTGACGCGCGGCCACAACTCGTCGGAGGCGTCCGAGGTGATCATCTCAAGCGACTTGCCGTCGGGGCGCTTGCGGTAGATGTTGTGACCGGAGCCGTCGCGGTCAGAGGAGAAGTAGAGCCAGGTGTCATCGCCGCTACCGGTGATCTCCGGGTGCGTGTCTGCGCCGCGGCCACGCGACGTGTGGATCGTGAATGGGCCGACGTTGGCGGGCGCCATATTGCTATCAGGGCCGCCGTGGGTGCGCATGAAATCCTCGGCGAGCTCATTCGCCGGTGTGGGATCGCTGTTCAAAATCGATGGGCCGCCGGCGCAGGCGCTCAGCAATACGCAACCGAATGCGGCTCCAACAATCTGTTTCTTTGTCGTCATGGCATATCCTCGCGTAAAGCAGTTTTCCGCCAATAGTTCGGGCAGACAAAATGGTGCAAATTCT
>JABWBM010000242.1 GCA_013360495.1 Planctomycetaceae bacterium
GCCGCGCCCTTTCGGGGCGTGATCTTCCCGACGTCTGCCGGAGGCAGCCATGAACGACGACTACGACTACCGAGCTACTTTCGATTTCAGCCAGAACGACCTGCAGGTCATCGAGCGCGCCGTGGCCATCCTCGAAGAGAAGTTCTCGATCCTTGGCGACTACGACGAGAAGGAGCTTCCCGAAGGCACGCCCTTCTATCCCCGCGACGAAGTCTTCATCCAGAAGGCCGCCGAGCTCATCAAGCGCGAGCGGCAGCCGCCCGTCATCGAGCAGCGCCTTTGCGTATTCCCGGTGGTCGCGGACGTTGGCCCAGCGCAGACGCCCGCAGGCGGAATGGGCCGCCGGGCCAATGCCAAGCCAGTCGCCGCAACGCCAATAGAGCAAATTGTGGCGGCTCTCGAAACCGGGCCGCGCGAAATTGGACACTTCGTATCGCGCAAAGCCGACTTCGCGGCAGCGCGCGACCGTAAGCTCATACATCTCCGCAGCAGTCTCATCGTCGAGCGGCTCCACTTTGCCGCGCTCCATGCGAGCAGTGAGCGGCGTATCGTCTTCAAAGGTCAGGTTATAGAGCGAGATGTGCTGGGTATTGAGCGCCAATGCCTGTTCGAGGTCGTGGTACCATTCGTCGATGGTTTGGCCCGGTAGCGCGAAGATCAAATCGACGTTGATGTTTTGGATGCCGGCGGTGCGGGCAAAGGCAAGTGCCTCGTCAACCTTGCCCGCTTCGTGGGCGCGGTCGAGGTCGGCCAGATACTTCGGGTTGAAGCTCTGCACGCCGAAGCTCGCGCGGTTGACACCCATCTCGACGAGGGCGTCAGCCTTGGCAGCATCGAGCGTTCCGGGATTGATTTCGCTCGTCCATTCGATGACGTGGGATGTGTCGACATAGCGATGAATGATGCGGCCAAGCTCGCGCAGATTCTCAGCGCTCAGGCGCGTCGGTGTTCCACCGCCGAAGAAGACCGTTTGTGGGGTGAGAGGCGCGAATTGCTCGGCACGCTGTTGGAGTTCGCATTCGAGAGCCGCAAGAAAGCGGCGCATTTCGTCCTCACTCGCGACCTCGGAGTAGAAATCGCAGTAGCCGCACTTTTTCACGCAGAAGGGAATGTGGATGTAGAGGCCTTGCATAGAAGAGGGAGGTTATCATGAACGCCCGGTTTTATCGGCGTCATTCCCGCGAAGGCGGGAATCCAGAGACAAAGAAAAGACTGGATGCCCGCCTCCGCGGGCATGACATACTATCACGTCTCGATATACCGGTCGTCATGGTCGAGCTTGAAGCGCTCGCCGAGGTATTCCTTCTTCACTATCGGGTCGTCGACGATCTCAACCGGCGTGCCTTCCTTGAGTATCTGCCCTTCGCTCAGGATATAACTGCGGCTGGTCATAGTAAGCACCTCGCGCACGTTATGGTCGGTGAGCAGCACGCCGATGCCGCGCTTCACCAATCCGCGCACAAGTTGCTTGATGTCCTCCACGGCGATGGGGTCGACGCCCGCGAAGGGCTCGTCGAGCAACACGATCTTCGGGTTCGTTACCAGCGTGCGCGCGATCTCGAGCCTGCGGCGCTCGCCGCCTGAGCAGGTGATGGCCATGTTGCCGCGAATAGGCTTGAGGCCGAATTCGTCAAGCAGTTGATCCAAGCGCTCGTTTTGCTGTTGCTTGGTGAGCTTTGTGGTTTCGAGGATGGCGCGCAGATTGTTTTCGACGCTGAGCTTTTGAAAGATCGTTGGTTCTTGCGCGAGGTAGCCAAGCCCTCTTCGCGCGCGCTTGTAGAGCGGCATCTTCGTGACGTCGTGGCCGTCGAGCATGATGCGCCCGCGGGCGGGGCGCACGATGCCCATGATCATTTTGAAGGTGGTCGATTTCCCGGCGCCGTTGCGTCCGAGCAGGCCGACGATTTCTCCTTGGTTAACGGTGAGGGATACGCCGCGCACAACGGTGCGCTTGCCATAGGCTTTGATCAGGTCGGTGGCTTCGAGCGTGGCCATCGCGGGCAGCATACAATGTTTCGTGCCGCCGGTGCAGGCGTGCGTACCCGCCCGCCAGTTCTTTGACAGGTGTGGACTCGCTTCTTTCATGTCATCCCCGCGAAGGCGGGGATCCATCTTTTCTTTGTCGATCTGGATTCCCGCCTGCGCGGGAATGACGAACGGGCATCAACATTGCTATCCTCGCTTCATGCCCGCCCGTACCAAACCATTGAAGCGCGTTCGTGTCGTGACGAAAAAGCCAACGCGCGGCGACGTGAGCGGCGACAACGCATCGCGTCTCAAGGCCATCGTCGGTCTGCTGGAAGACCGTCTCGGCGTGCCGATGTTCGACGGGCCGCGCGATGGGTTGCGGGTGCTGGTGCTCACGATCTTGAGCCAGAACACGACGGATTTAAGCGCGCTCAAGGCGTATATCCGGTTGTGCGAGACATTCCCGCGTAAGGAGAACGCCAAGCTCTTTCGCAACGAGAAACTCATCCCGCGTTTGCCCGACGGCTCGGTCGATCCGGTGGCGATCCGCTTGAGTCAGGCCGCCGACGCGTTCTTTGAGCCGGATTGGGCGCGCATTCACACCTGCGACGAGAAGAAGTTGCAGGACATTATTCGCCCGGCAGGGCTGCCCAACTCCAAAGGCCCGGCGATCCAGCGTGTACTTGGGTGGGTGAAAGAGCAGGTTGGGGAATACAGTCTCGAAAAGGCGCTCGCAGGAAAAACGCCAACACAAGCCGCCGAGGCGATGTCGTCGCTCAAGGGTGTCGGCGCGAAAACGGCAGCCGTGACGTTGATCGAAGCTATGGGTGCCGACCTCTGCCCCGTTGACACGCACGTGCATCGCATCGTCAATCGCTTGGGGCTGGTTTCAACGGGCGACAACCGTGAGAAGAGCTATCGTTTGTTGCAGCCCATGCTCCCCGAGGGCAAGGGATATAGCCTGCATCACAACCTGCTCACCTTCGGGCGCACGGTCTGCACGGCGAAAAAACCAAAGTGCGGCGAATGCTTTCTCGCGAATATCTGCCCGTCGGCGGGCAAGATATAGGAACAACTTTCCCGGATTCCGCTTTCGCGGCCATGGCATCAATCTAAAACACGCCCCATGCCCACATCCCATCCGATCATCGCGATGCCAAAGCCCGCCCGCGCAAAACCGGGCATGCACTACACCGTCTCAATACCCAAGCCGACGACGCATAACTTCGAGGTTCAAGTCGACCTCACGCGGCTCAACGGCCTGATGGTTGATCTGCGTATCCCCGCATGGACGCCGGGGAGCTACAAGATCCGCGAGTTCGCGCGCAATGTTTCGCTCTTCAAGGCCAGCGCGGGCAGCCGCGCGCTACGCGTCGAGCGCATGGATAAAGACTGCTGGCGCATCTATCTCAATGGCGCCAAGGCGGTGCGCGTCACCTATCAATGCTATGCCTTCGAGCTGAGCGTGCGCACGCCGCACCTCGATGACAGTCATGGGTTTTTTCTGCCGACGAATATCCTTCCATATATAGAAGGCGCTATCGACACGCCGTCGACGCTGACCATC
>JABWBM010000059.1 GCA_013360495.1 Planctomycetaceae bacterium
AACCCCGACGTGCGAACTGTTCACCAAGACCAATAAAAAAGACAAGCGCAAGCGCATCGTGCGCGCCGTGATCGTGCGCACCAGAAAGGCCGTCCGGCGCGAGGATGGCTCATACATCCGTTTCGATAGCAACGCCGCGGTGATCGTCGACGTTAAAGGCGAACCGCGCGGCACGCGCATTTTCGGCGCTGTCGCCCGCGAGCTGCGCGCCAAAGGGTTCATGAAGATCGTGTCCCTCGCGCCGGAAGTGGTGTAGCAAGGACGGAGTTGACCATGCAAAAGATTCGCAAAGGCGACAAAGTGCAGTTGATCCGCGGCGCGGGCCGTCCGCAGACCAAGGACGAGAAGAGCAAGCCCTCGGGCGAAGTGCTGATCGTCCACCCTGACAAGGGCACATGCATCGTGTCGGGGCAGAACCTTGTGTGGAAGCACAAGAAAGGCACCGGCCCGGACAACCCCGGCGGCAGGACGCAGCTTGAGGCCGAAGTTCAGCTTTCCAACGTGTTGTATTTTGACGAGGAACTTGGGCGCGCGGAGAAGGTGGGATTCAAGGAAATGAACGGCCGCCGCGTGCGCTATCTCAAGAAGTCGGGCAAGGTGATCGGCTAATACGACGAATGGAACGGACCATGGAAAAGACAACGAAGCCACGCTTGCGCAAAATCTACGACGAACAGGTGCGTTCGCGGTTGAAGAACGATTTCAACCTCGGAAACGTGATGCAGATTCCGCGCCTGAAGAAAATTACGGTGAATATGGGCCTTGGCGTCGAGGCGAAAGACAAGCGCCACCTTGCCGCCCACACCGACGAGCTCTCAAAGATCACGTCGCAGAAGCCAATGCTGCAACATGCGCGCAAATCGGCCGCGACCTTCAAGCTCCGCCAGGGCGACCCCGTCGGGCTCAAGGTCACGCTGCGCGGCGAGCGCATGTGGTACTTCCTCGACAAGCTCGTCAACGTGGCCATCCCGCGCATCCGCGACTTCAACGGCATCAAGCCTGGATTCGATCGCCGCGGAAATTTCACCTTCGGCCTGACCGATCAAACGATCTTCCCCGAGGTCAAGATCGACAAGGTCACCCGCCAGCAAGGCATGGACGTGTGTCTGACCATCAGCGGCGGCTCTGACGATTTGAGCCGCGCGATGCTCGAAGGACTCGGATTTCCGCTCAAGCGGAAGGCTCAAGCAAAGGGAAAGGCTTAAGGAATGGCACGTACCAGCCTGCTCGTTCGTTCGGCGCGCAAGCCGAAATTCGCCACGCGGCACCGTAACCGTTGCCAGATCTGCGGGCGGGCGCGCGCGTATTTCAAGAAATTCAAGGTGTGCAGGATATGCCTGCGCAAGATGGCGCACCGCGGGGAGATCCCCGGCATGCGCAAGGCGAGCTGGTAAGGAATGGGTAGGGAAATTGCCGGATTGATACCGGGGTGAAGGAGTCCGTGAACCATGTCGATGTCTGATCCTATCGCCGATATGCTGACGCGCATTCGCAATGCGTGCCGCCTCGGGGCGGAAGTCGTGGTCATGCCGAGCAGCAAGCTCAAGGCAGGCATCGCCGACGCGCTCAAGCGCGAAGGCTATATCCATGACTTCAAAGTCGCCAAGGCCAGCAGCGGACCGCAGATGCAATTGACTCTCATGCTACGTTATGGGCCGGATGGCGAACGTGTCATTCAGTTCATCGATCGCGTGAGCAAACCGGGACGCCGCGTGTATTCCGGCGTCAGCTCGATTCCCAAGGTGTTGAGCGGTATGGGCTGCACGATCCTCTCGACATCGAGCGGCGTGCTCAGTGACCGCGAGGCGCGCCAGCGGAAGGTCGGCGGCGAGATCCTGTGCCGGGTTGGATAACGAATCGTTGCGGTGGCGACACCGCATGTGATGGAGGCGAAGAGCCATGTCGAGAGTAGGTAAAGCCCCGATCGCGGTTCCCAAGGGGATCGACGTTTCGGTGTCCGGCAGCACGGTCAAGGTGAAGGGCAAGGCGGGCGAACTTGTCCGTCAAGTCGCTCCCGGCATCGACGTGAAGTTCGCTGACGGCGTCGTGACGGTGAGCCGCAAGAGCGATTCGCGCCGCCATCGGGAGATGCACGGAACCACTCGCGCGCTGATCCAGAACATGGTGCAGGGCGTGGAGAAAGGCTTCCAGAAGGCGCTCGACATCATCGGCGTTGGCTGGAACGCGAAGATGAAAGGCAAGCAATTGTCGCTGCAGATCGGTTTTTGCCATACGGTGGATTTCGAAGTTCCCGCGGGCGTCAAGGTCGCTCTGCCAAGCCCGCAGCGCATCGAAATCTCCGGCATCGATAAGCAGATCGTTGGCCAGTTTGCCGCCATCGTGCGCAAGGCGCGTCCACCCGAACCGTACAAAGGCAAGGGCATCCGGTATGAAGGCGAGTACGTGATTCGCAAGGTCGGCAAGAGCCAGGTCGGCAAGTAACGCTAGAGGAATGTTTTCAGGATAGCAGTCATGAATGCACAGAAAACCAATGAAGCTCGCGCCTTCCGCCGCAAGATGCACGTGCGTAACCGCATCCGCGCTTCGCGCGCCTACAAGCCGCGCCTGAGCGTCTTCAAGACGTCCAGGCATGTGTACGCTCAATTGATCGACGACCGCACGCAGAAAACGCTCGCGGCGGCGAGCACGATGTCCGCGGAATTGAAGGGCAAGTTCAAGCATGGCGGAAACATCGAGGCGGCGAAGCTCGTCGGCGAACTGATCGGCAAGAAAATCGCGGACGCAGGCATCAAGGAGATTGCCTTCGACCGCGGGCCGTTCAAATATCATGGCTGCATCAAGGCGCTGGCCGATGGCGCCCGTTCGGCGGGACTGAAGTTTTAGCAGGCCGTTGAACAACGGCCTGATAACCGAACCATGGATGGTTCGGCGTTTCGCGAGGCGCGAGGCAAGCACGCAAGGCGTGCGTTATGCCGGGCGCGAGCCGGGCGAAACGGGAGTTATGGCGAATTCACTTCGCCATAACGACGTTGAAAAAGTCCAGGATGGACTTTTTCAACAAGAGAAATAGAGGAGATACCGTGGCAATCCGAATCGATCCGCGTGACATCAACCTTGGCGAGGAAAAAGTCGTCAAGATCAACCGTACCTCGGCCACCGTCAAGGGCGGACGGCGTTTCAGCTTCACCGGCGTCGTCGTGATCGGCGACGAAAAGGGCGTGGTCGGCTGGGCCACAGGCAAAGCTCGCGAAGTCCCGAACGCTGTCGACAAGGCCGTGCGCAACGCGCGCAAGAACCTCTGGCGTGTGCCGCTCTACAAGCACACCATCCCCCACGAAGTTGTGGGCAAGTTCGGCGCAAGCTCGGTCAAGCTGATGCCGGCAGCTCCCGGTACCGGTATTATCGCGGGCGCGGTCGTTCGCGCCGTGCTCGAATCCGTCGGCGTGCATGACGTGCTGACGAAGGTGTATGGCTCGCACAACGAAATGAACCTCGTGCAGGCCGTTTTTGACGCGCTCCTCAAGCTCCGCTCGAAGAAGGAGATCGAGGAACTGCGGGGAGTGAAGCTCTCATGAACATGACGCAACTCAACGCCCCCCACCGCGGGAAACGTCCCGGACGGCTGCGCCGCTGCCGCGGCCCCGGTTCCGGCAGGGGAAAAACCGGCGGCAAGGGCTATAACGGCGCCAAAGCGCGCTCGGGCTTCAAGCTCCGCTTGGGCTTCGAGGGCGGCGGCATGCCATTGATCCGTAAACTGCCCAAGCGCGGCTTCAACAACGCCGTCTTCCATAAGGAATACGCAGTGCTCAACGTCGGCGACCTTGAGAAGGCGTTCGAGAGCGGGGCGGCCGTCGGGCCGGATGAGTTTCTCGCCAAGGGTTTGATCAACCGCATGATGGACGGCGCGAAAGTGCTCGCCAAAGGCGAGGTCAAGAAGAAGCTCAAGGTCAGCGCCCATGCCTTCAGCGAAGGCGCCCGCAAGAAAATCGAGGCCGCCGGCGGTTCCGTGCATATTGTCGAACGGTAAAGCGGGCGTTGGAACTTCGCGTGCCTGCATGGTATACGATGCGGCGCACGGGATTTCCCGGGCAGATGAGGTAGACGACAGGAAGCGACGATGCCCGGCAGGACTCCCAGCGAAATTTTCTCCAGCCTCTACACCGTTCCGCAACTGCGCAAGCGTTTCGTCTTTACGATCTTCGCGTTGATCGTCTACCGCGTCGGCTTCGCCATTCCGGTTCCCGGTATCGACTCGGTCCGCTTCGCAAAAGCTCTTGAAGACGTGCTCGGCGACTCCTGGGCCGCCGGGTTGCTTGGCATTTACAACACGCTCTCAGCCGGCGCGATCATGGACTTCACCATTTTCTCGCTCGGCATCATGCCCTACATCAGTTCCGAGATTATTTTCCAGCTTTTGACCAAGGTCGTTCCATCGCTTGAAGAACTGTCGAAAGAAGGCGAGCAGGGACGCCGCAAGCTCAAGCAGTATTCCCGTTTCCTGACCATTGCCATCTGCATCGTTCAGGCCGCGTTCGTCTGTTCCCTGATGCTCAATGATCCAAAATTGAGTGGCACAATGACCTCGGAGTTCAGCGGCCAGGAAGTTATGTTCTACCTTTCCACCATCCTGACCATGACCGCCGGGACCTTCTTCCTGATTTTCCTCGGCGACAAGATCACGGAGAAGGGCATCGGCAACGGCGTCTCCCTCATCATTCAGGCCGGCATTCTCGCCTCCATACCGCAGACAGTGCTCAAACTCGCGGGCCCCATGTTCGATAGCAAGTCGTCTCCAAGCGAGGCGGTTGAAGCCTTCGTCGCATTGCTGCTGCTGATCGCGATGTTTGTCACCATTACCTACGGCATCGTGCAGATCACCCTTGGCCGGCGCGAAATCCCCATCCAGCACCAAAAACACGCCCGCTCCACGGGCGGCGGCGCGCGCCGCCAGACCATCCCGCTGCGCGTGGATCAGGCTGGCGTGATCCCGATCATCTTCGCTTCCGCGCTGCTAGTGTTCCCAACGCTCTTCTTCGGGCAGATTGGGCGCTGGCTGTCGACCGAGTTGACCGCCGACAGTTCGTGGACCTTCGTCAGGATCATCTGCGAGGATATCGAGGACGCCTTCAACGGCTTCGGCTGGATGTATGAAATGTGCTATGTCGGACTGATCGTGTTCTTTACCTACTTCTGGACGCAGCTGACTTTCAGCCCGACGGAACTCTCGAAGAACATGCGCGAATGGGGCGCCTACATTCCGGGCGTCCGTCCCGGCGCCGATACCGTAGCCTACCTCACCACCGTGCTCAAACGCATGACGCTCGCCGGCGCTACCTTCCTCTCGCTGGTGGCGATCGTTCCGAACCTCTTTCCGCACATCGCGTCCGCCGTCTTCGGCGACAGTCAGGCGCTAACCGAAAACCGTCTCTTCTTCCGTATTATTGGCGGAACAGGGCTGCTGATCGTCGTCTCCGTCGCCCTCGACCTCGTGCAGCGAGTCGAAGCGGAACTGGTGACGCGCTCATACGACGGCTTGACGTCGCCTTCCGGAACGGGCACCCCTGGGACCGATGGCGCCGCCCCTCAATCCGTAGACCAACGCCGCGTGCGGCGCTAAGCTCTGAAGATTCCCTGCGGGCGGATTCCGGCCTTGATGCTCGGGAGAGAACCATGGCAAAGCATATCGTGCTCTTTGGCCCTCCGGGTGTCGGCAAGGGAACGCAGGCCGCGCGTCTTGCCCAAGCGCTCAAGCTTCCGCACATATCTACCGGCGATATTCTTCGCGAAAACGTGCGCAAGCTGACACCGCTTGGCCGCAAGGCAAAGACCTTCATGGACGCGGGGAAACTCGTGCCTGACGAACTGGTAATCGCGCTTGTCGAGGGCCGCCTCTCACTCGCTGACTGCAAACCGGGATTCATCCTCGACGGTTTTCCGCGCACGACGGAACAGTATCTCAAGCTCAACGAAATGCTTGGCCGCCGTGGCACGCCGCTCGATGCAGTGGTGTATTTCACCGCGCCCGACTCGACATTGGTCGAACGCATCTCCGGCCGCCGTGTATGCCGAACCTGCGGCGCGTCGTTCCATACGATCTTCGCGCCGTCAAAGAAAGGCGATCACTGCGACCATTGCGGCGGCGAGATTTATCAACGGAGCGACGACAACGAAACGTCGGTGGCCGAGCGCCTCAAGCAGTACCACAGCATGAGCCAGCCGTTGATCGAAAAATATCGCGCGGACGGCCTGTTGCGCGAGGTCGAGGGAACCCGCAAGCCCGACGACGTGTTCCAAGACGCCGTCGCCATCCTTGGCGGCAAGTGATCGGAAGGGGTGTCCGGTCATGTCGCGTGGCAATCGCATCCAGCTTAAGACCCCCGCTGAAATCGAGAAGATGCGCGTCACCTGCCGCGTCACGGCTCAGGGACACAAGCTCGTTCGCGAAATCGCCCGCCCGGGCATCAGCACGCTCGAAATCGACCGGCAAGTGGAGAAGCTCGTGCGCGACGCCGGCCTGATCCCCGCGTTTCAGTCGGTTGTCGCGCCCGGCGCGCCCGGCCCCTTTGGCCACACGGTCTGCACTTCTGTGAACGATGAGGTCGTCCACGGCCTTCCCACAGAGCGGATTCTCAAAGAGGGCGACATCCTCAAAGCCGACATGGGCGCGATCCACGACGGCTGGTACTCGGACGCAGCGATCACCATCCCCATCGGTAAAGTCTCTCCAGAGGCGCAAAAGCTGATCGATGTGACCCGCGAATCGCTGATGCGGGCCATCCGCCTGATCAAGCCCGGTGTGCGTTTGCGCAAGTTGTGCGGCGAGATCCAGCGTTACGTCGAAGTTGAGAACAACATGTTCGTGGTCAAGGCCTACGTCGGCCACGGGCTGGGCAGGAGCCTGTGGGAACCGCCGCAGGTGCCGAACTATGTACCCAAGGGCTGGCAGGCGAAGGAGCTGGATATCACGCTGCAGCCGGGGCTGATCCTCGCCATCGAGCCGATGGTCAATCTCGGCACCGAACTTGTGCGTACCGACTCCGACGGCTGGACCGTGCGAACGCAGGACGGCTCGCTCTCCGCCCACTTCGAGCACGACGTGCTAGTTACGGAAACGGGCTACGAAGTGCTCACGCTCCTCGAAGGCGACCCGGAGAAGTACCCCAAAAACTGAGCGAGCGCCGCAATGACGAACAAATTCGACATTGGGTCATTGCGTGACGCTGTCGCCCAAGGGCAAATTCAATGGCAAGTACATGCTCTCGAGCGGATTCTTGAACGTGGCGTTTCCCGCAAAGACGTTTTCGATGCTATGATGAACGGGGAAGTGATTGAGGAGTACGGGTCGGACAAGCCTTTTCCAAGCTGTCTGATCGCGCAGGTCAAAGGGACGCCTCTGCATGTCGTTGCGGCGATCGACGCTGACGCAGGGGTGGGATACATCATTACAGCTTACCGGCCCGACCTTGATCATTTCGAACCGGACTTCAAGACTCGAAGGAGCAAGTCATGATCGCGAAACCGGGACGGTGCCCTCTGTGCGGCGGCGATGAAAAGCCAGGCACGACGATCTTTGCCGTGGACTTGAAATTTGGCGTGGTCGTGGTCAGAGAAGTTCCTGCACGGGTTTGCTCGCAGTGCGGCGAGTCATGGATTGACGATCAGGTAGCCGCGAAACTTGAGGCCATCGTCGAAGATGCCCGCAGCAAGCAAGCCGTGGTGGAGGTTACGCGCTGGCACGAGGCTGTGGCGTAATAACTCCGCTCTCCGCGCACTTCGAACACGACGTTCTTGTCACCGAAACCGGCTACGAGGTGCTTACGCTTCTCGAAGGCGACCCTGAAAAATATCCCAAGAATTGATGCAAAGAGTGTTATGGCGAACGGGGTTGACATCAGGAAATTACGTGGCGCTGTCGCCCGGCCGCGGAGCGGCCATGACGAAGCGCACATGAACCTCATGATTTGGTCCATCTTTGGTTGCCCCCGACTTCACCCTTGTAAGCCGGAGTCAAACCACTTACACTGCGGCCCCATTTCGAGACATTGGCGGAAAGGTTGCCGGCAAGGCTATGGCGAAAGAAGCGGCTATTCGCGTTGAAGCGGAGGTTCTTGAATCTTTGCCTAACCAGATGTTCCGGCTCAAGCTCGAAAACGGCCACGAGGTGCTCGGCCACGTTTCGGGTAAGATGCGGATGAACTACATCAAGATTCTGCCCGGGGACAAGGTGACCGTGGAATTGAGTCCCTACGACCTCGATAAAGGGCGCATCGTCTACCGCGGCTAGGGTAAAGATATGACGTCACGGCATAGCCGTGACGCTACGAAGAAAAGATACGAAGAGAGACAGCGATGAAAGTGAAATCCTCGGTCAAGCGCATTTGCGAGAACTGCAAGATCATTCGCCGCGCGGGCGTCGTGCGGGTAATCTGCTCGAATCCCCGGCACAAGCAGCGCCAGAAGTAAGCGGGGCGTCAATAAGAAACGAGCGCCGGGATTCGGCGCGCACACGATAGAGAGACAGCGGAGAAGACTATGCCACGTTTACTCGGTGTTGACATTCCGGCGGACAAACCGCTGTGGATTTCCCTGACCTACATCTTCGGCGTCGGCAAAGCGACGTCGAAGCAGGTATGCAACGCGCTCGGGCTCGATCCCGTGCGCCGCGCCCACACTCTCACCGCTGACGAATTGGCGAAGATCGCGACCTTCATCGAAAAAACCTACGCTGTCGAGGGTAACCTGCGCCGTCAGCGCACGCAGGCCGTCAACCGCCTGCGGGATATCAAGTGCTATCGTGGCTCACGTCACCGCGCCGGGCTCCCCGCACGCGGCCAGCGCACTCGAACCAACGCCCGTACCCGTAAAGGTCCGCGAAAGACTATTGCCGGCAAGAAGATGGCTGTGAAGTAAGGTTTTTGCGCTTTTTGGCGCAAAATTCCTTGCGGAAGCTGCCATTTTGGCGTATTTTCGCGCCGCAGCCGATTTAGTATTGATTGTCAAGGAAATTTTTATACCCTGCCACGTTCTCAGTGGCTAAGGGCTTGTGAAACGCGGACTTATCGCTCGCGCGAGAAGAGAGGACACCTGTGGAAGACAAGCAGACACCAGCGGCAGCGACGACCGAAGAACAAAGCGCGACAGCCGAAACAACCGGCGCAAAGAAGCAGTCGAAGAAAGGCAAGCGTACCGTCATTCAGGGCGTGGCCTTCGTCAAGAGCACCTTCAACAATACCATCGTCACGATCACCGACCACAACGGTAACGTTCTCGGTTGGTCGTCGGGCGGAAAGATGAATTTCAAGGGCAGCCGCAAGGGAACTCCTTTCGCCGCGCAGCGCGCAGCGCAGGACGTCGCCGAACGTTGCAGGGCGCGCCACGGCTTGCGTGAAGTCGAAGTGCGCGTGCAGGGCCCCGGCCCCGGCCGCGAAACCGCGATCCGTGGACTACAGGGCGCGGGTTTGAGTCTGAAGTCGATCGAGGACATTACGCCGCTCCCGCATAACGGTTGCCGGCCGCGCAAAAAGCGCCGTATCTAGGCATTGGCGAAACGACGATGAGCGCGCCAACACGGCGCGCCGAAACTGTATCGGGACAACGAGACGAACGAGGAGGAATGGATGCGAATTCGCTGGCGTGGACTTGAGTTGCCGAGTTCCGTTCGAGTTGACGACGAAACCCTCACCGACCGGTATGGGTGCTTCTTCATCGAGCCGTTTGAACGCGGCTTTGGCGCGACGGTTGGAAACTCCTTCCGCCGCATCCTGTTGAGCGCGCTCGAAGGCACGGCAGTGACGTCCGTACGCATCAGTGGCGTTTCCCACGAGTTCACCAGCATCGACGGCGTGTTCGAGGACACCCCGCTGATCGTGATGAACCTCAAGCGTTTGCAGGTCAAGCTGACCGGCGACGGCCCGCGCACACTCAGCATCAACGTCGACCGCAAAGGCCAGGTGACGGCCGCCGATATCACCCCCGACTCGCAGGTCGAGATCAAGAATCCCGAGCTCGTCATCTGCACGCTCACCGAGAAGCGCAAGTTCTCCGCCGAGATCACCGTGCAGACCGGGCGCGGCTACGTCTCGTCCGAAGAGCATACACCAGAGCCGAACGCGAGCCTGATCCCGATCGACGCGATTTACAGCCCGGTGATCCGCGTGCGTTACAAGACTGAGGATACGCGCGTCGGCAAGCTGACCAACTACGACCGCCTGATCCTCGAAATCTGGACCGACGGCACCGTGACGCCGGAAAACGCGCTCGTCGAAGCGGGCAAGATTTTCCGCAAGCACCTCAACCCCTTCGTCCAGTACTTCGAACTCAAGCAGCAGTTCGTGGTCGGCGGCGTCGAGGTCGGCGAGGCCGCTCGCAAGACCGAAGAAGAGGACAACATGCGCAAGAAGCTCTCGCTCCCGATCACGGAGCTGGATCTCAACGTGCGCGCCAACAACTGCATGAAGGCCGAACGCATCTACACGATCGGCGACCTGGTCGGGCGCTCGGAGCCGCAGCTGCTTGAAATCCGCAACCTTGGCAAGACGACTCTCAAGGAAGTGAAGAAGAAGATCGAGGACATGGGTCTCGTCTTCGGTATGGACGTCGACGCCGTGATGCGGGGAGTTGCGCCGGCGCCGGTGAAGAAAGAAGAGCCGGTCGGCGCGAAGTAGCCGGCGGGAGGGAAACAACATGCGTCATCGTAAACGCGGAAGAAAACTCAACGTCAAGCCGGCCCATCGCCGCGCGCTTGGCCGTAACCTGATCCAGAGCCTCGTCGACAACGAGCGTGTGATCACCACCGTGCCGAAGGCCAAGGAGTTCCGCCCGCTCGCCGAGAAGATCATCAACCTCGCGCGCGAGAAGAACCTGACCAATATCCGCCGCGTAGCAAAGCTGCTCGGCGACCGCGAACTGCAGATCGAGTTCGTGGAAGACGTCGAAAGCAAGGACAAGAGCAAGACGCACACGGTGCTGCAGAAGCTCTTCAACGATATTGGCCCGCGCAACAAGAACCGCAATGGCGGCTATACGCGCATCATGCGCCTCGCCAAGCGCCGCTTGGGCGATGGCGGCGAGCGCTGCATCTTCGAGCTTGTTGAAGGATCGGAGACTGAAATTCTCGAAGCGAACGCATAGCGGACGTTTCGAGTGATTGTTCTTTGACGTGATGGTTCGAGGTTGACCATGCCGGACGAGGGCGAGGCGAAAAGTGGCCTCCCTCATCTGCGAGTGGACGTGCTCACGCTCTTTCCCGCGATGTTTGACGGGGTTCTGGGCGAGAGCATCCTCAAGCGCGCTCGAGACGCCGGCGTGCTCGACGTGCGCCTGACGAACTTCCGCGACTACGCGGAAGGCAGGCACAAGAAAGTCGACGATACGGCATACGGCGGCGGCCCGGGAATGGTCCTGAAATGCGAGCCGGTGTTCAGCGCGGTTCGCGCTGTTTTGGGGGATGATCAAGACGCCCATCTCGTGCTGCTGACCCCGCAGGGGAAGACGCTAACGCAGAACAAGGTGCGCGAACTGGCCGGCAAACGGCGCATCGTGATGCTGTGCGGCCACTACGAGGGATACGACGAACGTATCCGGCAGGGCTTCCCGTGGGACGAGATCAGCATCGGTGACTACGTTCTCACTGGCGGCGAGTTGGCGGCGATGGTCGTAATCGACGCGGTCGCGCGATTGTTGCCGGGGACGCTGGGCGACGAGACGAGCGCCACCGAGGAAAGCTTCGAACAGGGACTGCTCGAGTATCCGCAATACACGCGCCCTCCGGTCTATGAGGGCATGGCGATTCCGGATATACTGCTGAGCGGTCATCACGAGGAAATTGCGAAGTGGCGCCGGCGAATGGCCGAGGAGCGCACTCGCGAACGCCGGCCCGACCTCTGGCGCCAGTATATGGATGGCGGCGCTCAGGGCTGACGCGGAAGGGTTTACGAAGACAAGCGCCTGATATGGCGCAGTTGACTGATGCGGGGCCATATATGCCTCGCGGCTGGATTATCGCTGGTAGGAGAGAGCCATGGGCGGTTTTGCATACGACCTCGAACGCAAGCAGATCAAGAAGAGCGATATCCCGGTCTTCGGCGTCGGCGACACCGTCGACGTCCACATCAAGATCGCTGAAGGCGAGAAGGAACGCATCCAGATCTTCTCGGGCGTCGTGCTCGCCCGCAAGCATCAGGGCCTGCGCGAGACCTTCACCGTGCGCCGCATCGTCTCGGGCGAGGGCGTGGAACAGGTGTTCCCGCTGCACAGCCCGCGCCTCGCCAAGATCGAAGTCCAGCGCCGCGGCAACGTTCGCCGCGCGAAGCTCTACTACCTGCGGAGTCGCGTCGGCAAGGCCACGAGGATCGAGGAAGATCTCAAGCGCAGCCGCGAGGCCGTGGTGGACTCCCACCGCAGCACGACCGCTCCCGCAAAGGCTCCCGCTGCCGCCGAAGCAGCTCCGGCCGAAGCGGAGCCTGTCGCCGCCGGCGCCAAGGCATAGCGAATTTGATTATCACGCAATAGAAGCCTGATCAGGATCCTCCTATGTCAACGGAGGGTGCTGGTGGGATCCCTTTCGGGAATTTTTATTGCCCTCGTGGTCACTTTGGGCGTGAGCGCACTGTTCATCTTTGGCGTCTTCGACGCGGACGATGGCCTCCCCGCAATTGAAAACTCTTCGGACAACATCGCGGAATCTGCATCTCAATCAACGATTGATCACAACAGCGTAGCAGAGTCTCCTAACGCTCGTGCGGTTGTATTTGCTCTCGATATGTCGGGCTCTCGTAACGACGCACTCTCCGTATCGGCGAAAGACCGAGCGCAGGAATTGACCAATGACCTTACGGCCTGGTCCCCCGGCAATACTTTGCCCTTTCCGGACTCCATAGCTGACGTTCGTACAAGAAGCGATTTTCAGAAAGCAACCACTACCACAGCAATCAAGAAACTCTCATCAAATGATTACTTCGGAATCGTCTTCTTCGCTGAACGTTCAGAAGCATGGAGCGACACACTTGTGCAAGCCACCCCTATGAACGTCGCAAAGGTTGTCCGAACGATCGAGAAGTATGCAATTGGCGAATCAACACTCGGACATAAAACCAATCTTGAAGGAGCCTTTGGCACAATATTCCGACTCATTGAAACCGGGCACCATGGCGAAGAACAGGAGCGTAGCCATGCGGATGTCTATATCTTCATGGACGGGTATGTGTCGGCGGGACGCCACGCCGTTGATTGGGAATCGTCATCAAATCACGCCGCTTTGAATTTACAGTATGGGGAGAACATGCATACGCTCGTCAATGAAATTGCATCGCGAGCTACAAAGCTGCAAGCGATCGTCAACACAGTTGGGATCGGCGAAGGATGCGACACTCATACACTGAGACAACTCGCGCAGAAATCCGGCGGTAGGTATTACGACTATCGCTGAGAGAGACCCTACGTCTTGCGTCTATCGAACCCAATCGCCGGAGGATCGATACCTTCCAGCGCGTCGGTCACGGCGTTGAGGAAGTTCGCCGCCATGGCGCCGTCCACCAAACGATGGTCGTAGGCCAGCGACGAATACATCACCCAGCGCACTGCGATACCGCCCTTGTGGATCACGGGCCTCTGCGTCACGGTGCCCACACCGAGGATCGCCACCTGAGGCTGGCTAATGATGGGCAGGCCGAACATCGTGCCGAAGCCGCCCATGTTGGTGAGCGTGAATGTTCCGCCCGCGATCTCGTCGGGGTTGAGGTTGCCCGCGCGCGCGCGCGTGGCGAGATCCTGAATCTTGCGCTGGATGCCGACGATGGTGAGGTTCTCGCAATCGCGAATCACCGGCACGATCAGGCCGTTGTCAGGGAGCGCCACAGCCATGCCGAAGTTCACGTAATCGTGCGTGATGATCTCGTCGCCATTAATGCGCGCGTTCACCCAGGGATGCTGGCGCAGCGCGCGGCAGGCGGCCCAGATGATGAACGACGTGAAGGTCAGGCCGAAACCGTACTCCTTCTTGAATTCGTCCTTGATCGAGTCGCGCAGTTCCGCCACGCGCGTCATGTCGACCTCGTGCACCGAGAACACGTGGGGCGATGTATGCACGCTGTCCCACATATGCTGGGCCACGCGCTTGCGCACGTTGTTCATCTTCTCGGTCTTCACGCGGGCCGGGTCGAGGCCCATTTCCTGCAGCGTTTTCTTCGGCCCGATGGCGCCGGTGTGAGCGCCACCATGGGATGGAGCGGACGGAGCGGGAGCAGCCGGGGCAGCGGTAATGGCGGCCGGGCGAGCGCCGCGCGTGCTGATGTAGTTGAGCAGATCGTTCTTCGTCACGCGGCCACCCTTGCCGGTGCCGTTGATAACGCGAAGTTCCGCGAGCGCCAAACCATGCTCCTCGGCGATGGCGCGCACAAGCGGGCTGAAGAAGTGATCGCCATCGCGGCGCGGGATCGGCCCGGCAGGTTCTCCGTTGGATGGAATCGTCGCGACGGCCACAGGCGCCGCGACTGGCGCAGCCTTCGCCACGGTTGCGGTGGCCTTGGGCGCTGGGGCAGCAGCCTTCGCGGCGGGAGCGGCAGCAGGGGCTTTCGGCGCGCCGCCATCGGTGTCGATGCGGGCGATGGGTGTGCCGACTTCGACGGTCTGGTCGGCGTTGACGAGAATTTCGACGACAGTGCCCGATGCCGGGGCGGGGACTTCGGTATCGACCTTGTCGGTGGCGATGTCGAGGAGGATCTGATCCTTCTCGACCTTGTCGCCGATCTTCACCTTCCAGGCGATGACCGTTCCCTCTTGAACCGATTCGCCCATCTTGGGCATGACCATGTCGACTACCGGCATCTGATTTCTCCTGTAGCGTCACGGCTATGCCGTGACGTCTTGTCATGTCATCCCCGCGCAGGCGGGGATCCAGTCTTGCTTTTATTTGTCATACCGGCGCAAGCCGGTATCCAGTCTTTCGTTTGGCCCTGGATTCCGGGGCGTTCGGCGTAACGCACGCTATTGCGTGCTTGCCTCGCGCCGCCGGAATGACGCACGCGTTAGGTTCGAACAACAGAGACGCCTCTTACACGTCCTCCAACGTCACGAACACGTCGCTTCCCTCAATGCGCGTCTTATACAACTTTAGCTTTGCCCAGTCAGCTAAAAGGCAGCGCCCCCCATCACCGAGGTCGAACTGCCAGAAATGCCAGGGGCAGGTCACGACTGAGCCATTGAGCGTCCCACCCGCAAGCGAGGCGGCCTGATGGGGACACATATCGTTGGCGACATGGAGCTTGCCATCGACGTTGAACGCCACAAAGCGGCGCTTGCCCTCGGCCATATTGGCCATGTAGAGCTGCAACCCCGGCGGGTGCAGCGCATCGAGCGTAAAGACGGAAATTTTCCCCGGCTGGGGCAATTGATCGACGCTGCACAAACGATACTCAGCCATGGGCAGGATTGTAACAGGGGAGTGTTGGGCTCACAGACTCCTTTCAAACGGATATCTACGACACTGGCATTTTGTAAGAGAATCCGCACAATCCATGCCCATGAAGCCGCTCGAAGAGGCAAGCACCATACCCAAGGCGTGGTATTTCGACGCCGCATTCGCTGAACGCGAGCGCGAGCGGATCTTTACGCGCACGTGGCAGTGCGCCGGGCGCGTGGATCAACTCCCAAAGCCCGGCGACTACATCACCACCGATATCGCTGGTATGCCGGTGGTTGTCCTGCGCAATCAGCAGGGCGAACTGCGCGCCTTCCATAACGTCTGCCGCCATCGCGCGGGAAGCCCGGCGCGGGGTACCGGCAACGCCTCCTTCCTGCGCTGCCATTATCATGGTTGGACCTACGACCTCGACGGCAACCTGAAGAACGCGCCGGAGATGGATGGTACCCTGGATTTCAAGCTCTGCGACTACGGCCTAACTGCCATCAAAGTCGCAGCATGGGGGCCGCTGGTATTCGTCAATCTCGATCCGAAGGCTAAACCGCTGGAAGCGTGGCTTGGCGATATCCCAACACGTGTAGCGCCATACAAGCTCGACACGCTGCGCTTTGCCGATCACGTGGAATATGAGATCGGCTGCAATTGGAAACTCTACATCGATAACTTCCTCGAGGGCTACCACGTTCCCTGGGCGCATCCCGGGCTGAATCAGGTGCTCGACTACCGCACCTATACCGTGGAACCCCACGACAACTATGTACTTCAATATGGCCCGCTCAAAGAACAGGGCGACGCATCCAACCCGCTGATCGCCTTCAAGCGCGGCGCGGAAGCCCACAAAGGCTTGAAAGGCGAGGCGGCGCTTGGTTCGGCCTACTACTGGATATTCCCGAACTTCATGTGGAACCTCTCGCCCGACGTGGCGCAGAGCAATGTCGTGCTGCCGCTGGGCCCTGAGCGCTGCCGCGTGATCTTCGACTTCTTCTATTATGGTGATGTCTCGCCGGAGGTTCGCAAACAGAACATCGCTTATTCCGACGAAATTCAGCGTGAGGACATCGACATCTGCGAGACGGTGCAAAGGAACCTGCATTCGCCCGCGTATGAGGCCGGCCGCTTCTGCGCCAAACGCGAGAACGGCGTCTACGCTTTTCAGTCCATGCTGCGCCGATGGCTTGACGGGTGAGTTTGCGTTCTATCGGCTTTTAGCTGTGGACTTCGCCTTGTCGATGTTGACGCCAAGCATACGCCCCTGCCATTGCTCGACCTTGAGTTGGATTGTCTTCCCGTCACGCTGGACGGTCAGGGGAACGACCTCGCCGTCCTTTGTCGCATCGATGAGCGCGCGAAGCTGCTGGTAACTCGCCGTCGGTTCACCCTTATACGTCAACAGCAGATCGCCATTGACGATTCCGGCATTCGCGGCCTGTGAGCCGGGCTGGATGTGGGTGATTTTCAGGCTATCCGCCATATCGAGTCTGACAGACTGCTCGTTGTCGCCCGCAGAGATGTGAATTTGCTTCGTGGTTGGCAGGCCGGACGAAGTGTACTCCGGATCGATTCTCAGCGTGTAATCGCCTTCTTCGAGACCGGCGAAGGCCGCCAAGCCGTCCTTGTTCGTCTGCACCGATTGACGCCGCCCCTGAGAATCGAGCAGACGGACGTCGCACTCATAGCGGGGCGTGGCTCCCGTGGCGCCGTCGATCACGCTGACCACAAGCGTCCCCTTGATATCGAGCGATTCGTCGAAGAAGTTATCGCCCGGTTGGATCTTCACCTGCCGCACAATCAGCGCCTCGCGCGTACCCCAGTTCATCACTTCCACAGTCCACTCGCCGAGATTAAGCGATTCGAAACGGAACATGCCATCCTGATCCGGGTCAGCGTAGTGCTTGTAATTCTCGTCCGCGCGCGTGGCCTTGACATAGTATGCGGGAACGGACGGCGGCGTGCGGTCGAAACGCAAGCGCCCCTCGAGCCGTCCGCCAATGGCAAGGGACATGGTTAGCGCGTTCTCGCCCTCATTGATCACGACCCGATCCACTCTCCGGCCATACCCCGGAAGCATCATCATCAGTTCGTATGAGCCGGGCTTGATACCCTGAAAGACGGCGGTTCCAAACGCGGCGTCGGGAAGGCGAATAGCCTCGCTGTCACGCAGATTGAAATGCTTCGTGGTCATTGGGATCTCCACGGCGGCGTTTCGCTCGTCACGAAGCGTCACAGTCAGCGTCCCGCCGCCTTCGACGGCAAGGTCAAGTTCGTTAGTTTTCCCAATCTGCGTGGTGATGGTGCGGCTCGCCTTGAAATCGCCGTTGATCGCCTCGACCTCGTAATCTCCGGGGCACATGCTGACCATCCGGTACCGGCCCATACTGTC
>JABWBM010000243.1 GCA_013360495.1 Planctomycetaceae bacterium
AGGCGCAGCAGGCCGCGGGCGGCCCGCACGCCCAGGTCGTGTTCGCCGGCCACCAGGGCGACCTCGAGTTCCAGCGCGCCCTGGCGCGAAAGCCTAGAGGTCCGCGGCGCTGAAGACTTCCCTGGGCGTGAGGCGTTCGCCACGGATCAGGTCCTCGATGCTCTCGCGCTCGCGCGCAACCCAGAACTTGTCGCCCTGCACGATCACTTCAGCCGCGCGCGGACGCTGGTTGTAGGTGCTGCTCATGGCCATGCCGTAGGCGCCGGCGCTGAAGATGGCCAGCAGCTCGCCCTCGTTCGTGGCCGGCAGGCGGCGGGCCTTGGCGAACACGTCGGTGCTTTCGCACACCGGGCCCACCACGTCATAGACCCGCCCGGCATCGCCGGCAATTTCGGCGTCCGGCGCGAACTCACTCTGCACGGGCCAGATCTTGTGGTAGGCGTCGTAGATGGCGGGCCGGATCAGGTCGTTCATGGCCGCGTCCACGATCAGGAAGTTCTTGTCGCCCGAGGGTTTGTCGAAGATGACGCGGGTAAGCAGGATGCCGCCGTTGCCGCTGACGTAGCGACCGGGCTCACAGGCCATCTTGAGGCCGGTTTCCTTGATGTGGGGAAGCATCTTGGCCGCAAAATCGGTGATGTTCAGCCCCTCGCTGCCGCGGTAGGAGATGCCGTAGCCGCCGCCCACGTTGATGTACTCCAGCGGGAAGTCTGCCGCCTTCACTTCCTTGATGAAGGGCACGACCTTGGCGATGGCCTCGGCGTGGCGGTCGTTCTCCGTGATCTGGGAGCCGATGTGCAGGTGCACGCCCTTGAGCCGCAGGTTCTTGAGCTCGCGGATGCGCTTGAGCGAGGCCTTGGCCCGCTCGATGTCGATGCCGAACTTGCTCTCGCGCTTGCCCGTGGAGATGTGCTTGTGCGTCTTGGGGTCAACGTCGGGGTTCAGGCGAAGCGCAATGCCGGCCTCAACGCCGCGGCGCGCGGCCACGCGTGAAATGGCCGTGAGCTCGCTCTCGCTCTCGACGTTGAACATCAGGATGCCCACGCGCAGAGCGTGCTCAATCTCGTCCTCGGTCTTGCCGACGCCCGCGAAGACGAGAGTCTTTGGATCCGCGCCGATTTTGAGCGCGCGCATCACCTCGCCTTTGGAGACGCAGTCGAAGGCGGCGCCTTCTTCTTTGAGCAGTTTCAAAATCGAGAGGTTCGAGCAGGACTTGATGGAATAGCACACGAGCGGCTTCACTGCGCTGAATGAGTCCGCGATTTCGCGGTACTGTTTGCGGAACGCGCCCGCAGAATAGACGTAGAGTGGCGTGCCGAACTTGCCGGCGAGCTCGTCAGCCGCGATACCTTCACACATCAATTGATCGCCGTCATAGCGGAAGAATTCGTTGAACATGGATTGCTCTCATTCTTTGAATCACACCTAGACAAGAAGAATTACACACCGCAAAGGCGCGGAGAACGCAAAGGAAGATTTTGAGCCGCAGATAGACGCAAATAAACGCCGCTAAAACAGATTATTTTTCACGATCTTCTCTTTCCATCTGCGCTCATTCGCGTTCATCTGCGGCTAATAAATCTTCTTCGCGTCCTTTGCGACTTTGCGGTTAAATTCCTCAACTCCATCGATACTTCTGCTCGTCCTCGAAGCTTATGTCCGATGCTTTCTTGCCGAGCACCGACTCGAACACGCGCTGCACGCCGTCGAAAAGCTTGTTGGCCTCGAAGAGTTTGCGCACGACCGTGAGCAGCGTCCAGAGCTGCTCCTTGGTCGCGCCGAGGTTGATGGCGCCCTGAATGTGTCCCTTCAACTGCGGGTGAACGTCGAGCAGCATCAGCGCCGACACCACACACAGCTCGCGCGTGAGCGCATCGACGCCGGGCCGCGAGAGCACGCGCCCGTAGCCCTCAAGCTGCGACCAATAGGCGAGGTCGGGGCTGAGTCTTTCGCCGTTGTCGGCCACGCGCTTGGCGTTGTCCTTATAAATACCGTCCCACAGTTCCTTCCCGCGCTTGAGCAGGTCGGCTTCGGCCATGCCCTTTTCGATTGCCGCAGGGCGCAGCGCATCGAGTTTGATCTCATCCTTCTCGGCGGCCTGACGCAGAGCGTCCAGCGCGTTCAAAGCGCGCGGGTAGCCCGCAAAGAGGTGCGTCTGGATGATGATCTCACGGATCTGCTCGGTGTCCTTGTGCTCCTTGAGCACGTAGCGCAGGAGATTCATGGTTTCGGCGTGGTGGCCGTCGGCGGTCATGGCGGCGACCATACAGAGGTTGGCCGCCTCCTTCGGCAGGGGCGCAGTATCACCGATCAGGAAGTCGATGGTGGCAAGCTGGAGGTGGCGGGCGTAGGCCATGGTCGATATTCCGTCAACGGGCGCTTATTTGCCGGCCATGTCCGCCGTGATGTCGATGCCCGTCTCGGCGCAGAAGGTCAGGTCAGCGAAATCCTCGCCCTTGCCCGTGCGGTCGAAATCGAGCTTGTAGACTGGCCGCCCGCGGTGCATCGCCCGGAGCGTGATGAACTCCGCGTTGGGGTAGGCCTTGCGAACCATGTCCATCAGCGCGTAGGGATCGACAATGGCGTCGGGCAGAGGCTTGCCCTTTGGCGCCGTGCCGAGGGCTTCGCCGGGATGCTCGTCGTGGTCGGGCTTGTAGTGAATCACTTTAAAGGAAGCGCCGTCGCCGACGGTCATGCGGCAGCCGGGTTTCGGGCTTGAACCAAGGCCCGACATCTGGTCGAACTCGACGGCGTACAATTGCCCGCTCACGCCCGCCTTGCTCGCGATCGCTTTCCAGTCCCACAGCGGCAGCACCGGTGCCACGGCCGCTTGGCCGTCGTTGGCGCGGGGTTGTGAAGGACCGGCTGGCCCGTTGGTTCCTGGCATGCGATCAGTTTCGCCGGTCATGGCAGGCTCGTTGACCGACGGTGTGGCGTCGAAGGTGTTACGCGGCGTGACTTTCGGCGGATCAACCTTATCCGGCTCGTTGATTGGCTTTGGCGTCTCCGGAACCGGCATCATCACCAAAAAACCTGCCACACCCCCGAGCACGAGCAGGATCAAAAACAAGAGCTTCGCCGCATTCGTCGACATGGTCATCCTTGCCGCGGAACGTGCGGGAGGGAGCCTCGCCCCTCCGCCCGCAAGTTCAGTTTCGCCGATGTTGGCATTGTAGCAAGGGGTTGGGCGAGAGGTAGGGGCGTCATATCGTGATCAGGACTGCAAAGTCATGAAAATTAGCAACCCTGAATTTTTTGAACATTAACAATCTCAAGAGCCAAGCAATGTCCGGGGTAAGTTCTGGATTCCCGCCTTCGCGGGAATGACGGAAAAGAGGACTTTGCAGTTCTGTTGCGCTCGGTCTTGGCTTCCCTCATCGCATATCGTACCGTTACGCGCGATGTCCTCCTTCGATGACAAAGACCTAGAACGCGCGCGTGCGGTGCAGGAGCGGATGCTGCCTGAGCCGCC
>JABWBM010000060.1 GCA_013360495.1 Planctomycetaceae bacterium
CTGATTTCGCCATGGCTTTGAGCGGCGCACAATCCGCCACGGTGATGCAACTCTGGCAGCGCGTGTATTCGGCAACAGCCTTCTTCTCGGGGGCAGCCGACGATCTGACGCCAATGGAGTATAAAGAAACGCTCAAAACCGAAGCCGCGAATACGACCGTTGACACCAAAGCGCTGCGCACCTTCCAAGCCGGCCTTGAAGCGCTACCGTTGCCGAAAATCTATGGCGGAACGGCAGGGCTGGCGGGAGATATTCGTTACGGCAAGCCTTCATACACTGAAGCGCTCAAGTTGACCAAGGGCATGCGCCTGATGGGCCAGCGCTATGTCCCCGACAGCGAGGCATTCGCAAGACTGGTCTTCCCCACAGTCGATATGCCATTGAAAGGCGAATCCGGGGCGACCAAAGACAACCTGACCTGGGTCATGACCCCTGCGGGCGTCCCGGTTCGCGGCTTCCCGCGTGGACTCGACGCCATGGCGCTCATGGGCAGCAAGCGCGCTGGCGAAATCCTGCACGAACTCAAGGATGACGGCTACAACGGTTATAAGGAAAGCTTTGAGATTCTTCAGGGGCAATTCGCGCGCCTCTCTGACACCGACTGGAACCAGAACCTGTACTTCGGATGGCTCAATACGCTGCGGCCGCTGCTCACGGAAAGCTCAACTCGCAGCGGCTACCCGACCTTCATGCAAAACCGCGCCTATGAAGACCGCTTGCTCACCGCGGCGCTAGCCTCATGGGCGCAACTTCGCCATGACACCATCCTCTATGCCAAACAAAGCTATACGATGCATTGGGAGAAAGGGATGCCGCCAAAACCTCCGCGTATCGTTGGTCTGGTGGAACCTCTGCCCGAATTCTATGGCCGCATGAACCGCCTGTGCGTGATGATGACGGACGGACTCAACGCCATCGGCATGCTGAGTAAGCGCGCCGGCGATCGGTTGGCGAAATTGGCCCAGCTTTCCAAGCGCCTTGAAACCATCAGCCGACAGGAGCTTGAGGGCAAGGAACTCAAGCAGGAGGACTACGATTTCATCAAGGATTTTGCTTCGGAGGTAAAATACGTCGTCGCACCCGCGGCAGGAGAGCTCGATGAGCGCGCGCTCCGCACCGACATCATCGCCGACGTGCACACCGACCAGAACAGCGAGGAATGCCTCGAGGTCGGCACGGGCAAACTGCGCCTGATGGCCGCCGCCTATTATAACCCCGAAGGCAAGCTCATTGTCGGTTTTGGCCCGGTGCTCTCCTTCCATGAGTTCCGTCACCCGATGAGCGATCGCCTCACCGATGAAGCATGGCAAGGGATGCTTACGAGCGAAAAAACTATCCCCGCCGACCCGGAATGGATCAAGAATTTCACAGCTGGTAGGTAGCGTCACGCGCCCTCGCGTGACGGATCGATCAAAAAAAAGACGCCATGCGAGGGCGCATGGCGCTACAAGACAAGCAAGGCGCGGCAGCTCTTCGTCGCGCCTTCGCTTTTGCTCGCGTGTCATGCAGCTGGCCCCTACAATGGCCGCCCCATGGCCGAGGCCACACCAACCGTTGATCTGCTCGCGCCGGAGTTCCGCGAGCGCCTCGAACATTTACGGCTCGTGGCGCAACAGGTGCGCTCCAGCGGTCGCGGCGGCACGCACTTAACGCGCTTGCGAGGCAGCGGCCTCGAGTTCGCCGGCCATCGTCCCTATTCCCCCGGCGACGACCTGCGTTATCTCGATTGGGCGGCACTGGGACGTCTCGATCAATTGGTATTGAAGCAGTTCGACGTGCAGGGCGATGTGACTGTGGTACTTGCCCCCGACTGCTCCACGAGCATGGACTATGGTGAGCCTTCAAAGCTCGACCTCGTGCGTCAACTCACCGGGGCGCTCGGCTATCTCGCGCTGCACTCAGCCGATCAGGTGGCGCTCGCCCCCCTTACAGGCGGGGCGTTCGAGCGCTTCTCCGGCCCCGCACATGTTCACGACTGGCTGGATCGGGCGTCAAGACTCCGCCGCAACAAGCAAGGTCTTCAAATGCGCGGGTGGATCGAGCAGGCTCGATCGATCCACGGCGCCGCGCTCTTCATCGTCATGACGGACTTTCTGCAGCGCGCGGACGTTCTCAATCTTTTCGGAGAAATACGCCGCCGCAACGCGCCGGTGATCGCCATCTATCCCATCGCGCCGCAGGAGTTCAATCCGCCGCTCTCGGGCCGCTCGGCGCTCACCGCCATCGAATCGGGCGAACGCCTCAAACTCGATATCACGCCCGAGACCCTCGACGCTTACAAACGTGAACTCAACCTCTATCGCGCGGCGATTCAGGCGTCGTGCCGGCGTATCGGCGCTGGACTGCTGGAAATTGGCACCCATGAGCGCATGGAAGACGTCGTGCTGATGCTGGTCGCGCACCGCATCATCCGGGTGGGGCGCTCATGACCTTCGAGCGTCCAGCATGGCTGGTACTCCTGCTGCTCGTCGCGGTCTACGGCCTCGTCTACTGGTTCGCGCGCCGTTACTGGAGCGCGCGCGTCACGTATGGCGAACTCTGGCAGCGCGTGGCGAACACGCATCAGGCGCCCCGTGCGCTGATCCGCCGGCTGCTCACGCTGGCGTTTTCTGTCTTCATGCTCGGCTGCGTCGTGCTTGCGCTCGCGAAACCGTATATCGACGAACCGCCTCCCCCACCCGCCGACATCGTCATCCTGCTCGACACTTCCGTCAGCACCGTGCGGCAATATCAAGATCAAAGCACCCTCGACGCGCTCAAAACCAATGTATCCGCCATTGTCGGCAAGCTGCGCAAAGGCGATCGCGCGTGGCTGCTCTATACGCGGAGCGGACATGTCGTCAGTGACGGCCCGCTGCCTGTGAGCAATCCCGATGCGTTGCGGGAGCGGCTCGCAACCATCGAACCGGACTTTTACCCCCTCGATGCGGGGCGCTTCCCCTTCGTAGTTACCGAACTCCTGAATGCTGTCTCTGACGGTGCCGGGCGACGGCGCGACATCTTTATTGTAACGGGCATCAATACTTCTTTTCGCGATCTGCCATGGCCAAAGGATGTTGGCATCCACCTCGACGCTATCGGCGCGCAAGACGAAGATCACGCTTTCACGCGTGTCGAGCGAGGCGAGGATCGGGCGCGCATCCACTACCGCGGCTTGGGGCGCATTCGCGCGCGCGGCGTGCCTCAAGAATCGCTCACCTATCCCGAGCCAGGCGTGTGCGATCTCGTCTGGCCCACTGGGTCCAACGAAGCGTCGTTGGAACTCATACCCTTCGGTAGCGATCCGGTGCTCTCGAATAACACCATCACCCTCAAACGTTCATTGATGCCGTTGCTTGAAGTGGCCGTGGCGGCTGCCGATCCTCAATCGAAGGTGTTGCTCAATGCGCTCGCTCAACTTATTGATGGCATCGAAGCGAACGTCCGCTTCATTGAACCAGGGCAACCGGCCGATACCCAACTCCTGATCGTCCACGGCGATTGCGACGTCACGCTTGGGAAGGAGGTCAGCGCGGTCATCGCTCTCGGCGGTTTGCCCGCTGAACTTGGCGTCCTCGACACATCGCGGGTCAAAGGCGAGGTGACGGGAACGCTCGCTGCCCCGACGTGGCTGTGCGGCGAGGAGATGCGCGCGCCCGTAACGGCTCTGCGCGTGGACAACGCGATTCCACTGGCCGACATGAACGGCTGGCTTCCGTTGCTGGAAACGCGGGAACTCGGCACATTGATCGCGGCGAAACGAACACCGCAGCGCAACATTCTCTATGTCGCTTCCAGCCTCGACGATGGCGAACTCGCGACCGCGCCGGCAGTCGCCCTGCTCGTGCGCCGCATCGTCGAGGAAACGGCCAGCGCACCGCGCCAGCCCCCCCCCTTGTTGATCGAAACCGGCATGCCCATCGAGATCGAAAGCGCGAAGCCGATGTTCGCGCAACTCAAGGCGCCATTCTTGAACGAATCACGCACATGGCGAGTCGAGCCGGTCAACGGCAAATGCGTCTTTGCCGAGACGTATTTTCCTGGCCGCTACCGCTTCGCGGCGGACGGGGATAGCAACGCCGTCTCATTCGACGTTTTCTGGCTCGCCGACGAAGCCACGATACCCTTCGGCCCGGTTGAACCGCTTCCACTTCGTGCCTGGCCATTGCCGCCGATCCCCGAATCGCAGTGGTACGACGACTGCGCGACGCTGCTGCTGGTCGCAGCATTGGCATTGCTTACCCTCGAATGGGCGCTCTACTGGTTCGGCATAACGGACTGACGCGGGCCGTATCCCTTGCTACACTCCGCCGGAACAACGGCGCTTATGGATTGTAGCGTCACGGCTATGCCGTGACGTCTTCTGCTTATCACACATCGTCCGTCACGCCATAGGCGTGACGCTACAGGGAAAATGGGAGACCAACCATGCAATATCGCCGCCTTGGCCGCACCGGAATGAAATTCAGCACGGTTTCGCTCGGCAGTTGGCTGACGTTTGGCAACAGCGTCGAGCAGGACATCACCACGGCGAGCGTGAAGACCGCCTTCAGCCTCGGGATTAACGTCGTCGATACCGCCGACGCCTATGCGAAAGGCGCGTCCGAGGTTCTGCTGGGCAAGGCGCTCGAACCATACCGGCGCAAGGACTACGTGCTGGCAAGTAAAGCCTTCTGGCCCATGAGCGACGGGATCAACGACCGCGGCCTTTCGCGCAAACACCTGTTCGAGAGCGTCAACGAATCTCTCGAACGCTTGAAGACTTCCTATCTCGATCTCTATCAGTGCCACCGCTTCGATCCCGACTGCGACCTCGAGGAAACTGTGCGCATCATGGAAGACCTCGTGCGCATGGGAAAAATCCTCTACTGGGGCGTGTCCGTCTGGACCGGCCAGCAGATTCGCGACGCCATGCGCATCGCAAAATCCATCGGAGGTTACGGCCCAGCCTCCAACCAGCCGCAATACAGCATGCTGGTGCGCGACATCGAACTCGACCCGCTGCCCGTCACGCGCGAGCTTGGCATGGGCACCATCGTCTGGTCGCCCATGGCGCAGGGCATGCTCACCGGAAAGTACAAGAAGGACCAGCCGCCACCGAAGGATTCACGCGCCGCCGACCCGCGCGCCAATCAGTTTCTGACGAAATTTTTTACGCCCGAGAACTACGCCATCGTGGACAAGCTGAAAGTGATCGCGCAGGAAGCCGGTTGCACGCTTTCGCAATTGGCGCTCGCATGGTGCTTGAAGCACGAGGGCATCACCAGCGTGATCGTCGGCTGCACCAAGCCGGAGCAGTTAGTCGAGAACGCCAAGGCTGCCGACATCACGCTCGACGAGCGCACCATGGCGGCGATCGCGAAAGTTTTGCCCGCGCCGAAGGCGGGGTAGACGGGAAAGACGCGAGTTGGAAGAAATGTCATTCCCGCGGCTTGTCCGACGAAGCCTCGGCGAAGTCGGAAGGCGGGAATCCATCTTTCTTTTCTTGCCGCAATTGAATGTTTTGGGCCGAATTACCAGCCTCGTTTACCATTTCGCGCCGGATCGTGTCGTCGGCCATGCGCTCAATCAACTGATCGCGAAGGCTGAGGTAGGCGGTCGCGGGGAGCCGCCCGGCCTGATGATCACGCTCCAGAGCCTGCAACTCGGCAATAACCGCCTCCCGAGTGGGCTCAGGCTTACGCATGCTTTCCCGCTGACGTTCGCGCGACGGGCGAATGGACCAAGCGAGCGAGACAAAAAACAGCAACCCAAAAAAGAGCGCGCCGGCCCAGTAGAGATTGGCGGGGCTCGATTGCTCCGCCTCGGTTCCCTGCGCAAGCAGCGAAGGAGAGGCGAGTAGCGCCACGGCTATGCCGTGGCGTCTGAGCGTAACAAGCATCGCGCCGGCGAAAGAGCGTCCGCCACGGCATAGCCGTAGCGCTACGGAAGAAAGCCATGCGGTGCCATTCATGGCGCGCTCTTTCCGACGCCAAGTTCGGTCTCGATCTTCGCGCGGACATCCTTCATGCGCTGCGCGTACTCGTCGAGCGCCTTGGTCGCCGCCCGCGCGCGGCTCAACGCCCGTTCGCGCGCCTCCGGAGACACATGGCCGCGCTCCTCGACATCCTTCAATTCACGTAACGCGAGCTCGCGGTCGTCGCGCAGCGCCGCGTATTCTCCGCCTTCGCCGCAAAACCAAAGCCGCTTGCGGCGAAAAAGTTCGCGCAACATCAGAAAGCCGCCGATCAGCGCGATCAGGCAGAGAACACCACCAAGGATGTAGACTTCACGCGTCATTGGAAAACCCAAGGGAATAGGACGAGAGGAACGCCATTCCCGCGCAGGCGGGAATGACGGCTACGCGACGCAATCCGATTATGCTCATCATGCTTCATCCAGCTTCTCCATATCCTTACGGATGCGCTCGTCGAGCGCGGCGGAGCTTCCCGCATCACCCGCAGGCGGCGCGCCCTTGTCGCGCTTCATTACGCCGGCTGCCATCGAATACGCCATCAGCACCGCCACGGCCGCCAAGCCGATCACGAAATAGAGCCACACGTTGCGCGGCGCTTCGTGAAGATTCTCGCCCCAGCCGCGCAGGTAGCCGAGGCCGGCGTAATCCTTGTTCGCGTCGTGGGGCATGGTGAAGTATTTCGCGATCTCGAAATCTTCGGCGCTCTTGCCGCGCGCACGAAGCCGCTGCTTGAGCCACGACTTATAGTCGTCGGCAAGCTCTGGCGGGCCGCCATGCACCATGAACTTTTCGATCTCCTCGCGCCCGTAGCCCTTGATGGCAAGGAACTCAATCATCGCCATCTGCGGCTCATAGGACGCGCAGGTATCCGAGCCAACCAGGCTTTTGTGGGGACAACACACCGAGCGATAGCCGGCGGCGATGCTGCGAACCATCTCATCGACGTCGGTCTGCGTTCGCTTAACCTTACCCTTGTTGGCGGCAGCGACATCCGAAGGCTTGAGCTGACCCGCCGAAACGTCGTATTGCTTGGTGGTATTGTCCGCCTGACCGACGAGCGGCGCAGCAAGGAAGAAAAGGATAATCGTGATACTGATCTTCATAAAGACTTTTTTACCACGGGGAACACAGGGAAGCACGGGGGTTATGAAGTCATCCCCGTGTTTCTCCGTGTCCCCCGTGGTGAAAATCTTCACATTCCAAGAGATGGCTCCGGAAAAGTCCGCCGTTTGCGGGGCAGCAACGCGAACAACGCGCCAAGCACCATGACGACCAGCCCAAGCCGCGCGAGGTTCATGCCGGGTTTGACATGCACTCTGAAATTCGCGGGTTCGCCGGGCGCGCTCAGGTCGATATCCTGCAACGTGACGTAAAGGTCCTCGTCCAGCAATTCGAGAATCTCAGGGTCGGCCTGCACGCCGCCCGAACGCGGGCCGCCGGTCTGCTTGTCGCGGTGAATCTTGATGCCCGGCGCGAGGGTTCCCTTGGCGCTCGCCAGCACGTCGCGCAGGACCGATTGCGCCAGCGCCTTCTCTGCGTCGTTGCCGTCCCGCTCGACGTCGCGAAGACCGCCCAATGCACGCCAGCCGAGATCCCGCACGGCGCGCTCGCTCTCCTTGTCGCCCGCGGCGCCAAGACGCAAATGGTTCACGACAGCAACCCGATCATCCGGTTCTGCGCCCGACACATAAGGAAAGAAATGCACGACGGCGCGGAATTCCTCGGCGGCGCGCGGATCGGTAGCGTGAGCTTTGGCCGTTGCGTAGATGCGCTCACTCTGCGCGCGGCGCTCGGGCGACTCGCCCGTCTTGGCGTGAGCGAGATAATCGTCGAGCGTAATGTTTGGGTCGCGCCACAGCTGCATGGCGACACTCATGATTTCCTGATGTTCATACGCTTGGGCGGCCTTGGCCATCCCGGCAACCATTTGCGGCGGAAGAGTACCACCATGTTTTGAAGTCAAATCTTCCAATATCTGTTCGGTTGTGGCCGTAGGATTCTCGCGCAGCAGTTGAGCGGCATTGAGTACCGTTGGACTGTGTTCCTTTGAATGCGCGAAGCGAAAGAGCGGCGTTTCATCGCTATGGTCGTACACCAGCGCCCATCGGCCGTCGAGCACGGCGTACTCGCCCGGCGTGAGCACGTGGGCGTCGTCCGTGTCATAGCTGCTCGACAGAAAAATGCCCGTCGCAATGAGCGCCACGCCCATGTGGCAGATGTAGCCGCCGAAGCGACGCCGGTTGGCGAGCAACACACTCATCATCGCCGACGGGATCGCTTCCTTCGTCGAGCGTTTGCGCAACGTGGCTGCCTGTACTAGTTCTTGCAGCACGCTCGCACCGAGCATCGCCACCAGCGCGGGCAAGACAAATTGCGTAATGCGATCGGTCCAGGCGGCGAGCATGACAATGGCGTCGCCCTCAGTAGGTATGGCGTGGACGTGGTTACTTCCGATCACGAGCCATGCGTTGACGCCCGCGCCAGCGAACAGCGCCAGCAAGGGAAACGCGAATTGCCGCGCGAGCATTCCCTTCGACGTGCGGCCATAACTGAGCAAAGGCCCGGCTGCCGTAAAAAAGATCAGCAGTAAAAAGAGCGGCGTGGTGATGACGCTATAGGCCTGAGCGCCCCACTGAAATTTGCGCTCCGGGCCGAGCAGCGTTTCCGTGACGGCCGGCCAGAGCGTCATGACGAGCACGATGGCCGCAAGCAGCGTGAGCAGCAGGTTGTTGCCGAGAAACACCGCCTCACGAGAAAGCAACGAGTCAAGCCCGCGCGTCGCCTTCAAGAGCGGATAGCGATACACGACGAGTAAGAGCGGCACGAGAAATACAATAATGAAGAATATCAAGAGCGGCATTTTCAGCCCCGTATCGGCGAAGGCGTGAACCGACTCGACGATGCCTGAGCGCACGAGAAAGGTGCCAAGCACTGTGAGGCAATAGGTGAGGACGATCAGGCAGACGTTCCATGCCTTGAACATGCCGCGCCGCTCCTGAACGATCACGGAATGGATGAAGGCCGTTGCAGCGAGCCACGGAATGAAGCTCGCGTTTTCCACGGGGTCCCACGCCCAATAGCCGCCCCAGCCAAGGATTTCGTAGGCCCAGAGGCCGCCCATGGCGATGCCGGCCGTAAGGAACACCCAGGCGCTCATGGTCCAAAGGCGCGCGCGCCGGATCCACGTGGCATCCAGTTCGCCCGAGATCAGCGAGCCAACGGCATAGCAAAAGGGAATGGTAAAACCAATGAAGCCGAGGTAGAGCACCGGCGGGTGAATGGCGATCCAGGGATTGTGAAGCTGCGGGTTGAGGCCGTTGCCTTCGCGGAAGGAAGTAATAGCGTCTTCGAGCACAGGAGCAGGAAGTGTGGAAGGATCCATCACCAGACGATCGTGTATATCCGCAAGCGGTAACGAGAAAAACTGCTCCAGTTGTTGCACGTCTGTCGCGAATTGAATCAAATTAGTCGCCATTGATTGCACATGCCAGAGCGCACCCGGCCATGGTTGATCGCCCCACTTATGGAAGCACTGCTCCAGCGTCATGTCCGCGAATTGCGGATCCTTGAGCGAATCGATCACCAGCACGAAGGGACTTTGGTGATCAAGCTGCAGCAGCGAGAGAAAGAAGGTCTGCACCACGGCGAGCACGAGTAACGTCGCAGGCAGTCGCCGGTCGGTGCGTGTATGGCGATTGGCAAATGCGAAGACTGCGCCGAAAATGTTCAGGATCAGACACCAGAACAGCAGACTGCCCTGCTGGCTCGCCCACAGGCCGGTGATCTTATAAAAGGTTTCCTCGTGAAGCTCTGAGACATTCCGCACGTAGGTCGTGACGAACATCCCGCCGAAGATCATGGTCAAAAGCGTGGCGGCAGCCAGCATTGTGAAACCGAGCAGCAGGTATTGCCCGCGTCTCGCGGCGTGAACGAAGCGCTCGTCCCGGAACGCCATCCCGAGCACGGGGAGCAGGATCAAAAGCCCGCTCAAGCCCAATGTCGCCAGGAGCGTGATCTGTCCGAAGATTCCGGTCTGGAAGGCTCCGGCGAGGGACTGTGCGTCTGTGATTTCACCAAGCGTCATGGATGCACTATTTCACGCGATGGCCCAAGAGTCGAAGGATATTTCACCGCCGAGGCGCAGAGAACGCGGAGAAGAGAAATATAAAGATTTTTAACCACGAAGACACAAAGACACGAAGAAATACCATGAAAGACGATGCTCTCATCTTTGTGTCTTCGTGCCTTTGTGGTTTAAATTCTTCCTACTTCCCCGCACCGCCGGGCATGTCTTCGATCGAAGGCTGGAAAAGGCGGGGCGACGGCGGCCCTTCACGCAGCATCCGGTAGATACGGCGATACTCTGGACGCGTGCGAAGGTAGCTAAACTCCTGCGCATCATCGACCTCGACTCTCGCAACCGTTCCAGACGCTGCCGCCTTCTCAAGCAACGCGAGCGCCCGTCGAGTATCCCCTGTTTCCTCATCCTTCTCCCCTCCGGCGTAACCCGCGAAGGCGCGCGCCGCGAGCAAGAGTATCGCCGGCGTCGATGAGCCGGGCCGGTGTTCCTCGTCGATCAGATATTTCGAACGCGCCTCGCCGTAGCGCTTGGTATAGACGAGCAAACCGAGCAAAGATTCCGACAGGCGCGGATCCTGTGGCGCCATCGCGAGCGCCTTGCGGAAAAGTTTCTCCGCGTCTTCCATTCTACCGCTTCGCACGAGCACGGCGGCCTCAAGTCCATAGAGCTGTGGCATCTCCGGCGAGCGGCGCTGGGCCGCCCGCACAAACTCGAGCGCGTACTCGAGGTCGTTCTTGTAGAGCGAGATCAACGCCAGCACGAAGTGATCCCACGTCGTCACCGGCGGCGTGACGAGATCGGCCGCGTAATCGAGGTCGCGCTGCCAGTCGATACGCCCCATGCGCTTGCGCAGGTCGGCGCGTATCAGGCGGCCCAGGGTATCGGCGGGGCCATAACGCAAAGCGCGGTCGAGGGACTCCATCGCCTTGTCGAACTGGCCAAGTTCGCGCTCGAGGAAACCGCGCATCGTCCAGAGATTCGGCTCGCGTGGCTGCATCGCCTGACAGGTATGAAGCGCCGCAAACGCGCCGCGCTGATCGCCGAGGCCGTTGCAGACAAAGATCATCAGCGCGTGCCCCCAAAACGCGCCAGGGTCGAGGGAAAGCGCGGTGAGCAGTTGGTCGCGCGCTTCCTCAAGCTGATAGTCCGAAAAAGAAATCGTCGCGAGGAAGATGTAGTCGTCAGCGCTCAGGACTGGCGTGTCCCTGGCTTCCTGTTCGAGGCGGTCGGCGTCCTCATGGGCCCCGCGCAGGCGTTTGATACGCGCGAGGATCAGCTTCGGCGCGCGATAGGTGGCGGCAAGTTCGTTGAGGCGCGTCATCGCGGTTTCCGCGTGATTCATGAACATCTCACGGCCGTGATCCATCGACGTCACCTCAGCCATGCGCGTCGACGCCCAGCCGAAGAGGAAAAGGCCGAAAATGAGTTGCTCTCTCATCTCCATGCCCATCTGCATGCCTTCGCTTTGTTCAGAGGCGAAGCGGCCAAACTTCTCCAGCATCCCGCGGGGATTGACCCATACGCCGCTCCCCTGCAACGCTTTGAGCAATTGGTCGTGGGCCCGGCGCACCGTCGGCGCGGGCAAACGCAGGTGACTCAGCACCAGGTTGAACTGCGACTCGACGATGGCGGCCCGGAGGTCCTTATAAGCGCGCAACACCGCCTCGCGTTCGACACGCTCCTTGATATCGACCGCGGAACGTTCCAGGAGTGACTGAATCGAGCGCATCAGGCGTTCGGTTCCGTCGACGCCGCGGATCTTTTCTTCAGCGCCGTTGAGCAGCTTTTGCGCGCTTTCAGGACGATGCTGGCGAAGGTCTTCTTCGGCTGCCGCGATTTCGTCCTCCACCTCGACAAGCACGATGCTGGCCTCTGCCTGCTTGTGCATCCAGTCCAGCACGGCCTGACGAAGTTGCCCCACGGACTGAAAGCGTTCGCGCGGCTCACGCGAGATCGCCTGCATCGCGATGTTCGAAAGCCCCTTCGGCACCAGATTTTTCGAGCCACGCTGATCGGGCGGAAGGATCTTTCCGTCAATCACGGTGTCGAGCGCCTGCCATATCTTGGTTTCGTCTTCCACCTGAACGGGCGGCTTTCCGCACAGGATGGTGTAGAGAATGCAACCGAGCGCATAGATGTCCGAGCGGTTGTCCACCGAATCCGCGCGGCCCAGGGCCTGTTCGGGCGGCATGAACCCCACCGTGCCGACAACGTTGCCGAGGATCGATTGATGTGCGAGCTTGACCGTCGGCAGGCGTTTGCTGCCACCGGTTTGGCGCCGCTCATCGAGCGTCTTTTTGATTTCCGCGTGAGCCGCCGTACGCTCCTCGCTCGTGGCGGCTGCCAGCAAGCGCTGGGAATCACGCCGGTCCTGCTTGAACGTCGTAGCGAGCCCCCAGTCCATCAGGAAGACGCGGCCAAAATCGCCGCACATAATATTTTCTGGCTTCACATCGCGGTGCACGATGCCGATGGAATGCGCGAACGACAGCCCGTCGCACACACGCGCGAATTTCTCCAGCAGGTCGGTGAGGTGGACGACGGAACCGACGCCGTCCGCTTCGTGGTAGCGCGCGATCACGGCTTTGAACGACTCGCCGAACACCAGTTCCATGGCGAGGAAGAGCTTTCCATCCGGCGTCAGCCCGAAGTCGTACATCGGCGCGGTGGAAGGGTGCTGCAGACGCGCATGAAGCTGGATCTCGTCGAGAAAGCGGGCAACCATGTCCGCATTCTTGCCATCGCGGACGATCTTGAGGGCGATATCGCGGTTAAGCTCGATATCTTGAGCCCGGTAGACAACCGCCATGCCACCCTCGCCTAATTTGTCGAGGACTTTATAACGGTTCCAGCGTTCGGTATATTTGTGCGGGTCGAATCCGGGGTTGCGTTCGCACAGCAGCTTGACCGACAGCGACTCGGAGACAGCGACACGTTTGGTGGCTTCCTCCGGCATAATCCCCGGCTTCCCTCCTCGCATGCATCTTAAGTCAAGGATACGGCGATTACCACCTTTGCGTGGCCGCCGCAGATACTTTCCATGAATGGAGGCATGGCTATCGCGCCGGTTCGATGCGCTCGAGACGCGCGTATTCGAGCGCCATGTTCTTCTCGCCCCAACCCGTAAAGAGAATCCGCGCGCGCGTCCCGCCTGCATGGGGAGTAAACGACAAAATCTTGCCCACACCGAACATCTGGTGGCGAACGCGGTCGCCGACGTTCAGATCGGCGTTGACCATCCCGCCCGGGACGATCTCTGGTCGCGGCGGCTCGGCGGGCAATGGCTCTTTCCGCAAGAGTCGCAGGCCCGGCCCGGTGTCCGCGCCTTCCCACGGATCAGGCGCGGCCGCGCCGTCATCGTCGCTCGCAGGTTCGACATCATCGTCGAAGGGCAGCGATTCCACAGCGGCGGGTTTCACGCCGCCCAGACCGACGCCGAAAAGACCGCCGGTGTGATCTTCCTGTGCCAGCAATTCCTGCGGCAGCTCGCGCAAAAAGCGCGAGGGCGAGTTGCGCGTGCTCTGGCCGAACTGTTCGCGGTGCCGCGCGAGCGTCAGATGCAGGAAACGCTTGGCGCGGGTGATTCCTACATAGAGTAGGCGGCGCTCCTCCTCGAGGTTGCCGGAATCGCCGGTGATGGAGCGCATGTGCGGGATGGAGCCGTCCTCGACACCTGCGATAAACACCGCGGGAAACTCGAGGCCTTTGGCCGAGTGCAGCGTCATCAACGACACCGCGCGCTTGCCGGGATCGTATTTGTCGATGTCGTTGATCAGCGACACACGCTCGACGTAATCGGCGAGCGTGGCGCCACGATTAGTTTCGTCAAAAATCGCGGCGTCAGAGACTAACTCCTGCACGTTCTCCACGCGCTCAAGTCCCCGCGCGGGATCGTCCCGCATGATCCACGATTCGTACCCCGTGAGCGAAATCACCTGACTCACGATGCCGGTGGCCGGCGTTTTCGGCATGGCCGCCAGTTTGCCCACGATCTCGCCGAAGGCGCGCGCGCCGGCAGCGGGCTTTCCGCGCAGTAACGCGAGCACGTCGGGGTCGCGCACCGCGTCGATCAGGTTGATGCCCCGGGCTCTGGCAGCCGCTACGATTTTCGCGGCCGAGGCTTCGCCGACACCACAGCCCGGATTGGCGATGGCGCGGCCAAAGGCCTGTTCGTCTGTGGGGTTGATCAGGAGCCTCAACCAGGCGAGCACATCGACGATTTCCTTGCGCTTGTAGAATTCGACGGAGCCGACAATCACGTAGGGGATACCCGCCTCGCGCAAACCCTGTTCCAGCGCGCGGGACTGGGCGTTGGTGCGGTAGAAGACGGCGACGTCGTTGTAGTCGATGCCTTCATGCTCGATCAAATCCTTGACGATGGCGGCAACGCGAATGCCTTCGTGGGTCTCATTCTGCGTCATCACCACGCGGATGTTGTGGCCCGCCTCGTTGTCGGTGAACAGATCCTTGCTCTTGCGGCTTACGTTGTTGCGCACCAGCGCGTCTGCAGCCGAGACGATATTTTTGGTCGAGCGATAGTTGTGGCCGAGCACCACAACCCGCGTGTCGGAAAAATCTTTCTCGAAGTTCAGGATGTTCGTGATGTCCGCGCCTCGCCATGAATAGATCGACTGGTCGGGGTCGCCGGTCACGCAAACATTGCGGTGAGTGCCGCCCAGCAGACGGGTGAGTTCGTACTGTACGGCGTTCGTGTCCTGATATTCATCAACAAGGATATAGCGATAGCGATTGGCATAGCGCTCGCGCAACTCGGAGTTGTCGCGGAGAGCAGCGACCGGCCGCAATAGCAAGTCATCGAAGTCACAGGCGTTGTTCCCGAGCAACAGATCCTGATACTTCGCGTAGGCCGCCGCTATCTTCTCCTCGCGCCAGCTCCGCGCGTTGCTCAGGTAGTGGTGGGGCGTGATGCCCCCGTTCTTGGCCTCGCCGATAGCGTGGCGGATTTCTCGGGGTGCGAGCGTGTCCTTGTCGATGCCGAGTTCGCTGCATGCCTTTTTGATCAGGCCGAGCTGGTCGGACTCGTCGTAGATGCTGAAGTCGCGGGCGAGGCCGAGGCGCTCGTGCTCGGCGCGCAGGAACATCGCTCCGAAACTATGGAAGGTGCAGATGCGCGCGCCGTCCGATGGGGCGACCCGCGCTATCCTTTCGCGCATCTCCTGCGCGGCCTTGTTGGTGAAAGTGACGGCGAGGATCGACCACGGCGAAACGCCCTGCTCGATCATCCACGCCACGCGCCAGGTAATGACGCGCGTCTTGCCCGAGCCGGGACCCGCGATCACGAGTAGCGGGCCATCGACGTGCATCACCGCGTCGCGCTGGGCAGGATTGAGCAGGGAAAGGTCGAGCGCCATGGGTCGAGAGTTTAGCGCGAGGCTCCTTACCATGCGAGAGACCGTTTATCGGCCACTTCGGGCCGCGTCCCGGGTATGCTTGGATGGCATGGACCGGCTGGCAGCCAAAGCTCAGCTTATCCGCCTCCTGCAGCGAGCCTACTCGGGCGAACTGGCAGCGGCGCACGCCTACCGCGGCCATTGGCGTGCCGTCAAAGACCCAACCGAGCGGCGAGACATCCAGAAGATCGAACAGGACGAGCTCCATCATCGGGAGCAACTTGGAAAGATGATCGCGGAACTTGGCGCTGCGCCGGACTGTTTTCTAGAACGGAAAATGAGCGCCATTGGCAAGACCATCGGGGTCTTGTGCCATATTAGCGGCTGGTATATTCCGATGTATGGGGCCGGGCGGCTGGAAAAATCCAACGTGAGGGAATACGAACACGCAGCGCGCTTCGCGCATCTCGCGGGCGAGGAACGCTTGATCGAAGACCTGCTGACATGGGCGGAGACAGAATGGGATCACGAGAAATACTTTCGCGAAAAAGCGCGCTCCCATTGGCTGCGCTACCTGATCCCGATCTGGACTCCACCCGCCACAAGAGAAGCGATCCGCTCCTCGTTCGACGACTACCGCCGGATAAATGCGATCACCGAATCCGGGGACCGGGAACCCGCGCCAAACGCTGTTTAACGGTGCGTGCGGACGCCGAATGTTTTATGATCGTGCAGCGCTAGAAAACGTCAGGCGTTGGGAGAATTCGTCCATGGCAGACGCGCCAACAGGATCAGTCGCTTTGGTGTTCACCGACATTGAAGGCTCCACCAACCTGTGGGAGCAAAACCACGACGTGATGCGCGAGGCGCTCGAACTCCATAACAGCATCATGCGCCAGCAGCTCGAAGCCCATGGCGGCTACGAGGTCAAAACCGAGGGCGACGCGTTCATGGTTGCCTTCCCCGACGCCGGCAAGGCAGCCTCCTTTTGCATCAGCGCCCAGCGCGAGCTGCACAAAGCCCAGTGGCCGGAAGCGTTGCTTGCCATCTCCCACGCGGCCCCGAGCGAGGACGGTCTGTTCCGGGGCCTGCGCGTGCGAATGGGCGTTCACTTCGGCAATCCGGTGTGCGAGAAGAATACGGCCACAGGCCGCATGGACTACCTCGGGCCGATGGTGAACCGCTCGGCGCGCGTATCCTCGGCGGGTCACGGCGGACAGATACTCCTCAGCGAGCGCGCCTTGCGCGGCTTCGACCCGCAGCCCGATTACATCCTCCTCGACCTCGGCGAACACCGATTGAAGGGCCTTGAGTGGCCGGAGCATGTCTGGCAGTTGTCGGCGAAGGAGCTCGCTTCGCGCCAATTCCCGCCCATCAAGACCCTCGACGTGATCAAAACAAACCTGCCGCGCAGGCCCTCGTCCTTCGTCGGACGCGAGAACGAATTGCGGCAGCTCACCGAATTCTTTCAGGATTCGAACAATATCGCCGTCACGCTTACCGGCCCGGGCGGTACGGGCAAAACACGTCTCTCCCAACGCTGGGCAGGCGAGCAACTTGCCGACTTTCCGGCGGGCGTATGGTTCGCGGACCTCACGGAAGCTCGCAGCGTCCCCGGTATCTGCAACTGCGTGGGCGACGCGCTCGGCGTGCCGATGACACAGCAAGACCCGGTTGAGCAGATCGGCTATGCCATCAACGGCCGCTGCACCAACGCGAGCGGGCCGATCCTCGTGATCCTCGATAATTTCGAGCAGGTCGTTGACCACGCGGGGGCCACCGTCGCGCGCTGGATGTCCATGGCGCCGAAAGCGCGATTCCTCATTTCCAGCCGCGTCCCATTGCGTATCGAAGGCGAAAAGGAATTCCCCCTCGAACCGCTGGCCACGCCCGCGCGCAAACAAACCGAAAAGGTCGGCAAGGCCACACGGCGCATGACGCGCAAGCTCGAAAGCTACGCTTCGCTGCGGCTGTTCGCCCAACGCGCGCGCGAAGTCAATCCGAAGTTTGAGATGAACGAGGAGAACGTCGAGGCGGTGGCGCAGATCTGCGTGAAACTCGACGGCATCCCGTTGGCGATCGAATTGGCAGCTTCGCGCTCGAAGCTGCTCACGCCGCAAAAGATCCTCGACCG
>JABWBM010000244.1 GCA_013360495.1 Planctomycetaceae bacterium
TCGCGAGGTTCGTAAAACCGAGCGAAACGGGAGTTATGGCGAATTCACTTCGCCATAACGACCTTGAAAAAGTCCAGGACGGACTTTTTCAACACCCTGCTAGGTACGTGAACCCGCTGTTCGCCTGCTCTAAATTCCTTTACCCATGATGGTTACGCATTGATAGACTTCGCGCCGCGATTGGCTGTAGCGTCACGCCTATGGTGTGACGTCTTCACCCGCCTGGAACGAATGCAAGGAACAAGACGTCACGGCATAGCCGTGACGCTACGGAAGAAAGACCCGTTTGCACGCCCTGCGGGGGCGCGGGGCGCTACAGAAGACGAGCAAGATCGATACAGCATCAGGACGAAGCACCGGACTATGAAAATCGGCATCCCGAAAGAAGTACATCACGGCGAAGCGCGCGTCGCAGCAACCCCCGACACGGTGTCCCGTCTCATCAAGCTTGGTTTCGAAGTGCTGGTCGAGTCCAGTGCAGGCGCTGCCGCTAATTTTTCCGACGTGGCCTATACTAGCGCCGGCGCGAAGATCGCTGGCGGGCCGAAAGATTTGTGGGATCAGGCCGACTGGGTGCTCAAAGTCCGCGCGCCGTCGTTGAACTCCGTCCCCGGGCCGGGCGAGGTAGGCCTGCTCCGCAGGGGACAAGGCTTGATGTCTTTCTTCTATCCCGCGACCAACGAGCAGCTCCTGAAATCCCTTGCCGAGCGTGGCTGCACCGTCGTCGCCATGGATCAGGTGCCGCGCATCACACGCGCGCAATCTATGGACGCGCTCAGCTCCATGGCCAACACCGCGGGCTATCGCGCGGTGATCGAGGCAGCGCAAGTTTTCCCGCGTTTCTTCACGGGACAGATCACGGCAGCCGGAAAAGTCCCGCCTGCCAAAGTGATGGTGATCGGCGCGGGTGTGGCTGGCCTTGCGGCCATCGGCACGGCCAAAGGGCTTGGCGCCATCGTGCGCGCCTTCGATACACGTCTCGCCGCCAAGGAGCAGGTCGAGAGCATGGGCGGCGAATTCCTCGTGCTCGACTTCAAGGAGTCGGGCGAAGGCGAGGGCGGCTACGCCAAGGTCATGAGCAAGGAATTCATCGATGCCGAGATGAAGCTCTTCGCCGATCAGGCGAAGGACGTTGATATCATCATCACCACGGCGCTGATCCCCGGCAAAAAAGCGCCGACGCTGATTACCGCCGAGATGGTCAAGAGCATGAAACAAGGCTCAGTGATCGTCGACCTCGCGGCTGAACAGGGCGGCAACTGTGAGTTGACCGATCCGGGCAAGCTTGTGGTCAAGCACGGCGTTTCCATCATCGGGTACACTGATCTTCCGAGCCGCATGGCGAGCCAGAGCAGTCAGCTCTACGGCAACAATCTCTGCAATCTTTTGGCCGAAATGGGCGGCGGGACGAATTTCAAGATCGACATGAACAACGAGATCGTGCGCGGCGCGGTCGTCTGCCACGAGGGTCAGGTAACGTGGCCGCCGCCGAAGGTGGAACAGAAGCCTGCTGCATCGGCGCCTCAGGCCGAGGTGCCCAAGCGCCCGTCCGTGCGTACGCCCACTGCTACAAGCAAGATCGAACTCGAGCGCAAACGCTCATTTTCGCCGCGCGGCTTGTGGACCATACCGGTGATCCTCGCGTTCATGGCTATCGGCGTCAACGCGCCGGACTCCTTCGTGCGGCACTTCACGGTGTTCGTCCTCGCCTGTTTCGTCGGTTGGCAGGTGATCTGGAACGTGAAGCCCGCGTTGCACACGCCGCTGATGAGCGTAACCAATGCGATTAGTGGGATCATCCTGCTCGGCGGGATGCTGCAACTTTCGGCTGACTCGAATCTCGCGGCCATCGTTCTCGGCGCGATCGCGGTGTTCTTTGCCACGATCAATGTCGCGGGGGGCTTTGCCGTCACCGAGCGTATGCTCAGAATGTTCAGGAAATAATATGGGTCCGGGATTGGTCAACATCACGTTTCTTGCCGCCGGCATGCTCTTCATCCTGAGCCTTGGCGGGCTTGCGCGCCAGGAATCGGCGCGGCGCGGCAACATCTTCGGCATCGTCGGCATGGTCCTTGCTCTCGCGGCAGCGACGCTCAGCGAGAAGTTCGATAACCATCTGCTGCTCTTTGCCATGATGGCGCCGGCCGCAGCGCTCGGCCTGGTCGTGGCGGCGCGGGTGAAGATGGAGGCGATGCCGCAGCTGGTGGCGATTCTGCATAGCTTTGTTGGCTTGGCAGCGGTATTGGTTGGAATTTCGGGCTTTATCGCGACGACGCATTTTCACGAAGTTGAAGGCGCCATTCACCTGATCGAAATCTACGCCGGCGTATTCATCGGCGCGATCACGCTGACCGGTTCGATCATCGCGTTCGCAAAGCTGCAGGGATTGATCGGTGGCAAGCCATTGCTGCTTCCCGCCCGGCACTTCATCAATCTCGCCTTGGTGCTGGCTTCGATTGGACTAGGCGTCTACTTCGTTCAGGCGCAGCATGACGGCGGGCTCGTGCCGTTACTGATTATGACGGGCATTGCGCTGATTCTTGGCGCGCATTCGGTCATGGCCATCGGTGGGGCCGACATGCCCGTCGTGGTGTCCATGCTCAATAGTTATTCAGGCTGGGCCGCGGCTGCAGCGGGCTTCATGCTCTCGAACGATTTGTTGATCATCACCGGCGCACTGGTGGGTAGCAGCGGCGCGATCCTGAGTTACATCATGTGCCGCGGCATGAACCGCTCGTTTGTCAGTGTCATTATGGGCGGCTTTGGCACCGGCGATGGCGGAGCAGCTCCAGCTGCAGGGGCGGCAGTCGTCGCGGGTGAAGCGAAGACCATTGACGTCAGCGACGTGGTGAACTTCTTAAATGAAGCGAAGCGCATCGTCATCGTGCCGGGCTATGGCATGGCGGTAGCGAAGGCGCAGCACCCGTTGTCCGAGGTCGAACGTATCCTGAGCGGCAAGGGTAAGAAAGTCCGTTTCGCTATTCACCCGGTAGCCGGACGATTGCCGGGGCATATGAATGTGTTGCTCGCCGAAGCGAAGGTTTCCTACGAAAAAGTTCTCGAGATGGAGGAAATCAACGAGGATTTCCCCGAGACCGACGTGGTGCTGGTGATCGGCGCCAACGATATCGTCAATCCGAGCGCCGAAGACGACCCATCAAGCCCGATCGCCGGTATGCCGGTGCTTCAGGTGTGGAAGGCCACGACCGTGATCGTCATGAAGCGCAGCATGGGAGCGGGCTACGCCGGCATCGACAACCCGCTTTTCTACAAGCCGAACACGCGCATGTGGCTCGGCGACGCAAAGAAGAATATCGATGCGCTGCTCGCGAAGTTTCAGGGATAATACCGATCCTAAATTGGAAATGTGATTTCCACCGTCATTCCGGCGAAAGCCGGAATCCAGACGTGACAAGCGATTTCTCATAGTCGCTGGATGCCGAC
>JABWBM010000061.1 GCA_013360495.1 Planctomycetaceae bacterium
GTGGAAGATGGCGGTTTGCTCGACTTGAGCGGCACGGCGGCGATACAGGCGGCAAGCGGAGCGCCCGACGGATTCACAATGGTTGTCGAGGGAGATCTGAATATCGACGGTACGGCTGAGGGCGCAGGCGTTACGCTGACCAATATCGGCCCCGGCGGCATTATCATCGGTGGAACCGGGACCATCTCCGTTTTGAACGTCACCATAGCCAGTGGTGCCGACGGCGCCGCAATGGTGATCTATGCGCGCGCCGACAACCTCACGTTTACTGGCGTCGAATTTCCAGACACCTCGTTCGGTACGGGCTCTAACGTCCTTGCGTCAGGCGGCGGCACGCTGACCATCGTCAACACGAGCGTGACGGGCGACGGCTGGGGCGAAGACTTCGACAACGACTCCAACGGGTCCGTCGTGTGGCAATTCAACAGCTCTGAACCGCCTCCGACGCAGCCGCAGCTCGTCGTTGCCGTTGGCGGCGCGCGCCCGGCCAATTTTTCGGCCATCAATAATGCCCAAGGCGTTGTCATCGGGCAGTGGGTAGTCTCCGCTCAAAATGGTAGCGGAGCTGTCGCGGGATTCACCTTCAGCGCGAGCGGCAGCGCCGATGAAACAACGGCGCTAACGCGTCTGCGTCTCTTCCTCGACACCAACGGCAACGGCACGCGTGAAGCGAGCGAAGCGCAGCTTGGCGCGTCGATAACGAATTTCTCCGGGGGCGCCCAAAGCGCGGCATTTTCTTTCACCGCGCTCAATCTTGCGGCGGGGAGCTCCATGTATGTGATTCTCGTCGCCGACTTCGCTGGCACAGCGGCACAGGGCGATACCATCGTCTACTCGCTCTCGTCGTCGTCGGCGGTTGTCTCCACAATTCCGAGTGGCGGATCGGAAGCCGCGCCGGTGACCGGTGAGTTCCCAATCGATAGCTCGCTCGTCGTTCTCGGTATCACCGCATTGCCGCGAATCGGCGCGCTGACGCTCGGGAGTACGTCCGCGCTTGCCGGTGCGACAGGGTTGACCGCTTCCACGACCGTCAAGAACGTTGGTGGCTCGACACTCAACTTGACGGGCGCCACGCTGCGCGCCATCGCGGGAGGAACCACAACCACGCTGACGACCAGCGTCACTTTCTCTCCCGCCTCGATCGCTCCGGCAGCGGCAAGCGCGGTTACGCTTACTTTCGCCCTACCGGGGGGGATCGTCGCCGGAACCTATGTCATTGATCTTGAAGTCACGGGCACTGACGCCGGTCTAGGCGTTCAAGTGAGCGACAACACCGCGTCCCCGCCGGCTTCGTTGACCGTTATTTCAGGGCTTTCGATTACGACTGTGGCGCTTCCAAGAGGTACCGCCGGAAAATCTTATACCGGCTTTGTCGCTGCTTCGGGCGGCTTGGCGCCGGTGAGCGTTACTCTTGCCGGAACTTTGCCTTCGGGCCTTTCTTTCGACGGTGCGTTGGTCATGGGAATTCCGCTTGAAGAAGGATCTTTTACTGTTACGGCCACCGCTGCGGATTCGAGTGGATTGGATGTATCTGCAGAGTTCACGATCGAGATTGATCCCGCGCCGCCTACCACGCCTTCCGATGGCGGAAGCTCCGGCGGCGACGCAGGCGATGAGTTTCTCCAGAACGCCAGCATATTCACGGATCAGTTGCCCAACGCGCTTCTCGGGCAAAAATATGGTCAGTCCTTGAGCGGCGCGCCCGACGGCGGAACGTGGTCTGTCTTCGATGGCGCGTTGCCCGACGGCATTTCGCTTTCAGAAGGCAAGGGTGATTTGAGCGGTACGCCAACCGTCGCCGGTGAATTCGATTTCGTTATCCGCCTCGATGCGGGCGGAAGTTTCGCGACCAAGGCGTTTACTATCATCGTGTTCACTATCGAAGAAGCCACGGTGGACAACCCGCCGCCGCCGTTCGGCGGGGCGTCCGGCTTGAACCTGATCGAAGCCAGTTCGCCTTCGCTGATCGCGGGGCTCGTGAATGAAGCACAAGTGAGCGCCGCCACGGTTTCAGGCGATGCTCCCCTTAACTATGTGGATATCATTTCTGACGACGAAGCCGGTCCCCAGCTTGCCGATGCCTTTTACTTTGACACGAGCGGCGACGGCCAAGTGAGCGCCGGCGATCTCATTCGCGTCAACATGAATGAGCAAATCCTGCTTGGCACCGGTGAGATCGGCGACTTCGGCGTCGATGGCGGCTCGCTCGGCACCGATGCGTCACTTACGGCAGCCGGCGCAGGCAGCAGCTTTGAAATCCTTCTTGGCGACGGGGCCGGTCTCATACCCGGTGAGTCTGAATTGCTGCTCTTCGACGGCGCTTCGGTGCGCGATGTCGCGGGGAACTTCGGCGTCGCGTCGTCCGTGACGATCGGCAACGGTTTGCTCTCCACCGCTGGTATCACGCTAATCACCCTCAATGGCGAACCGGTGGAAGAATTCACCACGGCGGGTATCGAATGGCAGACAAATCCCAACGAGAGCGACTGGACCATTGACATCGACCTGCTGCAGCACGGAGCCGCCATGGCGGTCATCGCAGCGGGCATCAGCGACAGCGGCCGTTTCGACTGGAGCGTGCCGGGCGGTATGACGGGATCGGGGTATAGCATCCGGATTACCGGCCATAACGCGACGCTGGAAGAAGATTACACCGACGAATCCCTTGAGACCTTCACGATCGCGGCAGCGGGAACGCTGAGCGGCGATGTCGATCTCCTGACGCTTAACTCGAGCGGAGCGCTCGGCGACGGGGAGGTTGGCCTTGCGTATTCGCAATCGCTCAGCGCGAGCGGCGGCGTCGAGCCATACACCTGGAGTGTCGCGGGCGGAACTCTGCCAGATGGTTTGAGTCTTGACGACGAGACCGGCGCAATTTCCGGCACGCCCGAAGACGCGGACGAGTTCTCGCTCATAGTTCAGGTCGCTGACGACATCGGCAACGTCGCGTCGTCGGTTTTCTCGATCACCATTTACGAAGAGCTGACTCTGTTGACCATTGCACTGCCAAACGCCGCGACATCGGGCAGCTATTCGGCGTCGCTCGAATCGAGCGGCGGGCGTTCGCCAGTGCAGTGGACGCTTGTCTCCGGCAGCTTGCCGTCGGGAATGTCGCTCGGCGGTGTCCAGAACGCAACGGCGACTGTTTCCGGTATGGCGGGATCGTCCAGCAGCAGAAGCATCTTTACCGTGCGCGTCAGCGATTCCTTGGGTGTCAGCAAGACTACCCTCCTGCAGATCAATGTCGTGGGCGCGAGCAGCCTGATCGGCGGCGGCGCGAATATGTTGATGGAAATCAACCACACGACGGCCGCGTCCTTTGACTTGTCGGGCCCGGGCCTTGCCGGGTTCGATTCGATCGAGGGGCTTGCGTTTGACGATGACAATGGCCGCCTGCTCGGCAGCGATACGGAGACCGGCAAGCTCGTCGCCGTCGACACCTCGACCGGCGTCGCGACGCAGATCGGGGCGATCGGATGGAACAACGTGCGCGGGCTCGCCTACAACACGCTGCTCAATATGCTTTACGGCGTCGACCAGACGACCTGCGAACTTATCAGCATCGACCGTACCACCGGTGCGGGAACGCTGATCGGTTCCATCGGCGCGGTCGACGTGTCGTCGCTGGCGTTCAGCACTGCGACCCAGAAGCTCTATGCCGTGGACAATGGGGGACCCGACCTTCTGGAGATCACGCCATCGGACGCGTCGGTAACGGTGGTCAACACGCTTGGCGTGTATGGCGGCGTTCAAGGGCTCGCCTACGACGAAGCAGGTGACCGCCTGCTCGGCGTTTCGTCGGATGAATCAAAACTTATCGCCATCGCAACCGACGACGCAACGATCACGGACATCGGCGCGGTGAGCGGCGGCGCATCCCTCGCCATGGACCCCGATAGCGGCGTGCTCTACGCCCTGAGTTCCAGTGACGCGCGGCTCTCCACCGTCGATACCGATGACGCCGCTTTCACAGCCGTTGGTTCAGTTGCGGTAGTTGCTTCGGGGCTTGCCTTCGACGGCGAATCGCTCTTTACGGTCAACACAACAACGAATGAGCTGGTGCGGCTCGGAACGGGCGGCGGTTCCGCCGTCACGGTCGGAGCGCTCGGCGACGATGCGGTGATAGCGCTTGCCTATGACACTGCCAACGGCGTGCTCTACGGAAGCGACACAGACAACGGGCAATTGGTCACCATCGACACGGCCAGCGGAGAGGTAACCGCTATCGGTAGCTTCGGCGCTGGCATCGATGTGACAGCGCTCGCTTGGGACGGCGCGGTCCTCTACGGCGCCGACACCAACGCCGACCAGCTGGTCACCATCGACACGAACACGGGAACGGCTACGCCGGCCTCCGGTGTCTTCGGCGCCGGGCTGAGCGATCCACGTGGTCTGGCCTTCGAAATGGGCGGGACGGCTCTCTACGCCGCGGACGGAACGAGTGGAACATTGTATTCGGTCAATGTCAGCAACGGCAGCGCGAGCGCCATCGGCTCCACGGGCTACCTGGCAGCTGGTCTGGCGCCAGGCATGGCCGCCGGCGAACTCTTCGGCTTGTCTGACCGCCCGGCGTTGCTCGTGATTGATACCGGCGGCCTCGGCGAATCCGTCGATTCGCTCGCTCTCGATAACCTCACGGGCCTTGCTTATGACTCAGGCAACGATGTCCTCTACGGCGTCGATGCGACGGCCGAAATGTTGTATGTGATTGACGAGTTCAGCGGCACGTCACGCGCCGTCGGAGCGCTTGGCATATCTGATATTCAGGGCCTCGCCTATGGCGGCGGCGTGCTCTATGGCGTCGCGCGCACGAGCAAGGAGCTAGTGACAATCGACACCAACACGGGCGCTGCGTCCGCGGTTCCAGCGGTTGATCTGAGCACGTTTACCGGCATATCGGGTCTTGCCTACAGCTCGACGGGTGGGGGAACGCTCTACGTCAGCGATCGTGACGGCGACCAGTTGATCGCGATCGATATCGGGACGAATGGCGTTTCGGTTGTTGGCGGCGGCTTCGGTTCCGCCATGAATGTCGAGGGCCTTGGCTTCGTCGGTTCGACACTCTACGGTGTCGACGCTCAAAGTGGCCGCCTTGTCGTCATCAATACCGGCGACGGTAGCGCCGCTTTCACAGGAACTTTCCATATCGGAAGCTTGCAAGCCTTGACGGACAGGTAGCCTGTCTTCCTCTCCCCCTTAAGGGGGAGAGGAAGAAATTCGCAGTCTTGCATCGTCATCGCGCCATGCCAACATCCCGTCATGGCTGCCGGGAAACACGCTATCCCCTTTGACAGTGCTCGCGCCTGCCGCGAGCTTGGCAGAGTTGACCCTGCGCTCAAAGCGCTCGTGCGCCGCGTTCCTTTCGCGTTGACGTTGCGCCCCTCGCGCTCTCCCTTCGAGGCGTTGCTCCAGTCCATCATCTATCAGCAGCTTTCGGGCAAGGCCGCCGCCACCATCCATGGCCGGGTGCTCGACCTCTTTCCTTCGCGCGCGCGCATCGCGCCCGCGCATCTCTTGAGGCTTTCCGACGGCAAACTCCGTGGCGCGGGTGTGTCGCAGGGAAAATTATTGGCGTTGCGGGACCTCGCCACGAAAACGATCGAGGGAGTCGTTCCGTCCTACCCGGCGCTACGACGTATGGAAGACGAAGACATCATCGAGCATCTCACACAGGTGCGCGGCGTCGGGCGCTGGACGGTGCAGATGCTTTTAATGTTCCGTCTCGGGCGGCCCGACGTGTTGCCCGTGGACGACCTTGGCGTGCGCCATGGTTTCAAATTGACCTACGGAAAGAGAGAAATGCCGACGCCCAAGCGCCTGCTCGCCTATGGCGAACGCTGGAAGCCCTGGCGCAGTGTCGCAAGCTGGTATATGTGGCGCGCCGTCGACCTCCACCGGCAGGAAAATTCCCGGTGATTGCGGGACACGGTAATACCAAACCCAAAATGGTTGTTGGATTTACCCGTCATGCCGACGAAAGTCGGCATCCAGCGACTATGAGGAATCGTTTGTTAAGTCTGGATTCCGGCTTTCGCCGGAATGACGGTGGAAATCACATTTCCAATTTAGGATCGGTATAAACCCCTTGCTTCACGAATTCTCTACAGCGCCTTGTGGACGAGGTCGGCAAAAACCTTGCCGGTATGGGCGAGGCTGTTGGTCATGACGATAGACGGGGACAGAACGCCGTTGTCGCCCTGAACGACGTCGATCACGTTCAGGCAGGTTGAATCCTGCTTGAAGACCCAGAACTTCGAGAGCGGCGAAGATGCCGCCCAAAGAAGCAACACCTTGTTCACGGCGTCGTGGGCGGCGATCAAGATGCTCTTGCCGGGGTTATCCCGCACGGCCTTCTCGAACGCGGGGATAGCGCGCGCCTGCACCATCTCCACGCTCTCCCCCTTCGGCCACACCACGGTATGCGGCGCAGCGCGCCAGGCGCGCATCAAGCCGGGATTGTCGCGTTCAACATCGGCGGCGAGCATGCCTTCATGGCTGCCGTGGCTGATTTCGGCGAATCCTTGATCGGCGCGGATGACGGCTGGGTCGAGCTTCTTTGCCGAAACAATGGCGACAGCCGTCTCGCGGGCGCGTGAGAGTGGGCTTGCGTAAAAGGCGTGAATCTCGATGTTTTTCAAAAACGTGGCGAGCTGTTTCGCCTGTTCCGCGCCGCGCTCGTTGAGCGGGATGTCCTGAAAGCCTTGATAGCGGCCCTCGCGGTTCCAGCCCGTTTCGCCGTGGCGGCAGAGGAATACGCGAGTGGTGGGCATGGGGTGCTCGGCGAAGAGCCAGTAGCGCCATGCGCCCTCGCATGGCGGCCTCATCCGAAAAGTTTGCCGCTTCAATCCGTCACGCGAGGGCGCGTGACGCTACAAAATCACCTGGCGCGAAAGAAAAAGTGCGCCCGCAACACCTGAAGCTTCCGCTTATGGCTGCTGCATTTCTGCCCTGACCAGGTTCACGGCGTTTCACCGTGCGGGCGCGAATGCCAGCCTACCCCACGGATCACGGATTGCAAGCGCGACGCGTTGCCCTCAACGTTTGGCGTCATTGCCCTTCTCGCGCGACGATGCTCTCGAAACATCCATAGCCGCGGTCAAGGAGCTTGAAGAAGAATGTTCGCGCGCGCCTTCTCAGCTTGCGCTCCGCGGGCGTTCCCTCACCGGGAGAAAGAAGCCGCAACGCGTTTTCATAATGAACCGCGAGGCCGAGGAAGCTCGGCGTCTGTTCCGCCGGCGCGCGGCGCAGCGCCTTGTCCGCCGACAGGAGACCATTCTTCGCGCGCTTTTCTTCACCGCATAGCCTGAAAAGCTGCGCTGCGACGGACTGGGCCCGGAAGACGTGCAAACACTGGGCGGCAGGCACAGGGCCGACGTGGGCCTCAACGAACCGCTCCGCGGCTTTTGAATCCTTGCGCTCATAGACTTTTGGAAGCGCCTGCAGCCACGCGGCCTCGAGCGGCGCCTGCGGATGGGCATGACTCCATTTCTCGGCGAGCTTACATGCACGGAGTCTGATCTCGCGTTCCGGTTCGAGCCCCGGCAGCCGCTCCTGCGTTCGCCATCGCTTCCCCGTGTTCCCGATCCAAGACGGCCGGGACAATAGAGTCTCGTATCCATGGCACTATATTCACTGGTGATTTTCAAATGTGTTTTTTGCCCGATACACTTCCTTCGTTGTGGCCGCTGGTGCGAAAGCGCCGGGCTCACAGCAAATCCGGGTGTTCCGAGTGGGGCACCAAAGAAATCAGGATGTCTTTATCAGGAAAGGTTCGATCATGAAGGCAATCTCGAACAAGGACATGAAGAACGTCATCGGCGGCGCGCTTAGCGCAGGCAATCCTCCGACGCCAGTGAGTTGCCGTCGCTGCTCGATCACTGTCTAACGACCGCTGAATTTTATCACCCGAGTACTCCCGCTACCCGGCCACTTGGCCGGGTAGTCTCCTTTTCGTTCAGCAGGGGCTGCCAACGCGTTCGAAGCTTGTGGTTTCATCCGCTCTTAAGCGTACCGCCTTTTCGTGACTGGTACTTTTATGTACCGTTTTTTGATTCTCGTCCCGTTATTGCCGGGCTCTATAGGATACCATCCCAGTGTCGAGGTGATGAGCGCACGCTCCAAGCCTCAGCGAAGTTCGGTGCCTGATGTGCAGGCGTCGAGGGTTCAAGGTGGTCTCTTTCTGGAAAGGTTCGATCATGAAGGCAATTTCGAACAAGGATATGAAGAACGTTGTTGGCGGCGCGCTTGGCACTGCTCCTACCCCCACATGGTGCAGACGCTGCACAATCACCCTGTAAAAGGGCTTGATCTTTTGCTATTGCCCTGCCCGGTCCTTTCGCCGGGCAGGTTTGCTTTAACTTTGCCCCTGGTTGTTCATGCGCCTGAGCGCTTACGATGGCTGCTGACATTTTCGCCAAAAACTCGCTAGAATCCCGCCGAGTCGCTTTTCACCACAACCCGAACCTGAAGAACGCCTATGGAAGGTTTCAACGCATTTGCCGTGATCGCAGTATCCATCGCGGCATTCTGGATCGGATACAAACTCTACGGCGGATTCATCGACCGTCTCTTGCGCGTCGAACACAAACGCAAGGGGCCATCGTTCACTCGCCAAGACGGTAAAGAATTTGTCCCTACGCGCCGTACCGTCATCTTCGGCCACCATTTCTCGTCGATCGCGGGTCTTGGGCCCATCATGGGACCAGCGGTCGCGGTGTATTGGGGTTGGGTTCCGGCGATTTTGTGGGTGGTGCTCGGCGCGATCTTCTTCGGCGCGGTGCATGACTATACCACGATGATGCTCTCGCTGCGGCACAATGGCCGCGGCATCGGCGAAATCACCAGTGACTATGCCGGGCGCAGGGCGCGCTTCGCGTTTCTGCTGGTCATCTTCTTCCTGCTCGCGTTGGGCATGGGGCTCTTCTGCATCACCATCTCCGGGCTTTTCGTCAACCACCATCCCGAAGCGGTCATGCCAACCGCGCTGCTCACCGTGCTCGCCGTGCTCATCGGCCTCGCCGTCTATACGTTCAAGTTCGCGCTTCTGCCGGTGACTTTCGTCGGTTTGATCTTCGTGTTCGCGCTCTCGTTCCTGGGCGCCGCGTTTCCGGTTTATATCTATCAGTACTCGCTTCCGGGCGGCACCGACGGTGAGATATGGAAGAACATCCGCGACAAAGCCGACCATGGACACTTTGAACAGCGGCTTGTCTTGACTTCGTGGGGGAACGCTGCGGAAGCGGACGGCTTGCTTGGGCGCTACAAAGCTGTTGACCCCAAGAATCTTGACGATGTAGCGAAAACGGGCATTTCGTTCACGGCGCTCACGGGATCGGGCGACGCGGTTGACTCGATGAAGGCCGAAAGAAAGCGCCTCAACGACGAGCTCAACAAAATCCGCTCGCCGCTTATTGGGAAATACATGGGGAAGAAGGGGTCGGACGGACGGATCATGTCCGAATACGACGCTTGGAACCGGGCGATGGAGGAGAATCCCCAAGCCCGCGACTTGAGCCAGAGAATCGGCCTGATCGACAAGCAGCTTCGTGATCTCGAAAACTCCAAGCGCGACCTCAAGGCGCTCCCCGAACTCAAGCAACGCCCGATGGTCGTCGCGCGCTATATCGGTAAGGACAAGGCAAATCGTATCGACATGCTCGAGGTGATCGAGCAAGAACGTCACCGGCTCGACCAGGCCAATGGCGGCAAGCGCACGCTCCAAGCCTCCCCCATCAGCCATACGAAACCAACGGACATGGCGCTCTACTACAGCGCGCTCGGCAAGGACGATTACGCCAAGGAACTCAAACAAGCGGGCGGGGCTGCCGTCGAAAACTGGATCATCGCTCTGCTTGCCTATGCGTTGCTCGCCTCGATTTTGCCAGTGTGGCTGCTGTTGCAGCCCCGCGATTACATAAACTCCTTCATGCTTTATGCGGGGCTACTCTTCATGGTCGTCGGCCTTGGGGTTTGGCAGTTCAGCTCCATGTCATCGGGCGACCCGTCGCCGGCGATCGTCGCGCCGGAGTTCACCGGCATGCATGCGGAAGACCTCGGCATCAAGGATGTCCCGCTCGTATTCCCATTCCTCTTCATCATCATTGCCTGTGGCGCCATCTCCGGCTTCCATAGTCTTGTCAGTTCCGGCACCAGCTCACGGCAGGTCATGACCGAGGGCGACGCCAAGCCCGTCGCCTTTGGCGGAATGCTGCTCGAAGGCATGCTCGCCGTGATCGTCATCGTCGCGTGTACCGTCGGCATTTCGCAATCCGGCTGGATCGCTACCGTAAAAGGCGAAAGTTTTGCCAGCTTGAATAGCGCGGCCCCTGCTATTAGCCGCTTCATCAATGGCGGCGGGGACTTCATGGCGGCGCTCTTTACCGACGTCTTCGGTGTTCCGCGTGCGACTTGCGTGGCGTTCCTCGCGACAGTCGTCGTTACTTTCGCAATGACGACGCTCGATTCCGCCACGCGCCTACTGCGCTATAACGTTGAAGAGTTCGGCGTTCATATTCAGGGATCGTTCGCGCGCATGCCGGGGCTGCCTGGACCCTTGTCGCGGCTTGCGAAGTTGCTTAAGAATCCGGCGTTTGCCTCCATCGCCGCCGTGGTGTCCATCGGCTTCTTCGCTCTCTATAAGGAGGATGGAAAATCCATCGGTCTCTACCTCCTCCAGCTTTTCGGATCGACCAACCAGCTTCTCGCGGCGCTCGGCCTCGTGGTCGTTACGCTCTGGTTCCGGAAAACCGGTCGCCCGACGATCTACACACTGGTGCCACTGGTAGTCATGCTGGGCCTGAGCGGCTGGGCGCTCGGGGAAACGCTGCGAGTGGAATTGAACAAGGAAGCCGCGCAACAAAGCGTGCTTTTGATCGTTGTGTCCGGCTCGTTGCTGGTTCTTGCCACATGGATCGCGGCCGAGGGATGGCTTGCATGGAAGCGTCCAGTCAAGGTCACCGAAATCGTGCCGGAGAAGGAAGCTCCAACGGCTGGCGTGGTAAAGATGTAGACCTTGTGACGTGTATCGCCGGAAATACCAATCAGGAAACTTGAAATGTTCAAGCCGCGTCAACCACGGGAAATCGCTGCCTTCGATTACATGCGCTATGCCAAGCGCATGGAGTATACCCCCGGCTACTTTCTCGCCGGGTCGGCGATGAGCACGCCGTCTCCAGAAGAGGTTGGCTACCGGCCTGAGGATTTCACCACGTCGTCCCTGTGCCATAATTACGGCGATCCGCGCGCCATCGAATTGCTGCGCGCCCGCTACAAAGCCAAGCCAGAGAATATCGCCATCACGGCGGGATCGAGTCAGGGTAACGCCCTCACATGTCTTGCCTTGCTCGAACCCGGCGACGAGGTGATTGCCGAGTATCCGAGCTATGCCGCGTTCCGGCTGCTGCCGCCGCTCTACCACGGCAAGGTGATTCACCTCAATCGCCGCGAGGAAAATGGCTTTCTTCCCGACCCGGCGGAGTTGCGCCGCTTGCTCACGCCTCGCACGCGCCTTGTCGTCCTTTCGAACCTGCACAACCCAACGCTGGCGTCGATACCTCCCGCGCTGCTCAGGGAATTGATCGCCATCTCAGCGGCCAACAACACTTATGTGCTCGTTGACGAGGTTTATCTCGATCACCTCAAACCCGGCGCCCACGACCCGACGTGTCTCCATTACGGCGAGAACGTAATCGCCACGTCGTCGCTGACCAAGGTCTATGGTCTCGGCACGCTTCGCTTCGGCTGGTGTCTGGCGCCATCGAATGTCATCGAGCGTATTCTCGAACTCCAAGACCTCGTTGATCCGGAACTCCCCGCCATCTGCCAAAACCTCGGCGTGCGCGCCCTTGTCAACATGGAACGTTTACGCAAACGCACACGCGCGGCCCATGAGCGCGGTCTACCGGTGATCAAGCAATGGGCCGCGAGCCGCAAGGACATCACGCTCTTCGAGGCGCAGGGCGGCGTGACGGCGGCCATTAAGATTCGCGGCGTTGCCGATTCGTGGAAGCTCGCCGAACATCTCGCATACAAGCATCGCGTTACGGTCGCGCCCGGCGCGGCATTCGGCATGGATAGCTGGCTGCGCGTCAATATCGGCAAGGAGCCGGAGGAACTCCGCCGGGCCTTGGATACGCTTGGCAAGGGCATCGACGCTTTTGTAAGCAAGTAGCGCCCTGCGTCTTCGCAGGGCGTCCTATCGCTGGCCGGTCCGCCCCGCGGAGGCGCAGGGCGCTCCAAAGGTCATACGCCCGTGTCGGGGTTGAGCGGCTTCGCAGGAACGCCGGATCCGGTTTGGTGCCAGCGCCGCGCGTTCTCAACGTAAGAACGCGCGCGCCAGAGGTTGCTTTCGTATTCCGCTGCGGTCACCTGCCGCACCACCTTGCCGGGGATGCCCATGACGAGACTGCGCGGCGGTATTTCGCGCCCTTCCGGCACGAGGGCTCCTGCCGCGATCACCGATCCTTCGCCGATCTTGGCGCCGCCGAGGATGATGGCGTGCATGCCGATCAGGCAGGCGTTGCCGACGATGTCACAATGCACCACGGCGTGATGGGCGATGGAGACATCGTCGCCGATACGCAGGGCGCGCGCGGGATCGACGTGCAGACAGGCGAGGTCCTGAACGTTGGTGCGTTTGCCGATGATGATGGGGGCGATATCGCCTCGCGCCACAACGCCGAACCAGAACGAGCTGTCCTCGCCGATGGTGACGTCGTCGCAGACGATGGCATTGCTGGCTTTGTACCAGCCGCCGGGCATGAGTTCGACAAAAGCGTCTTGTTTGCGCGTGTTCATGGTGTTGTGGTGCAGGCGGAGAGACTCGAACTCTCACAGGTTGCCCTACTGGAACCTAAATCCAGCGCGTCTGCCAGTTCCGCCACGCCTGCTTCATAACAGGGGCCATGATAGGTCAGAACCGCCGGGAGACAACGGACGATTCGACGCTGCCAAGCAGGCCATGCAGCCGGCCGTAGCGGAAGAGGAACTTGCAATCCGCTCCATGGCAGGATTCATTGGGGTCGGCAAAAGCGACAATAAGGTTTCTGGTTCGTGCGGCACAATCACGTTAGCCAAGGCGCGGCCGCGTCTTGAGCGCGGGTGACGCCGTGCCAGATGAGTGATGCGGCCTTCGCTGCCGAATCGGCAGTGGCGGAGAAGCTCATCTCGCCCGTGCGCTTGATCCCCGGCACGGTGACGGCGCGGTCGGTCATCTCGCGCCGGTAGGTCTGCACTTCCATCGTCACGGGCAGCTTCGGCTTGAAGAGCTTGAACTTCTTCGACTTGAACTTGCGTACCGCTTCCGCCGCCGCGTCCGCGAGGATTGGCCGCGTCTTCTTCGGCGTCATGCAGAGCGCCGCAGTGGGGCCAAGCGCCCGCTTGACTTGGGCGAAGATGTGGCCGCCCGCGAGGGTTTCCTCGGCTTCTTTTTTCAAACCCTGATCGCCGGTGACGAGGCCGACGGGAATGCCGTAGCTGCCCATGATGCTCGCGTTGATGGCGATCTCGCCGACGACTTTTCCATTAATGAAGAAGTTGGCGATGGTGGTGCCGACCCAGGTATGGGCGAGCAGGCCACCGGGCGTTCCCGCGCGTGTATGGAAGCCAACGAGAAAGCCGAGGTCGAAGCTGTCGTCGATACACTCGCACTGACAGAGCGGCTTGTTCTCGAATGCGGCCGGGCCGATCACAAGTTGCGCGCGCTCGTGCAGATCCTCGAGCACGATGTTGCGCATCACGCCGTGGCCGTCGCAGATGACGAACTCGGCGTCGGGAGCTTCACGCAACGCGCCTTCCATCACGGCGTTGAGGTCGTGGGTGAAGAGGCGTCGCGCGGCCTCGTAGGTCTTGCCCTCGGGCATGAGCTGGTCGCGATGGACGACGCCGGTGATGCCTTCCATATCGGATGAGATGAAGATGCGCATGAATTCCCTTCGGTGTTTGAGTGTGCGCGGCATGATGGTCGGAACGGCCATGCCCGTCAAGCGCTATGGAGTAATCAACGCACCATATAGGGGACGTCGATGAAGAGAAACTCGATGGCGTGCCAGAGTGTCGCGCCGAGCGCGATGAGCAACAACCAGTTGAGCGCCGTGCGAAGGCGCCATGGCCACTTCACCTGCGCGTCAGGCGGGCGGCAGAGCTTGAACCCAAGCGTGGCGCGATGTTCCTCGCGTTCGCGAAGCGCGCCGACCCACATGGTGACGAAATAGCGCAGCGCGTTATAGAGCACCAGTCCCGCGAAAGTGCAGAGATGAATCCACTTCGCGACGCCGGAATAGCCGCCGAAAGCGAGCACCTCGATCATCGGCATATGGACGATCTCGCCCTGATTGACCCAGTGGCCCGTGATGTGGGCGGTCTCCATGGTCTGCGAGTACGCCGCGATGAACATGCCCTTGAAGATGATCGGCAGGATGAAGCCGACGACGAGAACCAGATGCAGAAAGAATCGCACGCCGGTGAACTCGTCGCGCAGCGTCTCCCACGCGTCGTCCACCTCCGCGCGCTGAATGTCGATGCCTTCCTTGGATTCGCAATGCCGCGCGATCTGCGAGGCGTCGATGAAGGTCTCGTCGAACTGGAGCTGCCCCGCCGACATGCGCTGGTCGAGATAGGGATACCACACGCCGCCCGTGATCGCAAGGCGCTCGCTCGTCCAGCCATCGCCGATGGTGCGGATGTCTGGGTTGTCGAGCACGCCGTTGGCGACGAAATTGCCCACGTAGCCGCGGAAGCGGCAATCCTTAAAGGAAGATTCTGAAAGTCTTAGCGTGCTGACCACTGTGTCGATGTAACACGCGGTCAATCGGGACGAGGTCTGAAAATCGATAAGCGTGTTACGCAGGCGGCGCTCAGGCGTGTCGAAATATTCTCGCCCATCGCGCGGATCGTCGTAGTCGAACACGGCATCTGTCACGCCCGCCGCAGCGTAAGTGATGCGGCATTGATTGAGCACGCAATGATCGAAGACGATGTGCTGCGAGTGTTCGTTGCCCTGCACGACGGTAATGCGGCAATTGAGAAAGACGCAGTGGTCGAAGTTCAATTCATTATGCGGCTGGATGACCAGTTCGCAGTGATCAAGGTTGAGGTTCGAAAGATTGAGGGATTCGTCGAACGTTCCCTGAACGCGGCGCTTGGTCAACTGACGCTGATGAAAGTCGAGATCGATGCGAATGTTCCGCTCGCGTTCAGGCTCCATGCCCGAGACGGCGAGCGCGCTGCGCGTGATGGTGGGCGGCTGATGAACATGGTCCGTCGCGCCCGAGACCGCACCGAGATCGAAGGGCTTGAGGTCGGAGAGCCCCTGCGCGGGCGCCGGTATCTCGCACTCCGGCAGCGACTCTGTGCCGAAGAAGAAACGGGTAATGCGACGTTTGATCACGCGGTTAGGCTCCGTTGCGATCGTCTCGTGTCATTCCGCGTAGGCGGGATTCCAGTCTTGGCCTCGTTTCGTAAATTTTCCGTAGAGGCTCCGGATCCCCGCCTCCGCGGGAATGATGTCACGGCATAGCCGTGACGCTACGGGAATTCAACTACATTCGTCGCAGCGGCCGGTGTAACTGAGACTCGGCATGACATTGGACCAGCCGCGCGCCTTGACCTTTTTCCCCGGCGGCGGCGGGGCGCCATCGATGCACGCGGTTTTTCCGCATTGCGTACATGTGATGTGGGCATGGCGATGATCGTGGACCAGTTCGTAGAGGTCGCGCTTTCCCATCCCCCTGAGCATCGCGACAATGCCCGCTTCAGCGAAGGCATGCAGATTACGGAAGACCGTGGCGCGATCACCGACCGCAGGATGCCGGCGCAGATCGATATCGTCGAGTGCCACAGGCTGATGCGACCCATGCAGCAATTCCATCAGTGCCACGCGGCCCGACGTCACGCGCAGCCCGGCTTCACGTAATGTTTCCTCGATGGTGCGTTCGCCTGCGTGCATTGTCCGCGCATGATACGGTGGGCGCGTTGATGGCGAAAGCAGGAACGTTGTGGTAGACATTGCTACAATATCGTGCTCACGAACAAGGGGGACAGGTGGTTCTACCGCTGCTCATGACGGGCTTTGAGCGCTTTCTCGGCAATGCATCGAACCCAAGCTGGGCGGGGCTTGTCCGCATGATGGAGCTCCGGCCGGAATTGAAAAAGCGCGTCGCCGTCGGCAGTATTCCCGTCGTGTACGGTACGGCAGCTATCGCGCTCAAGGAATTGGTCACGCGTTATGAACCGCGCATGGTGATTTGTCTTGGCATGCACGGCGGCGTCGAGTCGAGCGGACGTGGGTTGCGAACCTTCTATGTGGAGCGTTTCGCATACAACCTTGACGATTGCCCTGCCCCCGATAACGCGGGGAATGTGCGCCGCGACCAGCCGATTGTTCGCTCGCAGTCCCGTGACGCTTCGCTCGCCTCAACGATTGACAGCGGAATGCTGCTCGAAGGACTTATGCGGTCTGGCGCGCAGGCAGCGGTGTCGGATAATCCTGGGCGATATCTCTGTAACCATCTCTACTTCCACGCGCTGCTACACTCACAGGTTGGAGGCGGAAAGCCTCAAGCAGGATTTATCCACGTGCCGCCATCGTCGGATTTGAAAGACGGAGCGTTTTCACTGGATGAGATGGCGACGAAGTACGGAGATTTGGCGGCTCACATACTCTCCGTGCCATAATGGCATGGCATTACCAAGAAGAACAAAGGCTTCCATGAGGAAACACTGCCCGTAACGATTGGGTAACATTCAGCGGGACTGGTAATGGAATAGTGATATTAAAGAGCTTGAATGTTATCGTGTAAGTGGTTTTTGTTTTTGATGTTATAGCAAGTTAGTGGAGTTGTGACGTTGGCGTTGCATTCGTGGCATTATCCTTGCTACTGTGTTTCCCAGATGCCTTGGAATTTCTGAATTTTGCATCAGAACGGTGAATCAAAGGGGGCTTGTTATGAAAAATGCGAAGCTTCTCGCTGGAGTGCTTGGAAGTGCGGCTTTCGTGCTCGCATTCAGCGTGTCGCAAGGTCTTGACGTCCAATCCGCTGGCTTGAAGGCCCAAGTTGCCCCAGCTAGCGGCGGTTCTGGCAAATCCCCGTCTTCCACCAATGCGGGTGGTGGATCAACCGGCGGTAGTAGCGGGACTAGCAGCACGGCCAGCGGTGGTGGAGCCGCCGGTGGCGGGGCTGCTGGCGGTGGGGCTGCTGGCGGTGGGGCTGCTGGCGGTGGGGCTGCTGGCGGTGGGGCTGCTGGCGGTGGAGCCTTTGGTGGTGGAG
>JABWBM010000062.1 GCA_013360495.1 Planctomycetaceae bacterium
GCACGACCCGGGCCAGGTCGAGGCCGTCGTGCCGCGCATGCTCGCGCTGCGCGAGGCACTGGAGCAGGCCCGGCCGGACACGTTCATGACGACGCTTCGCAGCCTGCTGGTCAACCAGCCCGTGCTGGTCGGCAACCTGGTCATCGCGGCGTCGCCCCAGGCCGAGGACGGGGCCCACGGCGCGGTGTTCGAGTACGACGGAAACCCGCTCGACATGGGCGTCACACTGCGCGGACCCGACTCGCCCAAGCGGCCGTTCGTCATTGCCACCAACCACATGCGGGCCCGCCAGGAGCCCGCCGAGTGCTCGCGCTTCGCCACGCTCGACCGCGGCCTGGCCCAGTACCTGGACGGCCCGGATCGACTCGGCGCGGCCGCCGCGCTCGAGATGATCCGCGTCACCGCCAACGAGACGACGCTGCACTCCGTCGTCTGCCAGCCGCAGCGGCGCGCGCTCCTCGTGTCGATTCCGGCAATTTCAAAGCGCCCGATCGAGCTGGCCCTGGATGACCTGCTGGCGGCCGCCCCGGAGGCCGCCGCTGAACCGGCGCCGGCGGACTCGACCCCATGACCCACACGGCCCGGTTCCAGGTCGCGACGCGCGGGAACACGCACGTGGTCGACGTAACCGAGGATGTAGCGCGCCGCGCTGGATCCTGCCCCGTGCGGAACGGAATCTGCTGCGTCTTCGTGGTCGGCTCCACCGCCGCCATCACCACGACCGAAGCCGAGCCTGGTCTCGTCGGGCACGATCTCAAGGCGTTCTTCGAGCGTGTCGCGCCGGAGGACGCCGAGTACGTGCACGAGGCGACCTGGGGCGACGACAACGGACACGCGCACGTGCGCGCCTCGGCGGTGGGCCCGTCGCTGGTCGTGCCGATCGTCGACGGCCGCTTGACGCTCGGCACCTGGCAACAGATCGTGCTCATCGACTTCGACACCCGAGCCCGCACGAGAGAGATCATCGTGCAGGTCGTCGGCGAGTAGAACGCCACTGGTCGGAGGAAGCCACTTCATGTCATTCGCAGCGGCACAAGAGTACATGCAGTCTGACGGCATCGACGCGTGGCTGTGCTACGACTTCCGCGGCAGCAACGCCGCCTTCGCGCAGCTCCTGCCCGGGAAACGTTCGACCACGCGGCGTGCGGCGCTGCTCATCCCCGCCGTGGGCGAGGCACTGCTGTGCCACCACGGTCTGGACGGACCGTCGTTCGCGGACGTGTCGCTTCCGCGGGCGACGTACCTGGGCTGGCGCGACTGGCGGACCTGGCTGGAGGGCGCGCTGTCGGGCAAAGCGCGCGTGGCGATGGAGTATTCGCCGGGCTGCGCGCTGCCCGTGGTTTCGATGGTCGACGCGGGCACGGTGGAGCTCGTGCGGTCACTGGGCGTAGAGGTAGTCTCTTCGGCCAACCTGGTGCAGGCGTGCGTGGCCCGGTGGAGCCCGCGGGCCCTCGAGCAGCACATCCTCGCCTCGAAGCGCGTCGCCGAGATCAAGGACCGCGCGTTCGCGATGATTCGCGACCGCCTCGGCGCCGGCAAGACCGTCTTCGAGCACACCGTCGCCGCCCAGATCCGGGCCGACTTCCAGGCCGCCGGTCTCGAATGGCCGGACGGCCCGATCGTGGCCGTCAACGCGCACAGCGGCGACCCACACTACGAGCCTGCGGCGGAGCACCCGACGCCCATCCAGCGCGGCGACTGGGTCATGATCGACCTGTGGGCACGCGTGCCCGGCGACGAGAACGTCCACGCCGACATCACCTGGATGGGCTTCGTCGGTCGGCAGGTACCGCCGCGGAATCGCGCCGTCTACGAGGTCGTCAAGGCAGCCCGGGACGCCGCCCTGGAGCGGGCCCGCGCGGGCTGGCGCCGCAAGGAGCGCGTCGAGGGCTGGCAACTTGATGAAGCCGCCCGCCAGGTCATCATCGATGCCGGCTTCGGCGAAGCCATCAAGCACCGCACCGGGCACAGCCTCAGCCCCGGGCCACGGGTCCACGGCATCGGGATGAACCTCGACAACCTCGAGACGCACGACACGCGCGAGATGCTGCCCGGCATCGGCTTCACCATCGAGCCCGGCGTGTACCTGCCCGAGTTCGGGGTGCGGCTTGAAATCGACGTGTACGTGGACCCCTCCGAGGGCCCGCGCGTGACGAGCTGCATCCAGGACGAGATCGTGCTGGTTGATTGAAGCGCCCGAGTCTCAGCGCTTCCGCGCCAGCAGCAGCCCGTCGCCGATTGGAACGAGGCTCGACGTGACCCGCTCGTCGGCCAGCACCTTGCGATTCAGGGCATCCAGCGCCTGCGCATGCGTATCGTCCGGCCGTGGGTCGATCAGCTCGCCGTCCCCCAGTGCGTTGTCAAACGCGACCAGGCCACCCCGCCGCAGCAGTTGCAGCGTCGCCTCGTAGTAGGCGTCGTAGCCTTCCTTGTCGGCGTCGATGAAGACGACGTCCACCGGTTCCTTCAGCTTGCGTACGTTCTCATGAGCGTCGCCCTCGACCAGAGTCACCAAGCCTCCCACGCCCGCCCGCTTGTAGTTCGCCCGCGCGCTGGCCGCACGTCCCCTGTCGAGCTCGAACGTCGTCAGTTTGCCCCCAGTCTTCCGCAATCCGAGCGCAATCCACATTCCCGAAAGTCCGGTCGAGGCTCCGATCTCGATCACGTTCTTTGCGTTCGACGCCTCCACCAGCATCCGCAGCAGACGCCCGTCCGCCGCTGGCACGTTCGCGTACAGGTCGCCGTTCTGCACCGCGGCGTTGATCGTGTCGAGCACCACCGGCGCGCCGGTGCGATCGATCAAGTCGACATCGAATGAGTCCGTGTCGGGGAAGGCCGCGCCCGCGGTGTTGGCCGGCGCGACGGTAATGGTGAAATCGGCGCCCCCCGCTCCCACGCCGACAACATCTGCTTCGATTGTCGTTGCGTTGGTGTCGACGTCGTCAAAACTCAGGTCAGAGTACGAGGTCAACACGTAATCGCCCGAGGTGCTCCCCGTCGCCGTCACAGCGACAAAGTACGTTCCTGTGGCGGGGATGGTGAACTCGATATAGCAATCGTAGTTGAGGCTCTCGTCGGAAAATGCGTTATTCTGAATATCTCTGGCGTGCTGTTCGAACACGGGCGAACCGGGGTCGCTCGATTGCAACTCAGTGGTTCCGTCGGTGTCGTAGAGCGTGATTTCGGGGTTCAGGTCCTGCCCCATGGCATCGGCGTGAACCTGAATTCGCACCACCTCGTCCAGCGTCGCGGGAAAAGAGAAGTAATCCTCGTCCGCGCTGTTTTCAAGCCGCGAGCCAACGGCGTCGCCGATAGCGATGGCGGTCGCATCGCCGAAATCGTCGTCATCTTCGAACACCGTGGTAATGTTGATGACTTCGAGGTCGATATCCGTCAGGTTCGCGCCGGGCGTCACCTGCAAAATATCGGGCGCGCCCACTGTTCCGGCGTCGACGCCACGCGCCGCCGGGAGAAAGGAAGTAAACCCGGTGCTGTAATAACTGCCCAAGTTATCGATATTCGATTTGCTGGCGATCACCCAATAGTTTCCGGGCGGAACATTGACGATTTCATACTCGCCGATGTTCGTTGCCGATGTGTCGTCGCCGGTGAGCGCGGAAATCACCGCCTCGCCGGTGGCGATATCGATCAGCGTGACATGAATGCCAAGCCTTCCTGTTCCCGAACTGGTCACCGTTCCCGATACTGTGGCGAGATCGGGATCGGCGCCTCCGGCGGCAGGGTAGGTTGCCATCATCGGCGCCATATCGTCGGTTGAAAGTGAAATCAGACTGATGGCGCCGGAATCAGTGTAGGGGAAGAGCGACGAATTATTGACGAAAGGATGGTCGAGTCCGATGAAGTGACCGATTTCATGAACAGCGATGTTTTCGATATACGTGCGGCCCGACACACCCGACGTATCATCCTCGGCAATCGTATCCCACACCCAATCGGCGTCGTTGAAGATCAGGTCAGCGTCGACAATATCGCCATTCGAGGTATCGAAACTGGTGATCGTCACGGCGAATACGCCGGCATCGAAACCGGAATCATCCCAGAATATCGTATTCACATCGTCATTGGCATCATCGACCGGGTTTTCTACCAACCCGGTAAACTCGAAGTCGATGTCGGAACCTTCGATGTTACGCCATTGGATAAACGAGCGCTGAATCGCCTGAAACTCCGTGAATGGTCCGTCGAAGTCGTCGGCGTCTTCCGTGCCGGCCTCGCCGATCACGTACTGCACGCGGCCATCGTTGATATTCGGCCTGCTGTTGTCGGACAGGTCCCACGACACGGCTGCCCCCACCACGTCAGGGTCAGAGCTCGTCGACACGCGAATATATGTGTACGCAAAATTCAACTGCGGCATCTCAAGCGCAAGCGATACGCACAAGATAACAGCGGAAAGGAGCAGGGTTTTGCGCATTATTCGCTCTCCTTTCCGTTCGATGTGGCAGTGTCAGCCTTGGCCGCTTTGGAAGCGGCGCCGTCCTTCTTTTCCTCGTCTTTCGGCAGTGTCCCGGCCAACTTGCGCACCTCGCGCTTGAAGTCGTCGAGCGTATTGGAAATCGGATTCTCCTTGTCCGGAGCTTTTACGTTCCCTTGCTTGTCGGCGACCCGCATATCTTTGAGACTGTTGGCGACCGTGGCGATCTTCCCTTCCTCGCGCGCGACGGAGAAGCGCCCCTGACTCATGCCGACCACCTGGTTTTTTTGCTCGTTGTCGATCCCGACAAAAAGCACGTACTCCTTGCCGGCTTCCATATGTGCGGCGCCCGCCACATGCTGGGCGCGGTTCCCAACCGCCCCGCCCCGAACCCGGACTTCGAGGGTCTCGGCGTTCTCGCCTTTGAGCGTATCGAGAACCGTCAGCGTGTACGTCGTCCAGATACGCTTCTTGTCCGCGTCATAGGCGGCTTCGGCCTTGGTCACCTTGACGTGAATGGCCTTGGTCGCGGTATCGACCAATTCCTTGAGCGCGAATTGTTTGACAACGGTCGCGCCGACGATGCCGGGCGCGAAAATGCTCGACGCAGCCAAAACGGCGAACGCAAACAACGAACGAAATACGTATTTCATGCTGTCCTCATAGGTTGAAACAGACGGGGAGTCGAGGGCTGGGGATTCCATCCGAAAGTATACAACGACCGCCAAGGCGAGGCGACGGAAAGAATCTGGCGCTGCCATTTCTGCGGCAGCCGCGGGGTGGCCCGGAAAGATGGCAGAAGCTAACCTCCCTGCATTCAATGACCGTAGGAGCATTGCCCGTGGCAGTCCCGTTCAAGCCCGAATTTCCGCAGACCTTCAACATGGTCGACTACTTCGTCGACGCGAACCTGCGCGCCGGGCGAGGCAACAAGGTCGCCGTGCGTTGGGCGGAAAGCACGAGCGGTGAAGCGGGTAAACCTCGCGAGGGCGGGCAGTGGACCTACGCCGAAACGGCTGCGATGGTCAACCGCATGGGCAATGGTTTGATCAAACTCGGCATGCAGCCCGAGCAACGCTTTCTGACCGTGCTCTTCGATTGCCCGGAATTCGTGGCCACATGGTTCGGCGGCATCAAGGCCGGCTTCGTCGCGACGCAGGTGAACCCGCTGCTGCCCGCGGAAGACTATCTCTACTATATGAACTACACCAAGGCGCCGGTGGCGATCATCGACGCCCACTGCCTGCCTGCCTTTGAATCGGTGCTACCTCAAGCGCGCTACATCAAGCACCTCGTGGTGGTGAATGGCGATGCCGGGCGGCATGTGAGCTTCGATCAGCTCACCCGCGACAACTCGCCAGAGCTGGCCTCGGCCCCCACCGATAAAGACGACCCGGCGGTGTGGCTGTTTACCTCAGGCTCGACCGGCAAGTCGAAGGCCGCGCTGCACCCGCACTTTCACTTTCCCTATAATACCGAGTGCTACGCCAAGCGCGTCGCGGGATACAAAGAGCATTTCGTCACCTTGAGCGTCCCCAAGCTCTTCTTCGGCTACGCGACGGGCACCAACCTGATGTTCCCCTTCGCCGTGGGCGGCACCACCTGCCTCTTCGCCGACCGGCCCACGGGCGAATACATGTACGAGATGATCGACTCTTTCAAACCGAATTTTCTCACTACCGTTCCGACCACCATCAACAAGATGCTTTCGTGTGACGCGAAGGACAAGCGCGATGTGCGCTGCGTCAAGCTCGGCGTGACAGCGGGCGAGGCCCTCCCGGCGGCACTTTACGAGCGATGGATTGCCGAAACAGGTGTCGAGTTGCTCGACGGTATCGGCTCCGCCGAGAGCTTTCACATCTACATCTCCAACTATCCGGGTGACGTTCACATCGGCTCGCTCGGCAAGATCGTTCCCGGTTACGACGCGAAAATCTGCGACGATGAGGGACAAGAAGTTCCCATCGGCGAAACGGGAACGCTCCGCGTCACCGGCGATACGGCGGCCCTGATGTATTGGAGCGATTACGAGAAATCCACGCGTACCTTGAAGGGCGGCACCATCGTGTCGGGCGACAAGTTCCGCCGCGACGAGCAGGGTTATTATTACTACGTTGGCCGCGCCGATGACTTGCTCAAAGTGGGTGGCATCTGGGTCGCGCCGCAGGAGATCGAGAACTGCCTGCTCAAGCACCCCACCGTGGAAGAAGTCTGCGTCAACGGAATCGAGGATGAGAACAAGCTGACCGTGCCAAAAGCATATGTCGTGTTGCGCCAAGGCGTCGAAGGCAGCGCGAAACTGGTGACGGAGCTGCAGGAGTTTGTCAAAACGAAGCTCGCGAAGTACAAGTTCCCACGGGTGATCGAATTCCGCGACTCGCTGCCAAAGAACGACCGCGGCAAGATCGACAGGAAATTGTTGAAGAATTAAACCACCAAGACACAAAGAACACGAAGAATCATCTAAAACTTGATTCTTTTCTTCGTGACCTTTGTGTCTTCGTGGTTAAAACTCTTTTCCTATGAAAGCCACGATGAAAAAAACCATCACCGTCGCCCATTCGCCCGACGCCGACGACGCCTTCATGTTCCACGCGCTCGTCAACAACAAGGTCGATACCGGCGATCTCGACATCCGCCACGAGCTGTGCGACATCCAGACGCTCAACGAACGCGCCAAGCGCTGCGAGCTGGAGGTCACGGCCATCAGCTTTCACGCCTACCCCTACGTCGCCGACAAGTATGTGATCACCCGTCCCGGCGCGTCCATGGGGGATCGTTATGGACCTATCATCGTCACGGCCAAACCCATGAATCCCTCGGAACTGCGCAACGCGAAGGTCGCAACACCCGGCCCGCTCACGTCGGCCTATCTCGCGCTCAAGCTCTACGAGCCGTCGATCAAACCCGTCCACATGAACTTCAACGACGTGCAACACGCCGTGCTGCGCGGCGACGTCGACGCCGGCGTCATCATCCACGAGGGGCAAGTCACCTACAACGATATGAAGCTCTACAAGCTCGTGGACCTCGGCGAGTGGTGGTACACGGAGACGAAGTTGCCGCTGCCACTTGGCTGCAACGTCGCGCTGCGCTCGCTGGGTACCGACGTAATCCGTGGCTTCTCGAGAGCATTTTCGAAATCGATCCGCTACGCCCTCGATCATCGTGACGAGGCCCTCGACCACGCGCTGACGTACGGCAGAGGGTTAGCCCGCGAGCGCGCGGACAAGTTCGTCGGTATGTATGTCAACGACTACACCGTGGACATCGGCGACATCGGCATGAAGGCCGTCCGCGAATTTTTGAAGCGTGGCCGCGAAGCCGGCATCGTCACCGCAAAGGCTGATCCTGAGTGGGTTTAGGACGACTCAAGGTTGATCTATCGTTGTAGTTGTAGCGCCATGCGCCCCTGCATGCGCGAGGCAAGCACGCGATAGCGTGCGTTACGCCGAGCGAAGACAAGGAAAAGATGGATTCCCGCCTGCGCGGGAATGACGTCACGGATCAGCGCGTGACGCTACAAAAGATTTCCCCGGAATTCTGAAAGATTTTCGGCTGGCCACGCAGTCTTAGAGCGTGAACACTGTCGCTATGCCAGCACCCGCCGGAACAACGCGGCTTGTCGAGACCTACCTGCCCGAGGCGTGGAGTTATCTCCGTTACCTCGGCTGCGATGGCGCCTTGGCTGACGATCTCGCGCAGGAGACCTTCGTGACGGTGTTCACAAAACCATTCGAAGAAAGAAGTCCGGCGGAGACCCGGGCCTTCCTGCGCGAGACGGCTCGTTTTCATTTCCTTACCCATTGGCGCAAGGAGAAGCGCCGCGACGAACTGTTGCGTCTCGAAGCCGCCGAGCGCGTATGGCGCGAGAATATCGCCGACGGCTCAGGCAATGCTTACGCCGAGGCGCTGGCGCGCTGCCTGGAGCGGCTCGATGAGCAGGCGCGGCGCGTGATCGAGCTTCGCTACCGCGAAGGTAAGGACGTGGCGCGTGTGGCGAACGAGCTTGGCCTCGCCGAAGCCAACGTCCACACCATCGCCCACCGTACGAAAGAACGGCTGCGCGCGTGCATCAAGGAGAAAACCATACTGTGAGCGAGCACGATAACGAGTTTGAAACGCGCCTTGTCGAGATGGCGCTTGGCCGCGAACTGCCGGCGCAGGTTCCGGCGGGGCTCGCCGCGCGTATTGCACAAACCATTCAACACACGACCCAAACGAAGGAGGATCATATGGCCGGGATATTGGAACTACCGCGCCCTGCGGCGCTTGAGACAAACGTGCAACCATCGATCACGCATTGGAAACCATGGGCTATCGCTGCGGCGCTCTTGATCGGCGTTGCGCTGCTGGCAGTGAAGTTCATGCCGGAAGGTGGCGGCCCAAGCTATCAAGGGCCGCTCGCGGGAAATGGCGCTCCCGCCGAAGACAAAAACACAGAACCGGCGGAGCCGAAGCCGGACGAACATCGCGTGTCGCTCTCGCGCCAGACCGGGCCGGATTTCAGCTTTGCCAAATACTACCCCAAGGCTGACGAAGCGCCCAAGGCAAGCGTGAAGCAATACGCGCTGCCCTTGAATGTGGAGGAGATCGCCAACGCCGCCCACAAACGCGTGGAGGCACTGTTATCGAATCCCGAGGCAGCCGCGCTGCTCAAGGCCAATGGCTTTGTAGTGGACAGCAAAGACGTCGGCACTGATTTCGCCAAGACATACGAGAACCTTACTAACAGTGGCGTTCCCATCATCGTCACGCCGGACACGGTGCTGCATCTCTTCCATATCTGCTTTGACGAAACGCTGAAAGATCTCGAAGAAGAAGTCTTCGCTTGGGACATGCTGGATGTGACGAAGACGCTGCTTGACGATCAGATTCAGAAACTGCAGGCCGAGTACGAACTCGCGCCCGACAACGAGGAGGGAGTCAAGCGGCGTTACGAGGCGATCAGGATGAACGTCGCCTATCTGAGCGTCGCCTACAAGCTCCTTGGCGAAATTCCGCGCAAACGTACGCCGGAGATCAAGGATCGCGCTGCGACCGGCGTCATCCTCGAGTCCAATCCGGACACCGTGACGATTCACAATGATGTCAAAGACCTCGTCAACGCTGAACTCGATCTGATGGATAAGCACGAGGGCTTCAAGGTCAGCCCGATCTTCGGCTACAAGGAAGACTATTCGCAATATGTGCCGCGCGGCCATTACACACGCTCGGAACTTCTCAAGCGCTACTTTAAGGCAATGATGTGGTTCGGACGCATGACTTTTCTCTGCAATGAAATTCCGGGAAACAGATCTGGTCAAACAGTGTACGCGGATACCGAAAAAGGCGTCACGCGCGAAATGGCCGATGTCATGACGACCGCGGCGTCATCGCTCGCGGAGGGCGTCATCACGCTGCCGCTTGGCGATGTGAAGCCACGCCCCGATTTCGCCATGGCATTGAGCGGCGCGGAATCCGCCACGGTGATGCAGCTCTGGCAGCGAGTGTACTCGGCCACGGCGTTCTTCGTCGGCGCGGCTGACGACCTCACGCCAATGGAATTCCACGAGACTCTCAAGGGCGAAAAGTCTGACGCGCTCATCAGCGCTGAGACCCTTCGTACGTTCCAGGCGGGTCTCGACGCGTTGCCGCTGCCGAAAATCTATGGCGGCACGGCAGCCCTCGTAGGCGACATCCGCTACGGCACGCCGACGCTGGCCAAAGCGCTCGAATACACCAAGGGTTTGCGTCTGATGGGCCAGCGCTACGTTCCTGATAGCGAAGCCATGGGTAGACTGGTGTTCCCGACGGTTGACAAGCCGTTCAAGGACGAACGCGGCGCGACCAAGGATAATCTCACATGGGTTATGAGCGATGCTGGGCCAATCCGCGGCTTCCCGCGTGGCCTCGATGTGATGGCGCTCATGGGCAGCAAACGTGCCGGCGAAATCCTGCATGAACTCAAGGACAACGGTTACGAGGGCTACAAGGAAAGTTTCGAAATCCTGCAAGGACAATTCGCGCGTCTCTCTGACGCCGACTGGAACCAAAACCTCTACTTCGGCTGGCTCAATACGCTGCGGCCACTCTTGACCGAAAGTTCGACCCGCAGCGGCTACCCGACCTTCATGCAGACACGCAATTACGAGGATCGCTTGTTGACGGCGACGCTCGCATCGTGGGCGCAACTTCGCCATGACACCATCCTTTACGCCAAGCAGAGCTACACCATGATGGCGAAGGGTGGAAAGCTGCCTGCGCCTCCACGCATTGTCGGTCTGGTTGAACCTCTGCCCGAGTTTTATGGCCGCATGAACCGCCTGTGCGTGATGATGACCGATGGATTGAACGCCACTGGTATGCTGAGTAAGCGCGCAGGCGACCGTCTCGCAAAACTCGCGCAACTGTCCAAACGCCTTGACACCATCAGCCGTCAGGAACTCGAGGCCAAAGAATTGAGCGAGGAAGACTACGACTTTATCAAGACCTTCTCCAAGAGCGTCACTGGCGTGCTCCAGCCGGAGTCGGGCGTGCTTGACGAGCGCGCCTTGCGCACGGACATCATTGCCGACATACACACCGATCAGAACAGCAAGCAATGCCTCGAAGTCGGCACCGGCAAGCTGCGCCTGATGGCAGCCGCCTATTACAATCCGGATGGCGAACTGCTCGTCGGCTTCGGACCCGTGCTCTCCTTCCACGAGTTTCGTCACCCAATGAAAGATCGCCTCACCGACGAAGCCTGGCAGAAGATGCTCACGAGCGAGGAAACTACCCCTACCGGCCCGGAATGGATCAAGAACTTCACCGCGGCGGGCAAGTAGACAACATACGAGTGTGATAAGTGATCTCCGGGGACATGGACGATAACTACCCATGTCCCCGATTGCTTTTGCCCCGGACTCACGTATCTGTCTTGAAATCCTGACGTCATCGGGCAGACTCCTGTCCATGCCGGTCAGCGTGTCGAAGCTCGTGCAGTTCCTCGATGAGCGCTATCCCTTGGCGCTCGCCGAGGAATGGGACAACGTCGGCCTGATCACCGGCGACCCGGGCGCCAGTATCGACAAAATCCTGCTCGCCCTCGACGTGACGCTAGAAGTTGTCGAAGAAGCCGCCAGCAATCGCTGCGGCGCCATCGTCACCCACCATCCGCTCATCTTTCGCGCCATCAAGCGCATCGACCAATCCACCACCCAAGGTGGCCTGGTCGCTTCATGTTTTAAGCACAACATCGCCACCATCGCGCTGCACACCAACCTCGACTCCGCTCAAGGCGGCCTCAACGATTGCGTGTGCGACTTGCTTGGATTAGAGAAGCGCAAACCGCTCATCGATTCCGGCCGCAACCGCTACTACAAGCTTGTCACCTTCGCCCCGCGTGAGGTTGCCGCCAAAGTGCGCGAGGCTTTGTGCGCGGCGGGTTCGGGCGAGATCGGCGATTACGACAATTGCAGTTTCAATATGGATGGCACCGGAACATTCCGCGGCAACGATAAGTCCAATCCCGCCGTTGGCAAAGCGGGCAAGCTCGAACAGACTGAGGAGACACGCATCGAGGTGGTGCTGCGCCGCGAGATCTTCGGGCGCGTATACTCGGCGCTGCTCTCGGCCCACCCCTACGAAGAAGTGGCCTACGACCTCTATCCGCTTGAGAACCGCGAGAAGGGGACGGGCCTTGGCCGCATCGGGACACTCAAGAAGCCACTGACCTTGAAGGCGTTCTGCGACCGGCTCACGGAACTTGGCATGATGGTGACGCGCTATCTCGGCGACGGCAGCAGGCAAATCAAAAAGGTCGCACTCTGCACTGGCGCTGGCAGCGACTTCTCCATGTACGCTGCATCCGCGGGCGCGGACGTCTACCTCACAGCAGAAGTCAAGCATCATCACGCGCTGGACTCGGCAGCGCGTGGCATGTCAATCGTCGAAACTGACCACTTTACCCTTGAACGGCTGGTATGGCCGCGGGTAAAGGAGGAGCTAGAACAACACTTCAAGGGCCAACTGGAAGCGATGGTGTCGAAACATGAGCGGAATTGCTGGACACGTTACCCGTAAGGAAGGGCGCATCGTCGAGATGCCCGAGCGCGTGGTGAAGAGCCTGCGCTGGCTGACCGGTATTGCGCTTTCGATTCCGGTGATCATGTTGTTGGTAGCACTCGGCAACCCCGACGAGTCCGGGTTGCCCGACTGGGGCGCGATCCTGCTTTCGATCCTGCCCTTCGGCCTTGTGATCACGATCTTCGTCGGCATCCTGCGTCAGGGGACCGCTGGCATCACTGCGTTCGCCTTCAGTATCGTTTTAATGCACTACTTCGCGCTCACCGAACACTTCGCGGCGCCCGCCGATAACGTGGGGCAGGCGCTTGCTCTACGGGGGATCCCGGTGATCGGCGTCTTGGCGGCGATATATTTCCTTCGTAAGGACCTCGCCTACAACCTGCGGCCATTCTGGTATTCCATGCAAGCGATGAAGGAGTTGCAAGAATCGATGATGAAGATGCGCGCCAAGCGCGACGCCAAGAAGCGCGGCGAGACCTACGACGAGTCGAAGGTGATGGACGCCGAGGCCGTGGTGCGCGCAGTGGAAGCGCAGACCGGACGCGAGGTTCCAAAGGGCATGAGCGGCATCACCGTACGCCCCGGCTTCCGTCAGGAATCGAAAGATAAGAGCAGCGGCAGCTCACGCAAGCAGCGCAAATCGCGGAAGAAGTAGCGATAGCCTTATTGTTTCGATGTGGGCGCTCAACCAATCACTCTCTGAAAACTCACGAGCACTCATCGAATGAAGCGATCGGTGATCGCCTGACGAATGTGCGCTGAGATGATGAGCAACAGTACCTCCGTGCTTATGCGGCCCATTTTGTTCGACGTCACATCTGGATGCTGGGCAGGATGGCCCGGTGCCACGATGAAGCAGCGTCCCTCGAACTTTGGGTATTCCTGCTGTAACGCACTCAGGCCTTTATGACGGTCGTGGGGCGATGACTTGATTTCAAAAGCCACCGGTTCGGTTGGATGGTCATAAATGCAATCGACTTCGTAGTGATCGGCTTTGCGCCAGTGATAGACGCGAACGCCGGTGAGCGTGCCAAGCGCGAAGACATGCGCAGCAACTGCGTTCTCGAACAATAACCCAAGTTCATGGTGGTCGTTCATCACCGAGATGCCGCGCAGAAGACTGGCGTTGCGAACGGCGCCATCGAGGAAGTAGAGTTTGCGTCCGCGTCGCTGGATCGTTTCTTCGGATCGCGCATAGTTCGCGAGGAGCATGATCAGATAAGAGCGTTCAAAATGACCGAGGTATTTATCGACAGAGGGTTGCGATAGTCCCAAGCTCTTTGCGAGATTCGATGATGATACGATACCACCCGCTTGTCCAGCGATAGTGTAGAGCAGCCGTTCCAGCCTGATTGGTTCTTGTACGCCGAAGGCTTGAGGGATGTCCTTGTAAATTGCGCGCTCAACTGCATCCGCTTTCAGGATTTCTTGCGACCGTAGAACTTCCGATTCCAACGATGCTCCCGGCAATCCATTGATGAGTTCGGGAAATCCCCCGATCAAGAGATAACGGTGGAGTTCGCGTAAGACTTGCGCTGCCAAGGGATGCGGCGTTCCGGGTAAGCCTGGTTCGCGCGAGTCCTCCGTGAGCGTTTGCGTAAGCGATGCGCTTGTGGTTGGGGAAGGAAGCGGCTCAAAGCCGCGAAGCTCGAGGTACTCGCCGAAAGAACATGGCGGCAAAAAATGCTCCTCCCAGCGCCCGACCCCGCTTTCAACACGCTGTTTTGAAAGCGCCGCTGTTGAACTCGACGTAGCAACGATCTTGATCGGCCATTGCTCGTCATAGAACGTTTTGAGCCAGAGATCCCATTGTTGTGCGTAATTCAACTCATCGAGAAAGAGATAGGCCGGTTGCTCCTTCGTCGAATTGGCACGAGCGACTACAGTCTTCGCGAGGTCGCCAAGCGAAACGCTTGTGAGTACGGGATGATCGAGACGAATCCACCACAAGCGTCGAGGTTCGATCCCTTCGGCGATCAAACGCTGGACGGTTTGATACATTACTGTTGTTTTGCCGATTCGACGCGGCCCGAGAATCAAGTGGTAGCGATTGCGCTTCGCATTGAGCACTGCGCGCCAAAAGGTTTGGGCAAAGTATCGCTGATTGGAATAGATGAAGGATGGCGGCACCGTTCCAGTGCCATGCCATGGGTTCTGGAGGGACAGAACTTCATCAATATCTTGAAGCTTCGGCATCCACGCCATAAGCCAATTTTATTTTCATATATTTTGCTGTCAACGAAATAGCATAAACTTTAATTATGTTAATTTCACATTAGAATAAAACGCTGGCTTGGTTGTTTTCCTATTTCCTCGCCTCCTGTAGTTCTTTCGCCTTCTCGTCATCCGCCACATCGCTATGGCAGGACGCTTTCTTGCCCGCGTCGGCGCCGACGGCTTTGCGGGTTTTGTTCGCGAGGCGATGGATTTCCTCGGGGCTCAAGACGCCGCGCTTTTCGAGAATGGCGCGCTGATCTTCGGAGAGCGCCGCCGTCACCTTGGGCTTGTCCCAGGCGAAGGCATCTTCCTTCCCTGAGCCAAACTCCTGAATCTCCTTGGAGATGCGAACGCTGCACCAGTCATGGCCGCACATAGCGCAGAAGTCGGTGTCGACGTCTAAGTCCTCATCGTGAAATGCGCGGGCGAGGTCTGGGTCGAAGCTCAGCTCGAAATGCTTTTCCCAATTCAGCGCGGCGCGAGCTTTCGTCAACTCATCGTCGCGATCACGCGCGCCGGGAATACCGAGCGCAACGTCGGCGGCGTGCGCTGCGATCTTATAGGCGACGCAACCCTGTTTGACGTCATCTTGCTTGGGCAGGCCGAGATGCTCCTTCGGCGTCACATAGCACAGCATCGACGCGCCGTGATAGGCAGCCGCCGTTGCGCCGATGCAGGAGGTGATATGGTCGTAGCCGGGGAAGATGTCGGTGACGAGCGGGCCTAAGACATAGAAGGGAGCGCCGTGGCAGAGTTGGCGCTCGAGCTTCATGTTGTATTCGATTTGGTCGAAAGGAACGTGGCCCGGCCCTTCGATCATCACCTGCACGCCGTGACGCCAGGCGCGCTCGGTAAGCTCACCGAGGGTCTGGAGTTCCGCAAGCTGCGCGCGGTCGGAGGCATCGGCCAATCCACCGGGCCGCAAGCCGTCGCCAATACTGAACGACACATCATAGCGGCGCATGATCTCGCAGATGTCGTCCCAAAGCTCATACATGATGTTCTGGCGGCGGTTATGGATCATCCACTTGGCGAGTAAAGAGCCGCCGCGCGAGACGATACCGATCAGGCGGTTACGCACGTGAGGCAGGTGCTCCTTGAGCACACCGGCGTGAATGGTGAAGTAATCGACGCCTTGCTTGGCCTGATGCTCGAGCATGGAGAGCACGGTTTCCTCGTCCAACTCCTCGATCTTGCGGCCAATGATCATGGAATAGATCGGTACGGTGCCGATGGGGACGGTGGAGTGGCGGATGATGGCTTCGCGCGTGGCGTTGAGGTCGCCGCCCGTCGACAAATCCATCGCCGTGTCCGCGCCCCAGCGAATGGCCCAGTCGAGCTTGTCCACTTCCTCTTGTGTGTCCGACGCCACAGGAGATGCGCCAAGGTTGGCGTTAATTTTTGTTTTGGATGCGCGACCGATGCACATGGGGTCGAGCCGGTAGCCCAAATGGACGGTATTCGCCGGGATGATCATGCGCCCGGCGGCCACTTCGTCGCGTACCTGTTCCGGTGTGAGGTGCGGTTCGCGCTCAGCCACGCGCTTCATCTCGGGCGTGATCGTGCCAAGGCGCGCGTGCTCAAGTTGGGTGACGGGCTTGAAACCGGCAGGCGCAGTCCAGCGGCCATTCACCAATTTCCAATCGGTAGGCATGAAGTCCCACGCCGTCTTGTCGCTTGCCTTGGGCATGTTCGGCGTGTCGGGCGATGAGAATGTCAGCGCGCCCGCTTTGCCGGATGCGATCGCGGGCTTATTGGCGAAGCTGCCGGGCGATGTGCCTTGGGCCGCGCTCGACGGATTATTGCCGACCGCCGGCAATGAGTAGTTGGGCGAAGTTGAACGTGGATTCGATGGGTTCGGCTGGATCATGGTCGCTTCCCTCCGCGGGTTCTGGCCCGGTCAGGTTCCAAGGGTGTGTTCTCAGCCACGCATACACGCGCGGCACCCCTAGCGAAATGTTATGGAAGAAGTATAGCGCGATCATGCCGTGAGTCGAGGAAAGATGTACGCGGTCACGTCACAATGGCATAAGCGTGGCACGTAGTACCCCATGTCGAGGATATACCCATGCCCGATACCTTTCACGTTCGCGTTACCAACATGGCTTCCGGGTTTCGCGCCGACGGCAATGCCGGCACCCATCGTCTCGTCGTTGACGAGCCCGTCTCCGTGGGCGGCACCGATGCTGGCCCGACGCCATACCAGCACTTGCTGGCGGCGCTCGGCGGCTGCACGGCGATTACGTTGCGCATGTATAGCCAGCGCAAAGGCTGGCCTTTAGAGCGTGTTGAAGTCGGCCTGAACCATCAAAAGGTTGACGCCGCGACTGCCGGACGCGAGGGGACGGACAAGGTTGACCTGATCGAGCGCGTGATCACGCTGCACGGCAACCTCGACGCCGAACAACGCGCGCGGCTCTTGGACATCGCCAACAAATGTCCGGTGCATAAGACGCTGTCAGCAAGTTCGGTGATTCGCTCCA
>JABWBM010000063.1 GCA_013360495.1 Planctomycetaceae bacterium
GACACCGGGATATGGCAGATCGCGCTCGTGCTTTGTGGGGCGACGTTCCTGATGGCCATTGGAACATTTGGAAAGCAATACCTGATGAGTTGGGCAATGAACCGTGCGACTATCGACGTCCAGCGCGATCTCGCGAACAGCCTGCTTAGGCAGTCCGTAACGTTCTTCAACGTAACCCGGAAAGGTGAGTTGTTGAGCCGTATTACCCACGATCTCAACGGTGTACGGCAGACATTCCATATTATCTTCAACGACCTGATTCAGCACCCGATCGCCATTTTGAGCATCATCGCGGTCATGGTTTACAAGTCGCCGCAGTTATGCCTGATATTGCTGGTCTTTCCCGTCGTTTTGACACCAGTTACCTATTTCGCCGGGAAAATACGGCGCTTGTCTCGCCGTTCTATTGAATCACATGTCGAACTCACCAATTTCTTTCATCAGTTCTTTGAGGGCGTCCGTGTAGTTAAGGCATTCGGCATGGAGGGCCAGCAGAGGGATGAGTTGGGCCGCGTGTCATCGACGCACTTTACGCGATCCATTAAAGTCGGGAAATATATGGCTTTGAGTCGCGCGATAGTTGAATTTGTGCTTGGTCTGCTTGTCGCTTCTCTCATTACGCTCGGCGCATGGACTTTGTCGGAAGGGATGCTCGGCGAAGAGACAAGTTTCGCAACGCTCATGATGTTTGTCGGAGCGCTGATTCTTGCCTACGATCCGATTCGCAAGCTCTCCGACACGCTCAATAAAATGAGCAATTCTATGGCGTCCAACGAACGCGTCTTTGAACTCATGCAGCGCGAGCCGGAGATGAAAGACGCGCCGGACGCTCCCAATGCGCCGCGCTTCTCGCATGAGATCGTCTTCAACAATGTTGGCTTCGAATATCTTCCCGGGCGTCCGGTGCTACAGGACATCAGCTTTAGAACGTCCAAGGGCAGTATGACCGCCCTTGTGGGTGCCACCGGTGCCGGGAAATCGACGCTGATGGACTTGATCCCGCGTTTTTACGCTCCCACCAAAGGCGCAATCACGGTCGACGGCGTTGATCTCGCCAACGTGCGCCTTGCATCGTGGCTCGAACAAATCGCTGTGGTATCACAGGAGACTTTTCTCTTTAACACTTCGATCCGCGAGAATCTGCTCGCCGCCAATCAGAACGCGTCCGAATCCGATTTGATCGAGGCGCTCAAAGCCGCGAACATCTACGACGAGGTCGCTGCCATGCCGCAGGGTATCGATACGGTGCTCGGCGACCGTGGCGTCAACCTCTCCGGCGGTCAGCGCCAGCGCATCGCTATCGCCCGTGCCTTCGTCAAGCGCGCGCCGATCTTGCTGCTCGACGAGGCGACAAGCGCGCTCGATACCGAGACCGAGCGTAAGGTGCAGGCAGCACTCGACCGCTTGATCAAGGGCGCAACCGTATTTGCCATCGCGCACCGCCTCTCGACCATCACGCACGCGCAGCAGATACTCGTCCTCGATCAAGGCCGCATCATCGAATCCGGCACACATGATCAGTTGCTCGCCCGTAACGGCCGATATGCGATGCTGTATGAAACGCAAATCCGTTCGTTCAGCGGCGGCGCATTCAATGGTGAAACGGTCTCATCGGCGGAGGGAAAAGCCTAACGTCCATGCCAAGCGCGACCCAACGAGTTCCGACGCAATCGTTCCGCACTTTGCCCGCGGGCGAACCACCCTTGCCTAAGCCCTTACGCGTGGCGCTGGTACTGCCGGAGCTCGCCTTGCGGGGCAGCGTGCGACGCTCGCTGAGCCTGGCGCGGGAACTGTTGAAACGCGGGCATACTGTCGCGGTCGCCGCTCCCGGTGGAGCGATCGAGGAATTGTTTAAATCCCTCGACATCACCTATATCCGCTGGCATCTGGCATCGTCCGGGCGGCGCGCGGCGCTCTTCGGCACGGGGCAGGCCGTGGGGAAGCTGCGGGACTTCAAGCCCGATCTTTTACACGTGAGCACGCTGCGCTGGTTCACGCCATGGCAGACGTTTGCGCGTGCCGCTCGCTGTCCGGTGATCGCCACAATCCAGTCGGCTGCGGAGTTGGCGCCCATCGGCCCGCGCGCGTGGAACATGCTGTCTGCGGTGATCGCCGTGAGCCACGACGTGCGTGAAGCGCTGGTCAACGACGCGTATATCGACCGTAAGCGTATCGCGCTCATCCCATCGGGCGTGCAGCCCATGGCGGAAGACGATATCAATTCGCATCTCAAGACGCCGCGCGCGGGAACGCCGGTGGTCGCCTGCATTGGGCCGCTGAACAACAAGAACGCGTTGCTGACGTTCCTCGACGCATGCGCGTGCGTCACGGCTTCCGGACAGGAAGCGATGTTCCTGATCATCGGCAAGGGGCCGCAGACCGGGCTGGTACGGAAAACGATCGCCGATCGCGACCTCGCGCGGCACGTCGTATTGCTCGAAGAACTCCATAGTTACGCGAATGTCTATACCTCTTTCGACGCGGTGGTTTCCGTTGACGATTCACTCGACAACGCATACTTCGCCATTGAGGCCATGGGCCACGGCGTGCCGGTGATCGCGTCGGGGAGCGGGAGCCATCTCGAACTGGTGGAGGACGAGGTGTCGGGCCTGATCTATGCCCCCGACGATGCGGATTCGCTTGCGTCGCGTATGGGAATACTGCTCTCTGATCCCAAGCGGCGTCTCGATCTCGCCTGGAATGCGTGGCGTCGGGCGCGCGATACCTTCAATATCTCCATTATGGTGGACTCCATCGAACCGCTCTACCGTTCCTGTATTGAACCGTCGGAGCGGCAATGAATCTGCGTGTTTCCTTTCCCCGCGAGGCGAACGTCGAGGTTTTACCTGACGACAAAGCGCTCGCGAAGCTGTCCGTGGTGCTTGCTCTTCACGGTATGGGCGAGAGCGGAGCAGTCTTCGCGCGACGGCTCGCCCCGGTCATCGCGCGCAACGATCGCGCATGGCTGATCCCCGACGGGCCGTTGCCCTTCGAGCGCAGACGCGACCGGACCATCGGCCATGCGTGGTATCTCTTTACGGGTGACCAAGACGCGCTACGCCTCTCGATGCTCGAAAGCGCCAAGTATCTCGACGCGGTGCTGGCAAAAGTCCCAGCGCACAAAAAGACCGCGTTGATCGGATTCAGTCAGGGCGGCTACCTTGCAGGTGTCTATGGCGCGTTGCGGCCAGAGCGTGTGAGCCACGTTTGCTGCGCCGGTGGGCGGATCAAGCACGAATTTTTTCCGGCGGCGGGAACGAATGCCCCGCGCTATCTGCAATTGCATGGCGCGAAGGACGAGAGTGTTTTGGCCGATCATGCGATGAGCGCTGTCGAAGCCACGAAGCAAAAAGGCTATGATGTGGCGTCAAGGGTGTTCGCGGATGCCGGACACGAGCTGACGCCGGAGATGATGGATGCGTTCATGGAGTGGCTGAAGGCATGATTCGAACGATTGCCATTTTTCTCGCTTTCCTGATGGTCGCCTGCTGCACGACCACCACGCCCCCATTACAGGGAAAACCCGCCTCGAGAGAGCAGGCGGCGAGAGAGGTATGCGATACCCTGAGCACGTCCGCCACCAAGACCAAGGACGCCGCCTATGCGGAATCGATACTGACATGGAAGACGCAGGTTCATGATCCCAACATGCGCTGGCTTGAGCGTCAACTCGACTTACGCACGGTGGAGAGCGTCAATGCGCCATCGGCATCGCAGACGGGGTGGACGGTGACGCTTGAAACCGGCGGCGAAGACGTTGAGTTCACTGTCGAAACCCAGAAGCAGGCGCAGCAACTACAATTCAACCTGATGTATCTTGTCTCCCTCGCGCGCAGGGAGTAGCCGCGCTACTTCTTATCCTTGAGCCGGTCATAGCGCTCGTCGATTTCCTCAGGCGTAAGCTGGCCTTCCTTGAGATAATCCTCATGGGCCTTTTTCGCGCGCTCCGACATGCCGAACTCGCGGCCCGCCATCTCGTCGATGCGAGAGCGGATCATGACGAGGATTTGTTCGATTTCTTCGCTATCTGATCCATAGTCCTCCCAATCCCCCTTTGAAGGGTCATCTGCTTCGAGGATGCTGACGTTGCGCTCCTGCCGCACGGACAGCGCGAGCTTGGTGGTGACGAAGCGGCGCTGGCCATTATCGAGCGTAATCTCTTTGAACATCGGGCGTGAAGTCTTCTCGTTTGCCCCGGGTGGCATGGGGATATGCCCGCCGGGAACCTCGATTTCTTCGATCTCGACGAACGCCATGCGGCGGATGCCGCTGCCCGAGAAGACGGCGCGCTCGGCGCCGCGTAAGTTCCATGACGTGCGAAGAGTAATGAGGTTTTTCTCAGGGAATTCCTGATAGTCGTCGAGCCGGTAGCCGAATTTGTTGGTCAGCACACCGATGACCACACGCGAGACGTTTTCTCGCGTTTCGGGCCACTCGGTATCGCTCCACTCGGCAGGCTCCGGCGTTGACGAGCAGCCGAAGAGAAGCGGCAAGAGCGCGAGCAATGTTACACACGTACGCATAGCGACGTCCTCCGGGCGGACGCAGGGGGTGCTCAAGGGGGAAAGCAGTCTATCTCACCGGCGGGGTGAAGGACACAAAATCGTCGCTTACCAGTCCCGCGTTCGGAGCAAAATACTGGGTCGCGCCCGGCACGGCGCGTCCCTTGACGTGCAACTCCACCTTCGCGCAGTTGGCGTGAACCCTGCCGCGCGAATCGGTGTAATTTTCAGTGGTTGAGACGACGACGCGCTCGTAACCGTCACCTGCGGACCAGCGAGTTCCTTCGGCAGCCGGCTCCATTAATACGATGATCGCCTTGCCGCGGTCCATGCGCGAGTAGATGGTCTTCCCATCGCGCTGTTCGACGACGATCTCGCGCTTTTTGACGATGGAACTGCGGCTGGAGATTTCCGTGGTGCTTTCAGTGTAGATGATGCGGTCGCCGTCCTTGCGCGCGTCGGTGATCTCGATCTCGCGCCGCAAGGAACCGTTATCACGCACCCACTTCGCGCCGCGCGCCAAGGGCCAGAACTTTGTTGCTGCGGGCGCCGGTGGGGCAGGCGTCTCGCTGGTGGGAGGTTGCACGTCGACCGGCGGCTCAACGGGCGGTTGGACTTCCACGGGAGGGAAGATCTCCACTGGCGGTTCCACAGGAGGCTGTACTTCTACCGGTGGTTCAACCGGAGGAAGTGTTTCTATCGGTGGCTCGATGGGGGGCAGAGTTTCGCCCGGAGTTGGTTCGACGGGTGGCACAGGCTCTGGCGGCTTCGAAGTAACGGGAGGTTCCGGCGGTACAACCGATGGCCCTGCTTCCGGCGGGGGAGCGGGCGGCGCCTCGCGCAATGCCGCCGAACGCACGTCAATGATGTCGCTGTCGTCCACTTCGCGGACACTGCCATCGGCGAGCGTCAGCTTCATGCGCCCGCCGCCAGTAGGCGTGAGCGTTCCTTCGACCATGCGCGGCGGTTTCCCGCCCGTGCCCCGAAGAATGACGATGTCGGCGTGAGCGCTGCTCGCGATCAGGATTGGCGTGAGGATGGCGGCGCTGATTGAAACGCGAATTGAAACGCGAAGCGGCTTGTTCATCGGCGTGCTCAGAGGGCGGGCGTGGCGGGCGTATCGACGCCCGCAAGGCCGTTATTCTAGCTTGCCGGGAGGCTGCGGTAAATTGCCCGTTGGCTTGCTTGCGCTTGTTCCGTCTTGGCGTCACAATGAGGCCGTGCGAATAAGGTATTGCGCCATAGTCATCGCCTGCGCCGCTCTGACGGCATGCGCCAACGCGCCGGAGGAATTGCGCGAGGACTTGCGTTTTGAAACTGTGGGTCAGAGTCCCGACGCTGCCATCCAGCGCGACATCCAGATATTGAAGGGGACGCTTTCCGGCGATGCGCTGGAGGCCTCACCTTACAAGCCATCGTCGCCGGCTATGCGCTGGCAGGCAGCGCATAACCTGGGCCAGCGCCGCTCCCTTGCCGCCTATGACGCGCTCGTCGCGCGCGGCGTGAGCGAGATCGCCGACGCGAACCAGAGCGTGCGCCGTGAGTGCGTGATCGCGCTCGGCAAGCTCGACTACAGTGGCCCGCGCGATCCATTACGCGTTAAATTGATACCGCTCCTGCGCGATCAATTAATCGGAGAAGGCTTGAGCGACGGCGCGAAAACCTTCCGCGAGACGGACCCGCAGGTGCGCTATGCCCTGCTGGACACACTGATCTCTCTCGGCATGCCCGCCGGTTACGATATTGAAACCTCGCTCGAAGGAACGATGGGATATCGTGACGTGGCGTCGGAATTGCACACGATCGCGGTCAAGTTTGGCTCGAAGGAAGTGCTCACCAGCGCGCGAAACAGCCTGCTTCATGAGGCGATGCTGGAGCGCGCACTCGACGGCCTGCGCATCGTCACCGGAACCACCCGCGCGATGTTCGATGCCCAACGCGCCATAAGCCCGACCACGGACGAATTCATCGCGTGGTGGATCGAACGGATTAAAGTTATGCCGCTGATGGAGTCGTCGTAATGTAGCGTCACGCCTATGGCGTGACGTCTTCGACTCAACGCTTGATTTTATGGACAAGACGTCACGGCATAGCCGTGACGCTACAGAAGAAAAAGGCTTAATCGCACCATATTGTGCGAGGGCGCAGGGCGCTACAAAAGACAAGAACGTCGAACAGGCAATCTCTATGGCCAATCCCGGCAAGACCGCCCACTACAAGACCCTGCGCGTGCTCGGCGTTCCGCTCGATCACGGCGCGGGCAGGCGAGGCGTCGGCATGGGGCCGAGCGCCATCCGCATCGCGAAGCTGCATGACGCGCTCGCGCGCATCGGCATTCGCTCCATCGACGACGGCGATATCCACGTCGATGCGCCCGAGACCCAGCCCACGGTGAACGAAAAGGCCAAATACCTGCCGCTCGTGACGCGCGTGTGCAAGGAAGTGGCGGAGAAGGTCAAAGCCTGTCTCGATCAATACGGTTTTCCGCTTGTCATCGGAGGCGATCACTCCATCGCCATCGGCACCATCTCCGGCATCGCGGCGCATATGCATGCGAAGAATCCTTCCACGCCGCCGCGCCTTGGGTTGCTCTGGTTCGACGCCCACGCGGACATCAACACGCCGGACACCAGCCCCAGCGGGAACATTCACGGCATGCCGGTGGCCTGCCTACTCGGCAAAGGCCCGAAGGAGTTGACCTCCATCGGTTATGAGGGCCCGAAGCTGAACCCCGTCAACGTGGCACAAATCGGCCTGCGTGACCTCGACGAACTGGAGAAGAAGGCGTTGCGCGAATCGGGCATTCACGCCTACACCATGGCGGATATCGACCGGCGCGGCATGGCGACAGTCGTCGAAGAGGCGCTTACCCACGCCATGCGCGACACCGACATGCTGCACGTGAGCTTCGACATCGATTCGCTCGACCCGCGCGTGGCGCCCGGCACCGGTACCACCAAGCAGGGCGGCCTGACGTACCGTGAAGCGCATCTTGCGCTCGAGATGGTAGCCGAAAGTAAGATGCTCACGAGTATGGAACTGGTCGAAGTGAACCCGACACTCGATTATCAGAACCAAACCGCCGAACTTGCGGTGGAACTGATTATGTCAGCGCTCGGCAAGCGGATACTGTAAAGATATTACTCTTTAAGGAGGTACGACTTGATCGTCGTAACGCGAGATGAATACGCGATTCTCGATCAAGCGGACGAGGACTGGGTAGGATTGCATGAAGTGTTTTGGTACTTCAGAGCAAGCTACCCCAAAGAGGGGGCCGAGATTTGGCTTAAGCTCGCAAAACAGTCTACCGATTCTTTGATCGACAAATGCTTAGTAAGGATCCAAAGAGTCATTCAACAGGCACAGGGCAGTAGCCGCGTAACGCTCAGCATAACAGACGCTAAGAGAATCGTAAGCGACGCGGCTTCGTGGCAGCTTCCAGAGAGGGATTGTACCGAATGGTATGAGATTGAAATTACGCCGGACGGCGAGAAAGTATATTTGTCAGGTCAGCACAAACTGTACTAATTCTTCCGGCGTAGAGGAGGCGAATACGGTGACTTACCTGAACGACTTCACCACATCGTTGAGCACGGCGATGCCGCGATCGAGCGTGCGGTCGTCGGCCGCGTAGCTGACGCGCACGTAGTTGTTTTTCGAGCAGCAGGCGGAGCCGGGAACGACGAGCAGGCTGCGCTCGATGCAGCGCTGCACGAACTCTTGATCGCTGATGCCCTTGGGCAGTTCGGGGAAGATGTAGAATGCGCCGCTGGGTTTCACCACGTTGAAATTTTCGCGCAGGCCCTCATAGACGCGGTCACGCTTGGCGCGGTATTCCTTGCGGTAGGGCGTGAAGTCGAAGTCGAGACCGGCGAGCACGCCGAACTGCGCGGGCGCGGGCGCGCAGACATAGGAGAACTGCTGCAGGATGCGCATTTTTTCAAGAATGGGTGCCGGCCCGAGCGCATAGCCCATGCGCCAGCCGGGGATGCCCATGGACTTCGAGAAGCCGCCGAGCACCAGCGTATCGGGGTTGTAGCGCTTGGGCGAGATATGCTCGCCCTCATAGATGTATTCGTCGTAGATTTCGTCGCTGATCAGCAGCAGCCCGCGTTCGCGCGCGAATTCCGCCACGAGCCGGACTTCCGCTTCGTTCATCACCTGCCCCGTCGGATTGGAGGGCGAGTTGACGAGAAGCGCGCGGGTTTTCGGAGTGTACACCTTCTCCAACGCCTCGCGTGTAATGCGAAAGTCCGGGTATGTGGCATAGAGCACAGGCTTCGCGCCGGCCACATGGGCGAGGTGCTTGTACATCACGAAGTAGGGGTCGGGGATCAGAATCTCGTCGCCCGGGTTGAGCGTCGTGAAGTAGGAAAGCAGTACGCCGCCCGCCACGCCGCCAGTGATCATCAGGTCGTCGTTGGCGGCAATCGGGTAGCGTTTTGCGAGTTTCTCGCGCAATTTCACACGCAAAGGCTCAATACCTTGCGTCGGGGTGTATTTGTTTTCGCCGCTACGAATGGCCGCGATGGCGGCGTCGGCGACAATGGCCGGCGGATCGAAGTGGGGCTGGCCGATCGAGAGGTTGATCGGGTCCTTCATCGTGCGGGCAAGGTCGAAAAATTTGCGGATGCCCGACGCCTCAATGCTGCTCATGCGGTCGGCGATCTGGAGCGGGTTTCGGCTCATCATCCCTTCCCGTGGTGGTATCCTGCCGGATGTGCTCTCCGTTGTAGCGGATAGACGGGGCAGGTTCAAGGCGAGGCAAAGATTTTTTTATGGGCCGCTTGATCGCAGGGGATGCGCTGGATGTATGCCGGGGGCTGGCCCCTGCTTGCTGTGACTTTATCTACTGCGACCCACCCTTCTTTACGGGCGTGAAGCGAGTGAACGCCCATCACGGCAGGCACGCCTTCGATGACCGTTGGGATTCGATTGAGCAATTCATCGACTGGCTCGAGGCGCGGGTGCAAGTCATGCGGGCGTTGCTTAGACCGACTGGGATATTTGCCCTCCATCTCGACTGGCACGCCGTCCATTACGCCAAAGTCATGTGCGACGGGGTTTTCGGCTACGAGCGTTTCATTAACGAGATTATCTGGTGCTTTCGAACGGGTGGCGCGAGCAAGCGCACACTGGCGAGGAAGCACGACACGATTCTCGTCTATGGCAAAAGTGCCGGCCACGCGTTCTATCCCCAGAAAGAGAAGAGCTATCTTTCGCACCATTACGGATTCTCGAACGTCGAGATTCACACCGACGAACGCGGGCCATATCGCGAAGCCCTGATGCGCGATGTCTGGGACATCCCGGCCATTCGCGGCAATCAACCCGAAGCGACCGGCTATCCGACGCAGAAGCCGATGGCATTGGTGGAGAGACTGCTCCAGTGCTTCACGAAGGAAGGCGACACGGTGGGGGATTTCTTCAGCGGCAGCGGGACGACGGCGGTGGTTGCCGAGCGCATGGGACGCAATTTTATTTGCGGCGATGTGAGTTTGGATGCGTTGGAACTGGCGCAGTCACGAACGAAGACGCAGCCCGTGATCGAGGCGGCTGACGAGCGGTCACAATTGTGATTCGATTTTCTTACGAATTCGTGCCGGCGGTGATGACACCGGTCTTTTTGTTGGCTTTGGCCTTGTGAATGGGAAGGCCGGCCTTCTTCCAGCCGTCAAAGCCGCCGACGATGTTGCAGACGTTGGTGTAACCGAGCTTGCGCAGCGCGCCCTGCGCCATGCCAGAACGCATGCCGGTCTTACAGTAGAGAATGATCGGAGTCTCAGGCTCCGGGAACTCGTCAGTCACGCGCGTAAGGAGCGTATCCAACGGCACCGACTTGGCGCCGGGGATCATGCCCGAGATCAGCTCATCAATGGAGCGCACGTCCACCAGACGGGTGTTTTTCTTCTTGCCGCCATTGATGATGGTGCGGGCCTGAACTGCGTTAACTCTCGGGGGAAGTTGTTGTTCCATCTTCATCATTGTCGCGCGCCTCTCGATTCGCCCAGAATCAACCAGATGTCACCGTATCGACCAGCCGCTGCGCCCAATCCTTGACAGCCTGATGGCCACCGTGAAATAGTGCGCTTTTCACTCTTTACAGTCTCTTTAGACGGGGGGAGTATACCATTTCATACGACGGAACGCAACTTTCACTGAATGCAGATTTAGCGCACGCCGGAAGGTATGGTAGAGCCGAAATTAGACCAAATATAAGACAACAAACGTCGAAGGAAGGAGCCGGAAATGATTGGCCGACGCAAGAAAATCGGTGTTGTGGGTGGCGGCAACGTGGGCGCGAGCTGCGCGCTCGATTGCGCCCAGCGCGAGCTTGGCGACGTGGTGATGCTCGACATCGTACCCGACATGCCTCAGGGAAAATGTCTCGACATGTTCCAGTCGGCGCCCATCGGCCGCTTTGACGCGAAGCTTACCGGCGCCAACGACCCTGCTTCGCTCGAAGGTTGCGACGTCGTCGTCGTGACGTCGGGCATGCCGCGCAAACCCGGCATGAGCCGCGACGACCTCCTGACCAAGAACGCCGAAATCATCGGCAGCGTTTCGGAGAACATCAAGAAACATTGCCCCGACGCTATCGTCATCATGGTAGCCAACCCTCTCGACGTGATGTGTTGGCACCTGCATAAGAAAACCGGACTCAAGAAGCAGCGCGTGATCGGCATGGCCGGCGTGCTCGACTCCTCCCGCATGGCGGCCTTCGTCGCCATGGAGCTTGACGTCTCCATCAAGGACATCAACGCCATGGTGCTCGGCGGTCACGGCGACACGATGGTTCCGCTTTCGCGCTTCACCACGGTGAGTGGTATCCCCATCACCGAACTGATTGCCAAGGACCGCATCGAAGCTATCAACCAGCGTACCCGTCAGGGCGGCGCAGAGATCGTGGCATTGCTCAAACAGGGAAGCGCCTACTATGCCCCCGGCTCGGCTGCTGCGCTGATGGCGGAATCGATCGTCAAGGATCAGAAGCGCGTGCTGCCTTGCTGCGCGTTACTTGAGGGCGAGTACGGCATCAAGGACAACTGGGTCGGCGTGCCTTGCAAGCTCGGCCAGAACGGTATCGAGAAGATCATTGAGCTGAAGCTCACTGACGCCGAAGCAACAGAGCTGAAGAAGTCATCGGAAGCCGTGCGTGGGACCATCGACGCGCTCAAGAAGCTGCTGTAGGCTTGATCGCTGTTACGCACTCGAGGGCCGCAGTCTCGAGTAGCGCCGAAGGCGCGTATCGAGAGACGGATCGGAACAATGACCGCATCTCGATACGCGCGCTTTGCGCGCTACTCGATGCAGTCGGCCCATTTGCGTTCTCAACTCATTGATTGGTGCGGCGCCATCTCATCCCATGCAACCACAAACCCAACCCCTTGCCGCCTTACCTCGCTACCTCACGGCTTTCGATAGCCGCACTTTGCCCGTCGAAGAGACCGATGTTCTGATCATCGGCGGCGGCGTCGCCGGGCTTTCGACGGCCATCGAAGCTGCGCGCGGCGGTAAGCGTGTGGTGCTGCTCTGTAAGGGCGACTTGACCGAGTCTAATACTCACTACGCTCAGGGCGGTATCGCTGCAACGCTGACCGATGATCGCGACGCCATCGAGGAACACTATCGCGACACGATCGCTGCCGGAGACGGCTTGTGCGACGAGGCCGTGGTTCGGGCAGTGGTGGAAGGCGCGCCGGAAGCGATTCGCTTTCTTCAACAAGGATCGTGCGCCTTCGACCGCAACGAGGAAGGCGAACTCGACATCGCGCGCGAAGGGGCCCACAGCCGCGCGCGCGTGCTGCATGCCGGAGGCGACGCTACGGGCCGCGAGATTGCTCGCGCTCTTGTCGGGACCGCGCGCAAGGAGCGCCGTCTACGCTGCGAGGAGCGCAGTTTCGTTATCGATTTGCTTACGGTGGGGGACGGCACGGCCGATCAGCGTTGTGTCGGCGCGCTTGTCGTCAATGGCCGCGATATGCGGCTTGTGCTTGCGGGTGCGGTGGTGCTTGCTACTGGCGGTATCGGGCGGCTCTACCGCGAGTCCTCGAACCCGAAAGTCGCGACGGGCGACGGCCACGCCATGGCGCTGCGGGCCGGGGTCGTGCTCCGCGATCTCGAACTGGTGCAGTTCCACCCGACGCTCGCTTATGTGGCGGGCGCTCCGCGTGTGTTGATCACCGAGGCGCTGCGTGGCGCGGGCGCGGTCCTGCGCAACTCCGCCGGTGAGCGTTTCATGACCCGCTACGACGAGCGCCTTGAGCTCGCTCCGCGCGACGTGCTTGCGCGTTCCATCACGCAGGAGTTGGAACGCGTGCGCGAGGCGGCCGTGTTCCTTGACGTGACGCATTTATCCAAAGAAAAACTCGCGCACTTCCCGGGCTTCGCGGCGCTTTGCAACGACTACGACATCGACATCTCGCGCTCGTGGGTGCCGGTGCGTCCGGGGCCCCACTACATGATCGGCGGCATCAAGAGCGATACCGAGGGCCGCACATCGCTGCGCGATTTCTATGCGGTGGGGGAAGCGGCGAGCAGCGGTTTACACGGCGCCAACCGTCTCGCTTCGAACTCGCTGCTTGAGGGCGTGGTGCTTGGCCGCAAGCTTGGGCGCGCGCTTGCCGGTGCGAAGCTCGAGCGCCCACGTGACATCGAACTTTCCCACAACGGCGATGAGTCTTTGCGCAAGGCTGTCGGCGTCGACTTCTACGACCTGCGTAACGCCTTCCGCAGCGCGATGTGGCGAGGCCTCGGCGTCGCGCGCAACGCGAGCGGCGTCACCTACCTACTCAAGCGTATCGAAGGCTGGCACAAGCTGATTATGAAGACGCGACTTTCCGATCAGCGCGCCTGGGCGCTCGCCAACATGGTCGAGCTTGGCCACGCCATGGCGTGCTCGGCGCTCGCCCGCGATGAATCTCGCGGCGCGCACTATCGCACGGACTTTCCCCACCACCGGTCCGAGTACGCGCACCGGCATATCGAATACACCAGAGAGCATGGCGCGAGGTGGGACCAGCCATGAACGATACTCCCAAGCGAGTCGCCCTCTTTGGCTCCACGGGGAGCATCGGGACGTCGGCTCTCGATGTTCTGCGCCATCATCGCGACCGATTCACGCTCGTCGCTATCGCGGCGCGCAGCCGATTTGAACTGCTGGTGGAGCAGGCGCGGGAGTTCCGCCCGCCCGTCGCGATCATCACCAACCCGTCGTCGGAGCAGGCTGTTCTTGAGGCGCAAGAGAGTTTACAGGCCGATGGCATCGTCACCGAATTCATGATCGGCGAGCAGGCCCTCGTGGATGTCGCGCGCGAGGCCGGCTACGACATCATGCTCGGCGCGATCACCGGGGCGGCGGGCCTGCCTGCGAATATGGAGGTCGTCAAGCGCGGCAAGCGTCTCGCACTCGCCAACAAAGAGTCGCTGGTCATGACCGGCCCGCTGCTGACGCGGCTTGCGCGCAAGAGCGGGGCGGAATTGTTGCCCGTGGACAGTGAACATAGCGCCGTCTGGCAATGCTTGCGTGGCGAGCGCACCTCCGAGGTCAAACGCATCATTCTTACCGCGTCGGGCGGGCCATTCCGGCAGACGCCCCTCGACCGCCTCGCCCACGTTACGCGCGACGAGGCGCTCCGCCATCCGACGTGGACAACGATGGGCAAGAAGATCACCGTCGACAGCGCCACGATGATGAATAAGGCGCTCGAAGTGATCGAGGCGCGTTGGCTCTTCGACATCGAGCCTGAGCGTCTCGACGTCGTGATCCACCCACAGAGTATCGTTCACTCCATGGTCGAGTTCCGCGATGGTTCGGTGATCGCCCAGCTTGGCCCCAACGACATGCGCCTGCCGGTACAGTTCGCGCTCACCTACCCCGAGCGCCTTGAAACGCCGGCACCCACCTTGGAGCTGAATCAGTTCGCATCGCTCACCTTTGAGACCTTGGAAGACCGGCGCTTTCCAGCCGTCAGGCTCGGCTTTCAGGTGGCGCGGGCCGGCGGCACCGCGGGTGCGGTGTTCAACGCTGCCAATGAAATTGCCGTTGAGGCATTCTTAAAGGGTGAAATCGGCTACCTCGACATCGTAAGAACCGTTGAGGCGGTGCTCGGGCAGCACAGCGTTCAGGGGGCGGATACTCTCGACGCGGTGCTCGACGCCGACCGTTGGGCGCGGGAGCAGGCAAGGAAGAAGATTCACCGCTGACAAGGTCTCGTCGCGGGGGCGATAGGGCGGTATAGTCGCGTGATACGCGACGACATCGCGTCATTCCCGCGACATGAGGCAAGCACGTGAAACGTGCGTTACGCCGAATGCAACGGGAATCCATCTTTTCTTGGGATAAGACTGGATGCCCGCCTTCGCGGGCATGACGGCGTGGGACGTGGCGACAATCGGTTAGGACACTGCATGAACTGGCTCTACATTATCGAAGTCGTCGTCGGGTTCGGGTTCCTGATCGCCATTCACGAGGCGGGGCACTTCATGGCGGCGCGCCGCGCGGGCATCGCTTGCCCGGTGTTCTCGGTGGGATTCCCGCTGCCGCGCTTTCTGACAAAGCTGCTCTTTTTGCCCGACCGCTGGCGCAACATCGTCGTTTTCAAGAAGGGCGGGACGGAATACCGCATCGGCTGGATTCCCTTCGGCGGCTTCGTGCAGATGAAGGGACAGAACGACGACCGTACCGTCGAGCTTGAGGAGAATGCAGGATCGCGCGACGACTTCCGCAATGTGAGCTTTGGCAACAAGGCGCTTGTGATCTGCGGCGGCGTGATCATGAATGCCATCACTGGCATTGTGTTCTTCGTCATCGCGTTCATGGTCTTTGGCGTGACCTTTATCGACCCGGTGGTGGGCAATGTTGTCGGAGCCGACCCTTCCACAGGCAAACCTACGCAAGCATGGCTCGACAACAGAATTCAAGCAGGCGATCGAATCAAAGCCGTCAATGGCAAGGAAGTCGTTGACTTCGAAGATGTCCTCTATATCTCCATCTTCGATGGCACGACGCCCCGTATGACCTTCGTCAAGCCCGATGGCACGACCTATGAAGCCGACGTTCCTCTCTATCACGAACAGCGTGTCAACCTTGATATTCCTCCACTGCGCGCCAGCGCTGCCGTGCTGATCGCTGACGAAGAAGCCAAGCGTTCCGGGGGCAAGCTGCAGGCGCGCGACGTGCTCAAGGCAATTAACAGTGTCCCGGTGAATTCCTATGAAGCCATCGAGTATCTGCTCGGCCAGACGCCGCCCGGCCAGACCGTCAAACTTACGATCGAGCGTGGCAGCAGTGATAGCAAGCAAACCATCGAAGTGGACTATGAGCCGCACCGCCTTCCTTTCAACGATGAGTCGGGCTATGTCGCGGGCATGGCGTTCGTGACGCCTCCGGTCGTCGGCGCGGTGAGGAACAATTCGCCGGCGATGAAGGCCGGGTTGCAGGCGGGCGACCACATTCGAGCGGTGAAGTTGATGACGGGCGAAGCGATCCCCGGCGCCGAAAGCGACGGCTGGCGCGCGGTTTCAAGCCCCGCGGAAGTCCGGCGTCTTCTCGGCATGGCGGGGAAGTTCGGTCTCAACGTCCGCTTCGAGCGGCCAGGCATGACGCGGGAGGTCGTGCTCACGCCCGAAGCGTCGAACGAAGCCGGCGGACGGTATGTAGCGAATATGACCTTCATGCCGGCTCAGGAAGCGTGGAAGCATGTGGGCAAGCCCGACAGCGCCGGCAAGCTCGTGGTCGCGGACGTGATCGCAGGAAGCGTAGCCGCCAAGGCAGGCATCGTTCCCGGCATGACGGTCACCGACGTTCCGGGAATCTCCGCCGAACAGAAGGTCCCGTCGGGATTCTTCGGTTTTCTCGGATTGTCGAGCGAGACCAAAACCCTGACCATCGAGCAGCGGCTCATGTTATCAGTCGCCGAGCGTTCCATCGAGGGTGGTAAAAAGTGGAACGAGCCGCTCACCCTCCAGATCAAAACGTCCGAGGGGGAGGTAAAGAACGTCTCCATCGTTCCCGATGTCAAATCGGCAGAGAGCACCGCGTATATGCTGCTTGACGCCAAGGAACTGCGTAGCGAGCCGATCCACTACGGCTTCCTTGACTCCATCGGGCAGGGCTTCTACCACTCGCACAAGAAGATGCACCAGATTCTGCAGACGCTGGGCGGCCTCTTCACCGGAGATGTGTCGATTACGCATCTCGGCGGCCCGGTGCTGATCGCCAAGCGCAGCTATGACCTCGCCGACTACGGTATCGGCACGCTGCTCTTCTTCCTTGGTTTTATCAGCATCAACCTCGCAGTGGTCAATCTGTTGCCCATCCCTGTGCTTGACGGCGGGCTGTTGCTCGTGACGATCATCGAGAAGTTGAAGGGCTCGCCCCTCAACGAGCGCGCCATGGGCTACGTCAACCTTGCGGCTTTCGTCGCCATCATCGGGCTCATGCTCTTCGTCGTCTTCAACGACATCAGACACCTGTGGGGGTAGGGTCGGAAGAGTACGGAGTACGAGGTGCGGTGTACGGAGTTGAAGAGGGAGA
>JABWBM010000064.1 GCA_013360495.1 Planctomycetaceae bacterium
CTTAATAGGGCGAAAAATGGTTTTTCGCCCAACCTCGCATTCTTTCTTCGGACGCCGGACTCTTCTTCCGACTCCGGACACAGGACTCTACCCATGCCTCCACGCCCGCCATTGCCCTCGCAGCTTTCGTTACCCGACGCCGCCCCCGAAGAGCGAAGCCGCATCCGCGCTCAAACCATGAGCGACTTCGCCGACTGGCTCGACGAATTATCGCTCGACGCACTGGCCGAGCGCGCGATTCATTTGCGCACGAGATTGAAAGCCGATCCTGACGCCAAGTACACCGCCGCCGACATGTCGGTCTTCGAGCGCGCATGCTTGAAGGCGCGCGAAATGGCGAAGCGGGCTGGGGAAGAAAGGGATCAGGGGTCAGGGGTCGGGGGTCAGAAAGAAAAACGCCAAGACACCCCTGCCGTCATTCCGGCGCAAGCCGGAATCCAGAGCGCAACGAACGACATGTTGGAGAAGGAAAGCCAAGACTTCACGGACGTCATGCCCGCGACTCGCCTCGGCGAAGCGCTTTGGCGTAGCCGGGAGGCGGGCATCCAGAGCCTTTCCGAAGACATTGGAAGCAAGAAAAGCCAAGACTGGATTCCCGCCTTCGCGGGAATGACGCACGCGTCAGGCAATGCGCCAACACCAAGTGAAGGGGATTTGGGCGCCCAATGCACACTGTCGAATACCGAAAGTCTAAAGACCGTTGAGTCTTCACTGACCCCTGACCCCCGACCCCTGAACCCTGCGCCTTCTTCAACTCCGAACTCCGCACCCCATACTCCGTACTGCTTCAAGCACACCCACCACGGCAAAACGAAAAAATCGCGCCACAAGTTACCGCGCCATATTCGCCGCGCATTGGAACGTGAGCGCCACGCCCGCGACCCCGGCTGAAACGCGAGGGGCGGATGATCGAATGAACTTTCATTTTTTGTCGCGTCACGCGTTGCTCTCGCGCATAAAACGACCAGCGGCCTAGCGCCTCGCGCCCTTTGCAGAGGCGTCTTGGCTTTGAAGTTTGTGAAGAGAATACATCCGCAGATGTCGCAGATGTCCGCAGATTGAAGAGACATGAAGGATGATTTTTCCTTCGAAATCGTCTTCATCTGCGTAATCTGCGACATCTGTGGATGTCTTTTCTTTTTTCCGCAACGATTCGAAAGGGGCATGGGGATGGGAAGAACTCGCGGCCTGTTTTTTTTCGTCGTCGCGTTCGCGCTCGGGATCTACGTCGCCGCCGGGAATGACTATGGCGGCGTCATGCTTTTCTGCGATTCACCGTCGTTTTTTTTCGTATTCGGCGGGACGCTGGGACTGGCCGCTTTTTCTTTCAGTACGAATACCTGGGGGCGTGGACTGAGTGTGCTCACCCGGTCATGTCCGCGAGAACATACTGACGAAGCCATCGCGTTTTGGAATGGCCTTGGTCTTTATGCGCTTTTGTCAGGCATCGCGGGTACGATCATCGGAGTAGTTACACTTTTTCAGAATCTCTCGGATATATCAAAATTCGGCCCGTCGATTGCCGTGTCACTTGTTTCAATGACGTACGGCGTTCTCGTGTTCACCCTCTGCAAGGCTGTCGCCATCAGCGCCAAAGCCGGCAGCGAGTAACGTCCGTCATGACCTCATAAACACAAGACGCCCTTGCCAAGGGCGCAGGGCGCTACACCCCTGGTTGATCTAGGCGGATTATTGCCGTTTGTTTTTTCTTAAGACTCCGCACTCCGTACCCCGCACTCCGCACTCTTCATTTCTTTTTCTTCCCGCCGCCACCGGCGGGTTTTTTATTGTCCTCGTCTTTTTCTTCGTATTTATCGTGGCAAGAATCGCAGGTGCCGGTCACGGTCTCGAACTGCTTCGATATTTTTTCCCAGTCGGGCGTTTTGGCTCCAGCGAGATCACGCAGCGCAGCAGCCTCTTTTTCCATGGCCGCGTTCCACTCCTTGTAATCCTTGGCTTCGCGGCGTTCTTTTTTTGGATCCTTCTCGATCGCCTTGCTCGCGTAGTAGCGGATCTTTTCGGCGGCGTCCTTGGCGGTAGCCGCGTCCTTACTGCTCACGGCTTTTTTGATGATCAGTTTGTTTTTGCCGACGCTCTTCATGAGCGCTTCGAAGTCTTTCGGTTCTTCGATGGCGGGTTTTTCTTCGGCGGGCTTTTTTTCTTCCGCTGGTTTTGCTTCATTCGTAGCAGGCTTCGACTCGTTCGCCGACTGCGCGGACATATGCCCAACTGCGATGAGCGCGAAGACGGCGGATACGGAAGCGAAAGCGGTGAGGATAATGATGCGGTTCATGAGGGCTCTCCTGGCACTGCGCATATTCTAACGCGGTGTATGGCCGAGGGGTAGCGGTGGGCTACGCTCCTGACGGGTTTCCGGCAGGGGTTACTTCAGGTAGCCGTTGTCGATCAGCCGTGTCGTCCCGACGAACACCGCCAATACAGCGACGCTGGACTCGTTGATCTCGGCCACAGAGGCCAAGGTGTCATGGTCAACGATCTCCACATAATCGATACGCGCAAGCGGATGCGACGCAATCAACTCGCGCATTGCGGCGGATATTTTTTCTGCGTTTCGCTCGCCCCGCGCGTACAGCTCGCGGGCCTTGGTCAATGTTTGCGAGAGGCAGAGCGCTTGCTTGCGCTGCTCGGGGTTCAGGTACACGTTGCGGCTGCTCATGGCGAGCCCGTTCGCCTCGCGTACGGTTTGACACATGACGACCTCGAGCGGCATGTCGAGGTCGGCGGCCATCCGCTGAATGACGCGGCACTGCTGGAAGTCCTTCTGGCCGAAGTAGGCCTTGTCGGGCTGCACAATATTGAAGAGCTTGGTGACGACGGTGGTCACGCCGCGGAAGTGATGCGGGCGAGAGGCGCCTTCCAGTTGCTTCGTGAGGCCAACGAGATCGACCCACGTGCCATCGGCGCCGCGGTAGTTTGGGTACATCTCGCGGTCAGTCGGCGCGAAGATCAGGCTGCCGCCGGCCTTGTCAACGAGCTTGGTGTCGGCGTCGAGGGTGCGCGGGTACTTGTCGAAGTCCTCGCCCGCGCCGAACTGGGTTGGGTTGACGTAGATTGAGACGACGGTGTAGCCGCATTCCTTCGTCGAATGGCGCACGAGCGATGCGTGGCCCTCGTGGAGCGCGCCCATGGTGGGCACGAAACCGATATTCAGGCCCTTCGCCCGCGCGGCCTTAACGGCCTTGCGGACATCGGCGACGGATTTGACGACAGTCACGGCCATGGCTTTCCAGTGTACCGATATCCGCGACTGAATGTATAGTTGGGCAAGACTGATTGCAGAAGGGGATGTAGCGTCACGCGCCCCCGCGTGACGTACCTAACGATGTAAGACGCCGTGCGAGGACGCATGGCGCTACAGTTTCCTGCGCGTCGGTCGGCGCATATCGTTCATGGATCTGACACCCAAAACACCGCAGGAGCTGGGCCTCGATCCCGCCGTAATCGACGAGACGCGGGACTTCCTCCAGCCATTTGAAAAGCTGATTCCGATCACCGTGGTGGACGAGGTGATGTACGTACCGGAGAACAACTCCCTCTGGCGCGGGTTGCAGTTCTGCGGCGTGGTCAAGAACAAGATCGCCATCGACTTCAGCTACTTCTGCATCGCGGGGACGTGTAAGCACTGCCGCGCACTGGTACAGCTTCCGGGCATGGCGCAGCGCGAACCCATGTTAATGTGCCAGACGATCGCGCAGCCGGGGACGCTGATCCGCAAACTCCCGCAGGGCTTCAGGAAGAAGTAGCGGAGTCCGACTGACCGTCATTCCGGCGACGCGAGCTAAGCGAAGCGTTACAGCGAGCGCAGCCGGAATCCAGAAACAATGAATAGTTCTTCGGTAGTCGCTGGATGCCGACTTTCGTCGGCATGACGGCAGTAAGCTGCAATCTTCAGTACCACTTGGTATTACACCGCGCGATTCGCGCGCCGCGCAACGACGTAACTGCGAATCACGATGATGAGGAACATGACGCCGCCGACGATGGCGAATGCGCCGCCGATGCCCATGATCACGAGGCCAACATACTCGCCCGTTGAGCGCACTTGCTGATCCGCGCCGTAGACCTTACGCGCAGCCTTGTGATAGCCCGCGATGGCGAAGCCCAGCGCCATGATGAACTGTCCGACCCCAAACAAGAGCGGCTGCCACACGCTCATCCGGCGCAGACGTTCCGACGCGATCGGTATCCCCCATGACTCCAGTAGCACGAAGGTCACGGCCATGTAGGCAACGGTCACGGCACCGATGGCAGCGTGATAGTGCGCGGGGATCAGCGTCGTCGATTCCGGCACGAGCGAGATCAACCCGCCGAGGACGAAGCCGGTCACGGTAAGGAATGCGCTTGCGGCGAATCCAGTGAACGACGGATGACGCAGGAGGGGACGTAGCGCCCCGCGCCCTCGCGGGGCGTTTTGAGTATTCCTAAAACATGCGGTCATGCACAGCACGAGCATCACCGTTACCACCGGGAAGATCCCCCACTGCATCAAGCGCGTGAAGCTATCGTAATGATGCTCGCCCGTTACACCCATGAACGTCAGCACCGGTCCCGCGAGCGGCGGGATGATCAGGACAGCGAGCAGCGCGCGCACCACGTTGCGCGACACGGGCTGCGAACCAAGCGCGTGCGTGAGCAGGATCAACCACGCCGCGAGCATGCCCGCCTCATTGGCAAACTGGAGTACGTGGCCAGCCCCCCAGAAGAGAAGCTCATAGAAAGGCCAGCCGGTATGCGTGTCCGGCGTCGTCTTCCATGCGCCGATGAAGGAGAGCATAGCCAACAGATAGATCAAACCTGCGACGCGAATGGCGGAGCCTGCGCTACCGCTGACGCCGGGCAACGCCGCCATCGCTGACCCCGGTCGCACGAGTCGCGGCTGTAGGAAGGTCAACGCGACAGCGAACCAGAACGCCAGCAACCCGCCCATGAAGAGTGGCGTGTCGAGAACAGGGACATAGTTGCTCTTGATCATCGGGGCATCGGGGAGCGCTATTGCTGCCACGAAGCAGGCGACGCCGATGGCGGCAATCCACTGGATCGCGCGATGGATAAGCCCCGTGTCGCGGTTCTGCGGAAGCTGCAGAAAGAGCACCACGAGCCAGCAGTAGAACCACACACCGAAGGCGAGGTTGACGTGGACGGCGAGCGTGCGCTCGAAGAGCGGCGACATCGACGCCGGAATATGCTCGGCAAAGATCGGTACGCGCGCGATCAGCACACCGAGCGCGAACAGCCCGCCAATGGTGATGGCAGCAAGCGCAAGAATCAGCCAACGCGCGGCAAGGCGGCTATCGGTGGAGAGGACGGGATATGATGGCTGTCCAGGCATTGGTCTCGTGCGCAGTGCGTCTTGCAAATCGATAGCGTCGTTCTAGCCCAAGCACTTCAACCCTACCACCACAAAATCCGTGCGCGAGGGCAGCGATAGTGTCATGATGCCGGGCGGGTCAGATCAAACTTCCCACGAGAAAAGCACACAAAAAGAACACGCAAGAGGAGCACACACATGAAACCCTTGTCGATAGCATTCGCATGCGCGATCACATCCGTGGCATTCCTCGGCCTCGCTGCCTGTGGCGGCGAGGAAGAGAAGCCCAAGGGGCCAGCCCCAGGAACGCTCAAGGCACGCGCGAACATCGACGCCGCATTCAAGGGAAAGACCAGCCCATTCGCCGGCGATGCGGCGAAACTCGCGGCAGCAGCCGAGGCGGGGAAGAAGCTCTTCGAAGACCCGATAAAATGTGTGAACTGCCACGGTCCCATGGGCAAGGGCGATGGTTTGGGCGGAAAGACATACGATCCACTCCCGGCAGATCTCACCGATCCTACGTTCCATGATGCTGTCGGAGACGACTACATCTTCTGGCGTATCACCGTCGGCGGGGTACCTGCTGGTTCCGCCATGACGGCCTTCCCGCAGTATACGGATGAAGAGAAGTGGCAACTCGTGGCGTACGTAAGGACGCTCAAAGGGAAGTAGCTCGGATCGAATCTGAGCGAAGCAGTCATTCCCCCTTGGCGTGGGGGCTGCCCTTGCTAGATTACGCCCAAGGAAATACCAGCTATGGCCGAACGGCTCAAAGACATCCGCATCCGCACGCGCTCTGTAGCGTCGACGAAGAAGATCACGCGTACCATGGAGTTGGTGGCGACGTCGAAGATGAAGCGCGCGCAAGACCGCGTCAACGCAGCCTCTCCCTATCAGGCGAAACTGCATGAACTGCTCGGCGAAGTCGTTGCCCGCGCAGGCGACGTGGCCCACCCGCTGATCGCCAAGCGCGACAAGGTATCGAAGGTCGCTATCCTGCTCGTCACGGCCAACCGCGGCCTGTGTGGCGGCTACAACGCCAATGCCATCCGCACAGCGAAACGCATCTACAAGGAACAGCAGGACCTTGGCCGCGAGGTCAGCATCGACGTGGTCGGCAAGAAGGGCATGACCACGCTGCGCTTTCAGGGGTACAAGCTTAACCGCACGCATCTTGGCATCACTGACCGTCCAGCGCTGAAGGACGCACAGGCGATCATCGAGCCGCTGCGCGATGACTTCCTCAAGGGGCAGATCGACGAGTTGTATGTCGTCTGGACACACTGGAAGTCGCTCGCATCGCAAGCGCCAAAGGTGCTGCGCTTGCTGCCCATCGAGGCTCCTGCCAATGAAAGCGGGAAAGCGCGCTCGGGCGACATCATCCTCGACCCAAGCCCCGAGGAACTGCTCGGTACGTTACTCCCCATGTACCTCACGCAATCCATGTACACCTTCCTCGTCGAGGCCAACGCCAGCGAACAGGTGGCGCGGCGCACCGCGATGAAGAGCGCCACGGACAATGCCTCCGAAATGATCACCGGGCTTACGCGCAAACTCAACCGCGCCCGTCAGGCCCAGATCACGCAGGAAATCGCGGAAGTGGTCGGCGGCGCTGCCGCGCTGGAATAGCGGCGGGATGTTCACCGCAGATGAAAACAACAAGAGAATGGAGTTCGGAATACGAACCAGACATTCCTGAACAGGTGTGCATAAAGAATAAGGCGCTCTTCCATCCATTTATGGCGTGATTGCCCTCTTCACTAAGGATCTGGCAGAACAATGCTCTTCATTCGCGTTTATACGCGGCTCAATTCATTATTCCGCACTACTCGCCGAAGAGTTCCGGCGCGAGCCAATCGTCAATCCCGGGGACATCCTCGATCACCTGAACGTCCTTCATGACGCGGCCAATCTGGCGCGCCATACCGAGCGTCCGCGATTCGCTCATCAGCGCGGCCTGATCCTTCCAGCCGAACCACTTCACATTGCCAAGAGCGGCGCCGATAGTCTCGCGTTCCTCGCCAACGGCGTATTGCATGGCAAGCTCCGCGGTCTCGCCCGGGTGAGACGCGCACCATTCGACCGCTTCGTAGTACGCGCGGACAAAGCGTTTGGCGCGGGCTTCGTCCTCGTCCACCCACGCACGCGAGAGGCACAGAACTTCCGGCCCGATTGATGAAGCGTATTTTTTCGAAATTGCCGTGTCCGTATCTTTGCCCAACAGTTTTGCCCCGTGAACGCCAAGCAACGCACCCAAACAAGGCTCGCCGGCGCAGGCGGCGTCCGCGTCACCGTTTTCGATTTGTGAAAGAAGATAATCTTCGCGCGCGTGACGGATGGTGACATCGGCCTCATTGCCGACGTCGATGCCCACTTCCTTCAGCAGCAACGCCAGCGTGAGATAAGCCGGGCTATCCCGATCGACCGAAATCGTCTTGCCGCGCAGGTCACGGGTGGATTCGATGTTGATGCCAACCAGACCGGTGTTCCCCGGCGCATCTATCGTCACGCCGGCGGCAACGAACTTGCGATCGTCGGCCATGGCCGAAAGCGCGGCGACAAGATCAACGCTCGCTATATGAGCGCCCTCGTAGTCAAGGGCGCGCAGGCGCTCGGAGTCCTGCCGCTTGGCCTTTTCGGTAATACGGAAACCCGCGCGCTCAAAAATTCCCTGCTTCGTTCCGGCCCAAAGGGGCACATTGACTGGCTCGTCCGATGCCGCGCAAATCACCTCGATCAGGTTCGGGTTGACGGCGGACGATTGGCCCTTCGCCTTGCTCGTGTTGCCGGTTTGATGATCGCTGCATGCAGCAATTCCTATCAGGACGGTCATTCCAAGTATCGTGTGCATGCGCATGGCGTACTTCCTCCGGGCCGGGATACTACGGGGGGAACGCGGCCACCGGAAGGCCGAATCGGCGTGGACAGCCACTCAGGTCTCGTCTGTGGCGTCAGGAAGTCACCAGTTGGCCACACAACGCTCAAGAACATGACCGGCGGTAAGGTGCGTCATGCAGATCTGCTCCGGTAACGGGCAAACCTTGAGCTGGCAGGGAGAGCAAGGAACTTCCATACGCACGACCTCGCCGCGCTCGGATGCAAGATTGGTGTAGCGCGGGTCGTTCGGCCCCATGATCGTCACATGCGGGATGTTGAACGCCACAGCCAGATGGCGCGGGCCGGTATCGTTCGTAAGCACGAACGCCGCTCTCCGGTAGAGCGCCTTGAGCCCTTTCAGCGAGAGTCTCGCATCGGCCAGCGGCTTTGTCTTCATGTGCGACTTCACTGCGGCGGCAACAGCCTCCTCGCCCGGGCCGAAGCTCACCAGCGCTTGAGCGTTCTTGTGGCGCGCGAGTTCGTCAGTCACGGCTGCATAGCGGTCTACGAGCCATATTTTGCTCGGCCCGAAGGCGGCGCCGGGAGCGACGATGAGCAACGGGCGTCCCGGTTCGTACCCCGAACCAGCACTCCAATGGGAAAACTCGCGTTCGCCTTCTTCATCTGTGAAAAGTTCAGGGTGCATGGAACCGCGCGGCGTAGCAGGAAAAAGATCAAGCAGTTCGTCGAAGTAACGGCCTGTATATTTCGGGGCAAAGCGACCGTGTTCGTCGACGTCGCGCGCCTTGCCCGCCGTAAGTAACCCGCGTCGTAACTCGCGAAAGTACCCAACGCGCGCTGGAATATCCGCGAGGCGACAGATCAGGGCCGTGCGAAAGCTGTTGGGAAGGATCAGCGCAAGCTCGAAACGCTCTGTCTCAAGCTCTCGCGCCATGCGAATGACGCCGCTCAACCCCCTATGGCGCCCCTTCTTGTCGTCAAGAATCGCGCGCTTGAACCATGGCGACGGCGTCAACACTTCGATGCTCGTGCGCGGCCCGCAAACGGTGATCCCGGCATCAGGAGCGGCAGCCGCCAGGCGCCGCAGGAAGGGCGTCGCCATGACCGCATCCCCAAGGGCATTGGGAAGCCTGACAAGAATGGAGCGGTATTCGCTAAGCCGCTTGAGCATGCAGGCTCCGCGTTATTGAAAGCGAAAGCGCGAAAACAATTCGGCTTCCGGCCCGGTACTGAGTTCGGCGCTGACCTCGTAGTGCAGCTTCGATATCGAAACATACCTCTCGCGGACCGCCACGACGTCGAAGGATGGATCGGTCAACTGCTGGCTGCGCTCGTGCCGGTCTCCCCATGTCGCCCAGAAATAGCGCCTGCCGTCCGGCGCTTCGCGACTCACGTAGCCGTCGCCCTTGACGTTTGGCTCGGTTCGTGTGAGACGCACGCCGCGGATGTCAGAGTATGCGACCGGAGGAATGTTGACGTTATAAAGCCAGGGCTTGCTCCGGTCGAGCGTCAGGAATTGCTCGAGCAGGGAAGCTGCCACGCGCGATGCCGATTGAAACTCGATCTTCACCCATGACGCGAGCGAGAACGCAACGGCGGGAATACCGAAGCTGTAAGCCTCGGCCGCGGCCGATACCGTCCCGCTGAAAAATATTTCCCAGCCGATGTTCGCGCCGTGGTTGATGCCCGAAAGCACGAGGTCTGGCTTTTCCTTGCACAGCTCGAGGATGCCGAGACGCACGCAGTCGGTGGGCGTGCCTTTCACCGCATAGCGAACAAGATTGGCTCCACTCAGGCGGTCTTCAACAATAACCGGCTCGCGCACGGTGATGGCGTGGCTCTGCGCGGAATGTTCGAACATCGGAGCAACGACGCTCACTTTGTCGGTCACGGTATACGCCGCGCGCTCCAAGGCCGCCAGCCCCGCGGCGTCGATACCATCGTCGTTGACGATCAGGATATGCATGGGCGGGAATGATAGCGCGGACGGGGAGGAACTGGCAATGAAAGATGGACCTGCTACGTGCGTGAATCGAATATCGCGCCTTCGCCGGCCATGGTCTCAAGCTGATGAGGCTCTGGCAGCCGCTCACGTTTTCTGCGCATTGGCGGACCCCAGGCATGGCCGTCGCCGTCACGGTCGCCATCGAGCGCCATATGCTCGGCGTCTACCGCCGTCTGCCGCAACGACCTGTCCGAGCGGAACTTTTCGACCGCGAAGTTTTGCGACGCGTCGGCCTGGAGCGTGGTGATGTTGCGTGAAATCTGCCCGAATTGCGCCGGGTAGATGTTATTGACGAGACTCGTGGCCATTCCGGCCATGACACGGCTCCGCTGCAAGACGAACATTGAATATTACTGCCGGGCACACACTCGTATGGCGTCGCGATCGGACAAGAACGTCACGCGAGGGCGCGTGACGCTACGTTCCTTCGCGCGTTCAGTGTACCGCGGATTAGTCGGCGAGTAAATCGCCACGCAGCGTATCGAGCTGCTTTTGAAGTTGGGCCACGATGCGGTGGTGAATCTGACACACGCGCGATTCAGACAACTCGAGCACGATACCGATCTCCTTCATCGTCAACTCTTCCAAATAGTAGAGAATGACGATGAGCTTTTCTTTACGGGAAAGCCCCTTGGTCGCAAGCGCCACCAACTCCTTCTTCTCGAGCATCGTTAGCGGGCTTGCATGGCGGCGGTCTTCGAGCGAGTCGGCGCGGGTAAGCTGCTTGTTGCCCTCGGAATCACCCTCGTTGGTGACGCTATCGAGCGAACCCATGGTCGCCATGCTGGTCTGGCGGATCCACTCATCGTACTCGTCAAGCGTGAGACCGAGGCGATCGGCAACTTCTTTCGGGGTTGGCGGATGGCCCAACTCCAACTCCAGTTCCCGCTGCGCGCTTTTGAGCTGCTGGGCATGGGTACGAACGAGACGGGGGGCAAAGTCCATATGACGCAACTCGTCGAGAATCGCGCCGTGAATGCGCTGCTTTCCGTAGGCCTCAAACTTGACGCCACGGGCAGGATCGAACCCCATAATGGCGTCCATGAGCCCGAACACCCCAGCCTGCTTGAGTTCGTCCAGATCAACCTGGTTCGGGAGCTTGGCGTACAAACGCTCCGCCGTCACCTTGACGAGCGGCAGGTAGTGCTCGATCAATTTGTTTCTGAGGCTTTCGCCCTTGGGACTTAAATCATCGGAGCGCACTTCTGCCCGCACGGCCACGAACTGCGACCACAATTCGTCGACCTCGCCTTCGCTCATTTTTTGTAGCGAGCTTGCCACTGGGAATCCCGTTCTGACCGGTTTAACCGGCTGGAGTATAGGTTCTGTTTTCGCGGTTCTGAACGATTTCGCTTTTGGTGACACTACAATAACTCCGATGGTGGTGCATGATGTGCTTTACGGAATATAAAATACGACACGTAATTGGAGTCGTCAAGGAATCTTCAAAAAAACTTAAAAATACGCGCAAAAAAAGAAGGCTGGTGAAAAGACGTGGGAGGGGAGGCCGTTATTCGCGGATGAAATTTCCGAGTTCTTCGAGGATCGCCTCGCGAATGCGAAGCGAAGCGTAATCTTCAAAACGGGTATCGCCGCCCGGTTGAAAGTCGTTGATGGCGCTGAGATAGCCGACAACGGCGGCCTGATGGAAGTCGCTCTCTTCGATCGCAGCGAGAATGGTCTGAACGACATTCTGCGAGTTGGCGTCGACCATGCCGAAATACTTTTCAACCAATTGGTTCCGGGCGACGGCGTCCCCCGCTGATTTGAGCCGCCAAAGCTCCCGCTCCTCCGCCCCCATTTCGGGCACAGGCGAAAGCTTGCGGTCAAGAATGTTGAAATCGTTCGTGTCGCTCATTGGATGCGCGATCTACGCGCTGTTTTTGGGTTTCTCGGACGGCGGCGGCTCTTCGAGAGGTTCGACATTCTTGGAAAGCTCTTTCCCGCTGATACGCCCCGCGATGCGGCCGACGATCATGGCGGCAAGAATGCCAGCCAAAACGCCGACCATGGTCTCCTCCCACGTCCACTTATGAACCATGCTCAAATACACCAGCGCGATGGTGGCAAAAACGGCAAGGGCGAATGTCAGGCGTTCCGGCAACATGGTGTTCTTTCTGCCCTGCTACTCTATCAAGAGGTCGCACTGCCCGAAAGCCCGCACCTAATCGAGGTGATCGGCGCCGAGCAAGAGCCTCGCCAAACGCTCGCCAGAGGCAAGCTCGATGTCGTCAGGAATGTCCTGCCCCACAGTAACATAGCTCAGGGGCCTTCCTGCTTTCATCACGATATCGAGTACCGGCCCGAAGGTCGCTGCTTCGTCAAGCTTCGTCAGGATCAGCCGGTCGATGGCCATTGACCCGAAGTGATCGAGAATCGACATCAAGTGCGCCGGGTGGGTCGTCGCGGTGACGACGAGGTGCGTCTCATCCGGCGTCGCCGCATCGAGGAAAGCTTTCAACTCGTTCATTCGCATGCGGTCGTTCTGGCTGCGTCCGGCAGTATCGACGAACACGACATCGAGGTTGCCCATCTCGCGAATGGCCGAGCGGATTTCGCCAGGATTCATCACCACGCGCACCGGAACATCGAGAATGCTCGCCAGCGTCTTCAACTGTTCCGTTGCGCCGAGACGGTACGTATCGATGGTGATGAAGCCGACGCGGCTTCCCTGCGTAATCTTGAGGTTCGCAGCAAGCTTCGACAGCGTGGTCGTCTTGCCCACTCCCGTCGGCCCCACTACCGCGACAACATTGGTCTTGGTGGCGCTCAGGCGCAAGGGACCGGCAATGGGGATCATCGACGAAACGATCCGCACAGCGGCAGCCTGCACCTTGTCCTTGTCGTCGAGGTCCGCGCCGGAAAGCTCGCGTCCGATCTGACTTGCGATGGAACGGGCGAGATCGGTGGAGACGGCGTGATCGAGCAGGCGCGCGTGGACGTTCTGCACCGGCAGGCTCATCTCGCCGAGCGTGGCGTTCGTCGCATCGGTTGCGAGGCTCGCCACCAGCGCCTTCAATTCGCTCATCTCCCGCATCAACGCGGCGATTTCGGCTTCGTTTCCACCACCGCTTTTTTGCGTCTTGGATTGCTGGAAAAGCGGGAGTTTCCGGGTGATCGGCTTGACGGGAGCTTCCGCTCCGCCATTGGCATTGGCCGGCGTATCGCCGGCGCCGCGCACGGACGCGACGGCATAAGCTTTCTCGAGCATCTTGGAGTAATTCTGGCGTGTGGCCTGATCCTCGGTGACCTGGGCAGCGCCTGAGCGAGTCGCGGCTTTTGCCATCGCCGGGTCGTCGCTCGCCGTGATCTCGACCACCGAGCGGTTCCCGAGTCCGACCAGCCCACCGTTTTTGAACGTCTTGGAATGAAGAATGACGGCGTTTTCGCCGTACTCCTCCTTCACCTGACGAAGGGCTTCGTCCCATGTATCGGCGGTAAATCGCTTGATTGCCATGGTCCCGACCTCTGGTACGACAATCGCCCGGCGTCTTCCGGCACACGGGCCGGATCGTTTCGCGCGGTTTTACAAACCTTGCGAACCGCCGAACCATCCATGGTTCGGTTACAGATCGGCGGGACGGCTCACCATGCCCACAGATTCAACTTCGATCGACTTGTCGATCTCATTGAAGCTCAGCACGTGGATACCCGCCTGAATACCCTCGCACACCCGGCGCACATGCGTGCGAATCTGCGGCGAGCACAGCACCACCGGCGTATGTCCGCCGGAAAGCAGCTTTTCGATCTCCGACGCGATCGCATTCATGATCTTGTTGAGCGAATTCGGCTCGATGCGGAGGTAGCTGCCGCCATCCGTGCGCTCGATCCCCGACGCGATCAAATCCTCGAGCCGCGGCTCGAGTGTAATGCAATAAATCTTTCCGTCCGCGCCCTTAAGCCCCTCGCAAATCGAGCGGCTGATAGCGTTGCGCACATACTCCGTCAACACCTCGACGTCCTTGGTGCGCGAGCCGTAGTCGCCAAGCGTCTCGATGATAGTCGCGAGGTCGCGAATCGATACGCGCTCGCGCAGCAGATTTTGCAGAACCTTCTGGATGTCGCCAGGCTTGAGCACCGGCCCGACGACTTCCTCCACGAGATGCGGGGCGCTCTTTTTGAGGTTGTCGATCAGGTGCGTGACTTCCTCGCGCGTGAGCAGGTCGTGGGCGTTGCTCTTGACAATCTCTGTGAGGTGCGTGGCGACAACGCTCGAAGCATCGACGACCGTATAGCCGAAAGCTTCCGCGCGCTGCTTTTCCGTCGCGGTGATCCAGAGCGCCGGCAAGCCGAACGCGGGCTCCGTCGTCGGGATGCCGTCGATGCGGCCCGTCGCGACGCCAGAGTCCATGGCGAGGTAATGCTCCGCCATGGCGACGCCCTTGCCGACCTTCGTGCCTTTGATTTTGACAATGTACTCGTTGGGTTCGAGCTGCATGTTGTCGCGAATGCGAATGGACGGCACGAGCATGCCGAGATCGATCGCCATCTGACGCCGGATCATCGTGACGCGCTCGAGCAGGTCGCCGCCCTGCGTCGCGTCCACCATCTTGATCAGCCCGTATCCGATCTCCACTTCAAGTGGGTCGATATAGAGGAGAGACTGCACTTCTTCCGGCCCCTTGGTCTCCTTGGCCTTGGCGGCTTCTTCCTTGCGAGTCTTTTCCGTCGCGACCGCGAGCTGATTCTTGTTGAGCGATGTGAACGCAAAGAAACACACGCCCGTGAGCAACAGCATCGGGAGCAACGGCAACCCGTCTCCATCCCCGCTCCAGTCGCCAATGACAACGGTCAATGTGGCGAGCACGAGCGTCACCACCATCATGACTTGAGGATTCGCGGTGTATTGTTGGGCGATGTCCCGGCCAAGCGGAACGTCCGTTGAGCTTGCGCGCGCGATGATGATGCCCGAGCCGATCGACACAAGAAACGCAGGGAGCTGCGCGACGAGGCCGTCGCCGATGGACAGGATGGTGTAGATTTTGGCCGAATCACCGAAGCTCAGGTCGTGGATCACCATTCCCACGATCAAACCGCCAAACACATTGATGAGAGTGATCAGAATGCCGGCAATGGCATCGCCACGAACAAATTTCGATGCACCGTCCATTGCGCCATAAAAGTCGGCCTGTTGCGAAAGTTCCTCGCGCCGGGCCTTGGCTTCCTTGTCGTCGATAATGCCGGCGTTGAGGTCGGCGTCGATGGCGAGCTGCTTGCCGGGCAAGCTGTCCAGTGTAAAGCGCGCCGCGACTTCCGCGATACGCGTGGCGCCCTTGGTGATAACGACGAACTGGATAATGACGAGGATGATGAAGAGGATAAAGCCAACCACGATACCGGTGTTATCGTTCATCCCAGTGCCACCGGTGACCAACCCCCCGAATGTTGCGACGACACTCCCGGCCACTTCCTCCAGTGCCCCGCTCCTTGCCTCACCACCGCGGGTCAAAATCAAACGTGTGGTGGCAATGTTGAGGGCGAGACGCAAAAAGGTGATGACGAGCAATACCGTCGGGAAGGTATTCAAGCTCAAAGGTTTGCGAACAAAAATCGAGCTGAAGAGAATGACCAGGCTTATGGTGATATTGGTCATCAACAGCAGGTCCATCATCAGCCCGGGGAGGGGCAAGAGGATGATGAGAAACATGCCGATAAGCGCCAACGCGAACAGCGTGTTGCTGTTCGCTTTCGCGAGATCCCCAAGCTTCGTCCCTGAAGCTACCGGGGCAGTTGTGCTCGTTCCTGCCATCGGGTTATGAACACCCACTTACGATGGCGCGTGCGTCGCGCCGACCGTCTGTTTTCACTCCAAAATGAAGGGGCATGGTACATCGGGAAGTCCCCGATTCCTAGCCTTACACGATGTAAATAGCGAGGTGTGTCGAAAAGGCGCAAATAGCTCAATATCTATGACTTAAGTGCTGTCTCGTTGCCCAGTGCCCGCTTCTTCTTTGCTTCGTCGAGCTGATAGACATAGGCAAGCACTTCCGCTACCGCCTTCCAGTACGATTCCGGCACGAATTCATCAACTTCCACCCAGCGGTAGATCGCGCGCGCAAGTTCGGGCTTCTCGACGATCGGCACCCCATGTTGACTCGCGATCTCCCGGATGCGAAGCGCCATCCGGTCCGTCCCCTTGGCGAGCAAGCGCGGCGCGGGGTCCTTGTCGCGGTACCTCAGCGCGCACGAATAGTGTGTCGGGTTGGTGACAACCACATCGGCGTCGGGGACTTGCTGTTCCATGCGTTTCTGGGCCATGGAGCGCGCGCGCTCGAGACGTTTGCGCTTGATCTGCGGATCGCCCTCCATATTGCGCATCTCTTCCTTGACTTCGTGTTTCGACATCTTGATGTCTTCGTTGTGCTGCCAGCGTTGATAGGCGTAGTCCACGACAGCGAGCGCGGTAAGCGTCGCGCCGGCGTAAATGCCGATCCAGCACAACATGTCGAGAATATAAACGACGATCGGCCCCGATGTGTTGTTCTGGTAATCGAACAAGCCAAAGAAATTCATGATCCGCGGCATCTCCGCCGAAATCACCACGAGCAAGATGGCCGATACGACGGCAATCTTCGCCATGCCCGTCAGCAGCTTCATCAAGCCGCGCATTCCGAGCACTTTTTTCATGCCTTTGATCGGATCCATCTTGCCGAAATTCAGTTCGAACGCTTTCGGCGAGATATGCCACCCGACCTGCAATACCATCGACGCAAATGCGATGACCAGAAACAGCAAGACCAGGGGCGTCAGGACAATAAACATCGTCAGCGAGCCATTGAGGATTCTCGCGATCTCCCCCTGCTCGGTTTCCACCATCAG
>JABWBM010000245.1 GCA_013360495.1 Planctomycetaceae bacterium
CAGTAACCTACCCGCTTGACAGTGACGAACGCGACGAAGCCACGGTGACTGGCGACGCCGATGCCATGGCTGACGGATCTATTTATCTCAAAGAAACAACGCCCGGACCGAAGCGCCAGCCAAACCAATAATGCCGCCAATTATGCCCTTTGGAAGGGAACGAACGATGACAGCAGCGATGACAATCTTCCGTCCAGCATCAGCCATTTCCATGGCAGCGCTGGGAGCTATCGTGTGTCTTGGCTGCGATGGCGCCTTTGTCGGCCCCCCAGGCGCCGGCGGTGGACTGGGCGCATCGTCGGGCGACGAGCCGATTGTCGGCGCAAGCCCTCTCAACTTCGCTCCGGAATTCGAAGAGTTGACCGGATTCGCCACGGACATTTTCCACTTGAGCGCCGGCTTGCACACGGACATCACCAACATCACCGCCGATGGCGACGGAGTCGACGCTTTGAAGTTCGCGCATTACGACGATTTTATCGCTATGGACCCAACGGAAACACTCCCACGCGAAGCGGAGATCAATGTCCAATTCCCGATGACCATTTCCTTCATTTCGCAATGGTTCCGGAGAAACGCTGACGGAAGCCGCATCCAGACCCTCGACGCCTTCGGCAACCTGGAATATTCCAGCACGTCACTGGACATATCCTTCGTCACGCTGCCGCTGCTCCGCACCGGCAACAACGTCGCCGACGCGCTTGCCTCTCCCGCGCTTATGCCTGGCGGACCGCTTGAGGGCTGGGATTATCCGGCCGCCAATCCACCGGATCAGTTTCCCCGTCCGTTCGAAACCTTCTTTCAAGCGCAGTTCAGTAGAGTTTCGATCGTCCTGCTCGGCTTTCAGAACGGCGGCGGCGTCGTGGCGGGAACCGAGCTTGCCCACGGTCTTGTTGACAACGACAAGAATGAATTTGTTGAGAATTGCGGCACGACCGTTACGGTTAATCCACAAACTGGAACCTTTCCTCCGAACAACGAGCCAACCGGAGTATTTGGCGAAGTGTTTGCCGGAACGATCATCAACGAGGCGGTGTGGCAGCCCGACGAAGCGCCGGCCGCGGACCCTCAAACGATCACCGATCCATTTTTTGAGCGGGCGTTGGTTGAATACAGCCGCCACCTTGGAGCGGTATTCACAAGTGTCATCGCTGAGTGCATCGGCCTGACGCCGACCACGGATGGAACACTCACCGACACCGCGCGAGTGCAATGGTTCAACGAGTATCAATACGCGTTTTCGCTCGACACCATAGACATTCTGGCGTCGAAGGTCATTGGCGATCTCGACCCCAATGATCCCGATAAAAACGTAGGACTGCTGCCCGGATTGAACCGTTGATAAGTGCGTTAAATGCCCGAACGACGAGATGAATCCGGCCGGAGGATGAGAGCGATGAAAAGAATAATTCAAGCTGCGATGATGACGATGCCCTTGCTATTGGCTCCGGCGGCGCTGCAGGCTGGCCGGGGCGTGATGCCTTATCACTCCACGCTGCGCATTATGACTATGGGTTCTCACGCCTTCGTTAAAGCCCGTCTTGGGGGGGTGATGGACCGTCCGGCTCCGGAGGAAAACGCCGAGGTGGCGCTTTACCGTCATAACAATCCGAATCCGCTTGTCCGGCGCGACGCGCGGCTGATCGTTTCCGAAGTTTTGAGAAATTCATCGGGCCAAACGATCGGAACCGGCGACCTGAATGTCGTCTCGCTTCAACAGCGAGTGTTCGCTCAGTACCCGGCCTCGCTCCAGCAGGGCGAGGAAGGGCTCTTCGCCCTCGAATATCGCGAGTCTGACGGCTTGTGGCGCATCGTTGGCGAATACCGCGGCGTCATCACCGCGGAAGAATCTCCCGATGGCCTGACGCCAATCGAAGACGAAGCCCGCTGGATCATCGGTCTTTATAACCAGCATGAGGCGACGTACGGCAATGAGCCGGTTGCTCTTTTTGCCTCACTGCAGGATCACATGATGGGGCTGGTCACGCTCGATGGGTCGCGCTTGAGCGTCGACGTGCTCTACGAGTTCTCGAGCCACCACAACAACTACGACGCCCATTTCACGGGCGCGGAAAAGGCCCAGTTACTGTCATTGTTGCCGCTTACTTCCGCAGGAGGAATCGAACGTCAGCGCATGCTCCATACCTTCGGATTCGTCAAGCCTGAGGGAGGGCAACAGCCAATTGTCGACGTGATCGCATCAGACGCTTCGACCTCGACGGCGGCGGTCGGTTCCTGGACGCTTGAGAAGTACGGGCGCGCGTCGAGCCTCGACATGCTGCTCGATAAATACGCCGAGAAAGAGACCGAAGCCGGTTATTGGGAGGGCGAAGAAGAGTATTACGAAGGAACGCCGCCGACGGTGAGTTGCGCCCGGCTCATTCAGGCGATGCGCCTGATCTCGCCTCAATCTTTCATGCCTGGTGAAGCGGCTCCACGTACGCTTTTCCTGAGCATCCTGCGGCGCACCCTGAGCCCTACGTCCGACCCGGAGATCCTCAAGGAATCGTTGCTCGCGGCGCGCAACCTGCGCTGCTCGGACGGCGAACTGGATACTGAGCTCAAAGCGCTGGTGAACGACTTTCACTCAGGCTTGGTTGACGAGTCGGTCTACAAGCGTGTGATCGTCGCGTTCGCGGCAGCCCGTACGAACGAAGCCAACGCTTACATCACCGGACTGAAAGGCGACTTTCAGAAGCGTTTCGACAAACACATCGACATGTGCCTGACACTGAATCCTTTTACGATTCTGGTGGATGGGCAATAAGCATACTACAGGCACAAAAGGCGGATATGACCATGCGTAACTTTCTTCAAACACTCATTCTTTCCGCGGCTGCCCTGGCCTGCTCCACAAACCTTGGCGCGCAGGACGGCGGGACGTCGCACGCCATTCTCAATCTCGCGACGCCCTCCATGTTCGCCGATACCTTCCGCGCGACATTCATCGCCCGCGGCTATATCGTTGACGTCGATCATACGACTCGTTTCGATCAACCCATCTTTCGTCCCATCGAATACATTATGGGAACCGCCATTGATGCCGAGGAAATTCCACTCGTCATCAACAGCAACGCCGATATGTCTTTTCTCAAGGGGCAAGAAGTCGTTTGCGCCGTGATCGCGGCGACGAATGGAACCTACGGCCCATGTTTTGGCTTCGAAAGCCTTACGCCGGCGAACCTGTCGCCTTCAACGAGCAAGGCGTTCTATGAAGATATTCTCGCTGCCAACGCGCCATATACGACCGAGATCATGGCCGCTCTCGAAGAGAACCCCACCAACTGCAAT
>JABWBM010000246.1 GCA_013360495.1 Planctomycetaceae bacterium
TGATCTGCGCGTTCAAGGGCTCTCCCAATTCCGCCGCAATCGATGAAGCAACAGCATAAGAAGCCTCGGGAATGAGGTACAACATGTCCTTGACAGGATCGTAATGGCCGATGCGCGTGCCATTCGGTACCCATACTGAGTCGCCTTGGGTTCCCAAGTCTCTACGACCATAGCCACACATCATCGGAAGTGGTGCCTCGTTGCCGAAGTAGTCGTTCACTTCCTTTGGTGCTAAGCCATCAGCCGACGCTATGTGAGCGCGCCCTGATTCCAGCGCCGTCGCGATCAGGCGCGGGAATCGTTCCGCGGGATCGCTGAACTCAAGGTGCTCTTCCTGAGCTTCGGCGGCCTGCAACACGCCCCGTTCCGCGAGGCTGAACAGCGCGTTTGCCTCCGCCTCCGACATCACGCTTGCGTCCACGAGAAAACGCCGAAACATTTCGAGGCCGCCGACAAGTGACGCCGCATTGGACGCTGTACGTGCGTGTGACGCACCGATTTTGCATCGGTATTGTTCGACGAAAGTGCGCAACTCGTCTTGGCGTTCAATAAGGGCGCTAGCAGCCCATTGAATGAAGCTTGCCATAATCGCGGCGTAAGCACCGGACCGCCCATGTTCTTGCAAGCGCGTGAGCTGCTCCGACGTAATCCATCCGCGTTGCAACACAACAACGAACAGTCGCGCACGTAGCGAATGGCCCGGCGGGATCGACTCGCCGGTTGAGATTAACAGACCACGCGGTGGCTTCGATGGCATAAAAGATGAATTGGAGTTCAAGCGACCGCGCGCCTGGCGATTCCCTTGCGCTCGAAGTAATCGATCGGCGTTTGCGTTCAACTTTTGTAAGTCGTAGGTATTTCCGGAACAAACAAAATCGTCAACCACGAGAAGCGTGTCTTTCGAGTGAAAAGCCAACGCTTCGAGATAGTTAACTGTTGACGACCAGCTCGGCAGTTCGCGGGCATCAAGGCCAGCACCAAAAAAGCGTAAAATCACAGCAGCGATCTCTGATTTATAGAGACCAGTCGTCCCATGTAGATGCAGAGAAAAGTCCACGCCGCCTAGGACGACGCGAAATGCCGCAGCAAATAAGGGCCCAGTTGCATATACAATATTCTCGTCGAGTAGGGCGTCGATGACCGGCATGAGCATCGCGAGCTTGTCCCTAGGGAGCGGAGCCGGTAGGCAATAGTTTGCGAGCGGTCCATCCAGCGCAACCGCAAGATGGTCGGTATGTCCATCCGCAGATATTGCGCCGCCGGCGTGCAGGTAATACCAATTGTCGTCGATCTCGCGCCAACCCGTATGACGGTAAACCACGAGGTATTCCGCATCGCCACTGAACTCTTGTATCGCTGCACGCGCATGATCGTCAAGCCGCGGCAAGACATACGACTGTGCTTGAAGATGCTTACCGATCCAAGCGCCAGACTCAAATTCGTCCCACGTCACTGTCACCTTCCGTCTGGACCAATCGTTTTCGGTAACCTCGAGCGTGACGTGGCGAACGGATTCGACGCCGTCTTCAAATTGCTGCACCTGTATTATGTGAGCCGAGAATTTTGCGATTAGAACATTTTCGCTCGTACCGTCTCGGTCATGCCGGACATAGGCCATGCCATTGACAAGATCGACGAACTGCAAGCCAGTAGGCTTATTGTCCCTGTAAAGCTCCCGCAACACGGCTGTCGTCGAACTCGCCGAGAACAGGTTTGTCAATTCCATGTCGATACTCTCCGGATCCTCGCTGATCTTCATCGCTATGCCCTTTGCAAGATCGTGCCTTGCCTTCCGCGAATTGATATCGATACGCGCGCGTTCTATGACCGTACCATCCGGCCGTTCAAATCGTACATTGAGTCGTTGCGCTCCTGCACGTTGGAGAACCCACGAAGAACCATCCGCGCGCGTCGCGTAAAACTCAGGCACTCCCGCCGTATCAGCGAGTTTCGGGAGTATATGCCTTTTGAATTCCTCAGGCTTGAGCGCCGCGCTTACCAAGCTCGGCCAGTTATCACCGTTGATCGCCGCCACGGCCGGCATACATACGAACGTATGTACGATTTCCGCCTCTGCGAGAATCTCTCCGATTGCAAAGGCCCAGCTATGCCCGCGCTTATCGGGTGGATGCACAACGATAACGTTCTTGCCGGTAAGCTCGGCTACCCGTCCGCGCAAGAAACTCGCCTGTGCGGCACCACGCTGGCCTCCCATGACGGAGGTTGCAGGTACGCCTTGATTGGCGAGAGCGTCCGCTTCGTCTTCGTTTTGAACGAAGGCAACTTCGGTACCATTCACGTACTCCGGCTCGCGGTAAAGCGGTAACGATCCGGCGGGTTCTTCCAACAACTGCCACCCGTCGGCAACTCGCTCAAAGAAGCCAATGGAGCTGTCGCTACCAGACTCACCGTTGTAACGGACTTTCGCGATGGCAGGTGAATAGTCGCCGCCGGGTTCACGTGTATAGCCGAAAGACACTTTTGTTGGCGTATAGTCATTAATAATGAAGGCGTTGAGCGTGTTTTCGTCTGTGGCCGAATGCGCACCTATTGGCGGTAATCCGGCTACTGCCGTCGTAGGTTGATGCTCCACTGCGTTCGATATGATTGAGTCTTTTACGCGGCAAGCTTTACGACCCTTGCGGGTCAATCCGTGATTTCCTGGGTTGCCTTTCATATTAGCGCCCCCCTTCTTCGGCTTCGCGGAGAGCGATGAAATTCTTGATCTCAGCGGTACAAATCAGCAGTTTTCCCTGCTTTCCCAAACCAGTACGGAATGCCTTGATGTATCCCTTCTTAATGAGCTTTCGCAAGGTATGTTTGTTGATGCCCGAAAACTCTTCAGCTTGATCAAGGCTGACAGCGATCGCTTCCTTATGCGTCCTTTTACTAATCTGCTCGCCCCGTTTGAGGCTGCTGGATTTCTCTTGCATGGCTCGCCCTTTCAACGCGAATAGCCCTCTCCGGAAGTCGAGTTGCGACCTTCCGGCTTGCTGGCGGCGTTCCGCCTAGCGCGCGGCCCAGCCGTCCAGGCTGGGGCACTCTACTTCGGGACTAGTCTCTGAGAGGACAACGCTCTGATAGAGCATCAGAATGAATGAAGAGCATACCCGTGAAATCCGACTTCGCTAAACTTCGCAGCAAAGCGGAATACTGTAGCCTTCGTCCCTTCCCCTCTTGGAGTCCCATCAACTAATGTCAAATTCGTACAGTCAGATTGTAGGCTCATCGAAACTTTGACACATTCGGGTGCCGATTTTGCACCCTTTGTTGATGGAC
>JABWBM010000065.1 GCA_013360495.1 Planctomycetaceae bacterium
TCACGCCATGGTCTGTGAGCGCCAGCGTCTTCATGCCGAGCTTCGCGGCGCGTTCAGCCAAGCCGGAGGCCGACGCAGCGCCGTCAAGGAAGGAATACTCCGAGTGGACGTGGAGATGGGCGAACTCGGGTTGCTTCATGGATGAGGGCCTCCAGCGAGTGGCATTTCGCCGCAGAGAAGCACAAAGAACTTTTAGCCGCGGATGAACGCAAATGAACGCAGATAAGAAAGACGATCACGAAAACACGAAAGAATAAAACAAGAATTTCATTTTCATACGTTTTTAATTTCGTGATTATTCTTTCTCTTATCCGCGTTCATTTGCGTTCATCCGCGGCTAAATTCTTTCATCTTCTCCTTGGCTCTGCGGCAATCTCTCACTTGCTCTACTGGAAAGTCTAGCGGCGCGTTACGGGATTGCCACGAGAAGTTGTGTTTTACGTAAGAATGTGCGCGAAGACGCGCCATATGCGGTGTGTCTGCCAATTTCCAGCAGAACTCCACGAGAAACTGACGTCAATGCCCGCATCAGATTGTCAAAATCCGCAATTGGGGCATAATTGGCGGCGCTTAGGCGTTACAAATCACATACTTCCGCATGGTGCGGGTGTTTGATCGTTTAAAAACTTGTGAGGAGTCCCGAGATGCCAAAGATGACGAAGTGCATGCTCGTGGCTGGCGCGCTGATGTTTGGCGCGTCGGTCATGGCGCAGGCCGCCGAGAATAAGCCGGTGGAGGAAAAGAAGGAAGCGGAGAAGAAGGTTGAAGCGGCGACGGTTTATACCGTCAATGTTTCAGGCATGACCTGACCGGCTGGCTGAGCGCCCAAAGTCAAAAAAGCGCTGGAACCGCTTGAAGGTGTAGAAAAGGTCGTCATCAACGGCACGAAGTCGGCAACCATCACTATGAAGGCCGGCAAGACGCTCACATCCGAGCAAGTCACGAAGGCCATCGAAGGCGCCGGATTCAAGGCGTCCGACTTCATGGAGAAGAAGGCTGAGGAAAAGAAAGAAGAGAAAAAGGCAGACGATAAGAAAGCTGCCGAGATGAAGCCATCGAGCGCCAAGTAACGCTCATTGGAGACTATCGAATAGACTGCTCTCCCCCTCTTCTAGAGGGGGAGGGCTTGTTTTAGGGATCGTTTCCATATGGGATTTGCAGAAGAATCCGCAACACATAGTTCTTGTAGCGCCATGCGCCCTCGCATAGTGGACTATGAAAAAATGTGGCTTGTAGAGAAGACACCCCGCGAGGGCGCGGGGCGCTACGCCCCCGGTTGTATTGCGCGGGAGAGAATCGCGACGCATCTATAAAGTCTACGCGCGCAGCAGCAGTTCCGCGCGAAGGTAATCGAGCGGGGTTTCAAGCACGACGAAATCTTCCTCGTCGATCCACAGGAACGCCGCGCCGCTGAGCGCCGGCGCCTGCAATGAACCGAGATTGAAGTTCGAGAGCCGATGCGCCTCAAACGCCGGACATGCCATACCAAGCTCGCCCTTGGGCAGCGAGAGCCGCTCCTCCACCATCGTTCCGTCGCGCCCGATCTCGACAGTAAACGCGCGTTCCAAAGGCTGGCGGCGCGGGCGATAGGCCGCCTCGACCCGGTGAATGTCCGGCAGGGCACGAATCACCTCGACGGCTTTTTTGACCACGGCGTAGTCGCGCAGCACCATGTCTGAGCGCATGAAAACCACCACGTCGTCACGCGAAGCCTCGCGCGCGCGAGTCGTGACACCGTGAATCCACGTCATCAGGTCGCCCTCGGCTGCGCCATAACGCCGCACGAGGTCAAAGACCGCCTGATCCGGCTCGCCGGAGATGAGCGATAAACCCTGCGGTCCGGCGATAGTCGTCATGGCGACCACCGTGCGTTCGAGCAGACGATGGCCCGCAACGTGCCACTCGCCACTGCTGGCGTGTTCGCCGCGACCGCGCAGTTGGGGCGAGCGCGGCACTTCGATGCCGACCAATGTCAGAGCTTCGCCCACGGCGCCTCCGTAAATACGTTGCGTTCGAGCGCGAGGTTCGCGAGTTCGAGGTCCCCTTGGCTGAAGACCCCCAGCGCCCCGATGTCATCTGCGACGAAGTACGCGCGTTTGCCCGGCCCCTGACCGTAATGGAACGAAAGCGAATCGAGCGGCTGGAAGTAGCGGCGTTCGTCGATGCCGCGCCAGTCGGGCGAGTCGAGGGTGGCTGAGAAATCCATGCGGCCTTTGTTGGCGACGAACGCGCCGACGGGATGGTGGCGGTGGCGCGTGATGCAGGCGACGGTCGATGCGCCGGCACATGCAAGCTGTTCGAAATGCGCTGCGCTTTTGAAGGGGTAGTGCAGCGACACGAGGAAGTGTGGCTCGCGGGTTCCGCCTAATGCGCCATCATCGACGTCCACGCGCAATGATTGGGCAAGCTTTGCCGTACCTAGGTCGCGCGTGCGCACGACGACACGCTTGACGCATGACGCCCCGCGCGCGGTGTTGATCGCGCGTTCAAGCAGCGTCACACCGCCAAGATTAAGGTCATGGGCGGCGACCTCGCTTTCCTTGAGTACATTGATGTATGCAGTGTGCGTCACGCCGATGGTTTAACATAAACTTCAGAAAAAACATCTCGAACGTGAGATTTTGAAAAGGTTCAACGGCGATGGAATTGATGGCGCGCAACCCAGTCCATAGTCCACTTAGAGACATCACCTGACAAAAATGTCCCATCAGGCGTATGAATTTCTGCGGATGTGATTGTCATGGTCTTGGCGAGCTGCTCGTTCCCAAATATGTCGCGTCGATACAGAGCGACTGTCACAAGAAATACTCAGCTGCTTTGCCAGTCTTCGGTTTTTAGGCGGGCACCCGCAAGGCGGGCGAGAAATTCCTTCTGATCAATCTCAGTGAGCGTCACTTCTGGATCATCACGACATTCATTATTGGCATATGTATAGTGTTTCGAAAATGCCACACGAACGATGCCATCGTAAAACTCAGGATCGGCAATGGAATATTGCTCCTTTGTCCAAGGTTGCCAAACTAACAATGCACCCCCTATAACAGCCAACGCACCGACGATAAGGGCAATTCTGGTTCCGGTTTTCCCTGTAGTGAATCGCATATCCCCACCCTCTTCTGTAGCGGCGCTTCGCGAGTATTGTAACATCCCGCGCTTACGATACCCTAACCTGCCTGCCGATTGGAGCATCCATGTCCTTCTCGCGTACTATTTCCGTGTGTGTCGCGCTTCTTGTTATAACCGGCTGCGCCGCCAATCAGGATGCGCCCATAACGTCTACGCTGGCATCCAGCCCGAACGACAATCAGCAACCTGCTGAGCCGAAGAAAGGAGAGCCCGCGCCCGAGAAGAAAGAGCCCGCGCCGCTTTCCGAACAGATGAAGAAGCGCATCGACGAAGCGGTGAAAATCGACGATCCCGTCAAGCTCGCCAACGCCGTCCGCAACATCTGCCGCCAGGGCGTCACCATGGACCAGATTCCCATGGAAAAAGCCATCGAGTCCATCTGGAATACCGTCTGGCATTGGGGACGCGAGGCAGGCAAAGAGCGTGCGGAAGTCTGGGAACCGTTGGCTGAGGTCGCTGGAGAGAGCAAGCACTCGGGAACGATTTACCGCCAGTATTTTCTCGGCCTGATGCAGGTCGGACGACGCGATGAAGGTCTTGCCCTGTGGGCGAAGTATGGCATGAAAGCGATGGAGGAACTCAAAACCCTTGAAGGCAGCACCGAAGCGACGCCCGAAGCCCTCAAGAAGCGCCGTGATTTACAAAAGATCGTTTCAACCTATGCCTACGGCTTCGCCGATTCAGCCAACAAAGACGACCGCTTGAAGGGCGCTGAGCTGGCGGTCTTCGCCTATCAGCAATCTATGGCCATCTCCAAGATCGAAGCCCCGACCATCCAAGTCGCCGACGAGCGCGCGACCGCCAACATGGCGCGCATCCTCAGCGACGACATGGCACACCTGCTCAATTACGCGCTCTCGCGCGCGGGCGTACTCGATGACCCCAAGTTCAACCCCTTGCTTGCGTCGGAGCCGCAGACACGCTTTCAATTCCGGCTCGTGGCGGACACCGGCATGGAGGCAAGCAACCGCATCGCGCTTGGCGATATCGACGGCGACGGTTTTGTTGACGTGCTCGTCCCCGGCAAGGGTTTGTATCGAAACCTCAAAGGCAGCGGAAAATTCGAAACCGTGAACAGGTCCGGCGCGGGCGCGGGTATCAGTGGCGCCATCGTCGATGTGAACAACGACGGCCGGCCCGATGTGTTGATCGCGACCAAGGGCAATCCGGGCAGGCTGGTGGCGTCGCTTCAAAGAGAGGACGGCTCGTTCAGCGAGCGCACGCCAACCAATGGCGTTTACTTTCCCGAAGGCATGGGCCTTTTCGACGGCGATCTCGACGGCAACATCGATGTCTACCTCGCATGCTATGAGGGTGAAAATACCGACGACAAGGTGCTGCGTGGCCTTGGCGACGGAAACTTTGAGGATGTCACCCAAAAGTGGTGTGGCGAAGGCGCGAAATACACGTACGCCGGGCGCGGCGTCAACCCCGCCGACTACGACAACGACGGGCGCACCGACGTGTACGTGTCGAATTACCGGCTCTGTCCCAACATCCTGTGGCGCAACCGCAAGGATGAGGAAGGTACCACGAAGCTGATCGACTGCGCTGCCGCGCCCTGGTTCGGCGATGGCCCGCAACCTCCCGCGGAGACGGATTTCGATCGGGGCGTGCAGGGGATCGCCACGCCCTATGAAGACAAGGAAGAAGGCAAGCAAGTCTATTTCGGCCACACCATCGGCAGCGTGTGGGGCGACCTCGATAATAACGGCACGCTCGACCTCGTATGCGCGAATCTCGCCCACCCGCGCTTTATCACCATGGGATTCTCGGACATCACGCGCGTCTACCTCAATCGCGGGAGCAGCTTCGAGGATCACACCGTCAAGGCCAACATCACGTTCTCCGAGCTTCACTCTGATCCGATGCTGGCGGACTTCGACAACGACGGCTATCTCGATCTCTCGATCACCAACGTTTACAAGCACGCCATGAACCAGTTCTATCTCGGCGGCCCGGGCGCCACCTTCCGCGAGGTCACGCACCGCGTGGGCGGCGGCGTGTTCAACGGCTGGGGGCAGGCGGCCGGCGACTTCGACAACGACGGCGACCTCGATCTATTCATCTCCGGCATCCTTGCTTCCGATGACAAGAACCGGACGACGATCGCCCTTTATGAAAACACGCTGGTCGACAAGGGCACAGCCCCGTGGGGCGCGAACTTCGTGAAGCTCAAACTCATCCCTCCCAAGGGCGTCAACGGCATGGCCTACGGCGCGCGTGTGACGGTGACCGCGAATGGGAAGCAATGGACGCGCGACGTGTTCGGCATGCGCGGCACTTCGAGCTGCGACGATCAGGTTGTTCACGTCGGTCTTGGCGCGGAGAAAGGGCCGGTGGATGTCACCGTCCGCTGGATGGGCGACAAGGCCAGCACGCACCAATCCCTCGCGGTCAATACGACACATAGGCTGAAGGTCGAATAGTCTAAGAACGTCGGACTTGAAGCGTTTGCACTTCCTATCCGCTGTAGCGCCTGCGGGGCGTTACGCCTCCGGTTGTCGTGCGCGGGAGCGCCACGAACGGGCATGACGTCCGAAAATTAGTTTTGAGAATTTAAGCAAAGAATCTCCGCCCTTCCGGGCGGGGATTCCAAATGGATTTTTCGTGACCTATGGCTTGACGCAGAGTTTTGCTTCTTTCTCGCGCACGGTCGGCAGGATTTTCGTGCGGGCTTTTTCGATGTCCTCGGGGTAGTCGATCTCGGTCCACAGGAATTCGCGCACGTTGATGTAGCGCGCTTCGTGCTCCTTGATGAAAAAGTTGAGCGCGTCCTCGTAGCCGATGGTGGTCACGCCGGAAGCGACCTTGGCCTGCAAGAACGCGAGGAGTTTTGCCGCCACATCGCGCGGGAACAGGAAGAACCCCACCGTCTCGCCGACCTCGTCCCAATCGGCGCCAACCTTGCGGGCGATCTCGATCACGCGGCCCTTCCTGGTGCCGAGCATCATCTCCTCGCCCGTTTCCTTGCTCTTTGGGTCGAGAAGAAACGTCATGCCCTTGGCGGCCACCAACTTTTGCATGATTTCTGGATCATAGAGCACGTCGGCATCCATCAGGATCACGTCGTCGTTGACGGCCTTGAGGCCGGTGACCGCCGAGATGATGCTGCCCTCCCGGTAACGCTCGTTGTGCGCGAATGAGACCGTTACGCCGGGGAAATCCTTGGTGTGTTCTTTGATCGCGTCGGCCATGTGACCGGTGACGATGGTGATGTTCTTCACACCCGCCCAGCGCAGGATCGCAAGGTGGCGCTGGAGCAGCGTGCGGCCCTCGAACTCGAGCATGCTCTTGGGGCGATCCTTGAGGATCGCGCTCAGGCGATTGGCAACCCCGGCGGCGAGAATGATTGCATGCATAGAGAGCGGCCCCATGTTCGTGTGGGCGGAGATTTTGAGTCGCCGTTGTTCCCGTCGTTATTTGTCAATGACAACACTTGCGGACAGCTCTCTCGCCTTTTCAGCGGCGCGCGTTCCATCGTCCTTTTCAGCGAGCGCGTCGAGTTCTTCTTTAACGCCCTTCTTTTGGGCGTCGTTTTTGGCCGCCTTAAGTTTCGCTTTGAGCGCGTCAAATTGCTCAAGAGCTTTGACCTCTTTTTTTACATTTTGGTCCGCCTTCAAAGTCTTTTCCTTTTCAGCGGCCTCATTCGCGAGACTGTGGCCCTTGAAGTTTTTTTGAGATGTTTTCAGCACCTCGAACAACTCGACATATTCCCTGCTCTCTTCGAGTTCTTTGATCTTGTTGCTGCTTTTCTGAACCCAGTGATCAACGAGCGTAAGAACATAATCCGCGTTTGCCTTTACAGCGTCTGTTGCGCCCTCGGCTTCCTTGGCTTTTGTCGCTTCCTGGAAAGCCGCTCCATACGTCCCCTTGTTGTATGCGTCCACGGCACTCTTGAGAGCGGGGTCGAGTTTTTCAGTAATCGTTTTGGGTCGCACGTCCTTTCCCTTGATCCAGGCATCCATGAGCGCAGTCGTGATCATCGCCATGGAATGGAAAGGACCCTGAGCGATTTTGCCCTCGGGAGAAAGGACAAAAATGGTCGGATATTTGTTGATGCCGTATTCGTCTATCGCGCTCTGGGCGATGCTGACAAAGAAGTTGATCTTTTTGTCTTTGATGGCTTTTTCAGCGTTCTGAGGTTTATCTTTCGCAACGGTAAATACCTGAAGCCCGCGCTTTTCGTAATCTTTCTGGATCTTCACGAGATCCGGTATGCTTTTGACGCAGGCTCCTCACCAACTTCCCCAGAATTTCAATATGACGAAGTTTCCGCGATAATCCGAAAGTTTTTTTCCTTCCGAATCGTTCCACGAGTCGGTTGATGTGATATCCGGAGCCATGTCTCCGACGCCCAATGCCAGCGCGTCGGACGCCAGGATGAGCGCTAATCCGGACAGGAAAAACAATCGTAATGCCGTTTTCATGACCACCCCCTTATGCCCCCAATGGCGAACATTATAGGTACTTTCGCATGGGATGAACCATCAGATTCCATCTCAAAAAACTTTCCATGGAACCGGCGCCGGCATCAAACATCGACGCTCACGCAAGCGCGATGCATTCGATCTCGACCAGCACATTCTTCGGCAAGCCGCTGGCCTCAACCGTAGCGCGCGCGGGGCGATGATCGCCGAAGGCCTGCGCGTACACCTCGTTGACCGTCGAGAAGTCCCCCATGTTTTTCAGGAAGATGGTGGTTTTCACCACCTTCGACATACTGCTGCCGGCGGCCTCAAGTACAGCTTTGAGATTGCTCAACACTTGCTTGGCCTGATCGGCGACGGGACCGCCACCCAACTCGCCCGTGGGCGTGAGACACACCTGACCCGAACAGAAGACAAATCCGTTGGCGATGATCGCCTGACTGTAGGGGCCGATGGCGGCGGGAGCGTTCGGCGTGTTCACTATCTTCAAACTCATAACTCTTCTCCGTGATCTCCGTGGTTAACTTTCTTTTCCATAAACTTGGCTACGGCAGCTTGATGTCCGCGCCGGGGACGCCGGAGGCGCCTCTCGCATCTTCCGCCTGCATTTGCGCAACGGCCTTGCTCACCTCGACGAAGGTCATTTGCAATTCCGGAATGATGCGTTCGACGTAGGTAGACTCCTCGGGGGTTAGATTCCCCTTGGCCTTTTCCCTTAACATCACAATCGTATCGATCAGAAAGCGCGCCTGTTCGCCGTCAAAGACTCGTTTTCCAATCACTGGATGCTCAACAAGCCCAAGCAATACCATGACTTGCGTAGCAAGCGACGCGATGTGATTCAAAAAACTCGCGTCGGGAAGATCGCTCTGCTGAGCCTGCTTTGGCGATTCCTTCGCTGCCAATTCTTCCTTTTCGCGCTCGACCTGGCTTTTCCAGTCATCATCGACGATCAATTTTTTTGGCTTGGGGTCAGTCATAAAGTCCTTCCTTGATTGGGGATGGCCGCTGTATAGCGCATCTTGCCACGCCGTGGTAGCAAATACCGCATTGTCTCAGGTATAATCTCCCTTTCATGGCAGCAGCCACCTCCACACCAGACACCCGGCCGATTTTTCAAACCGATACCCGGTCGCGGTTTCGCCGTTTTGGACACAAATTGCGCGACAAGCGCGTGCGTTGGAAACGCAAACTTCCGGTTATCTCTCTCCTTCCATTGGCGATTCTCTTGATCCTATTGGCGTCAACATCGCCGAACGTCGTGGAGCAGACCTATTCGCGCGGACTCTTTCAGGCTTGGTCTACAACATCGTGCGCGTGAAGAATCACGAGCGCAGCGTCAAGAACCTGCTCAAGCGCACCGTTGTTAAAACGCTGTGCGTCGCGGCAGTGGTCATATTTTCATTCACCGTGCTCTGGGGCCTGAACTATCAGCGCCAACCTCTGGCCCAATCGTTCGGCTTCGAAGAGCAGCCTGTTCATATCAACGACCTGAAGGCGGCGGCCTTGAGGCTCTCCGCCCGCTGTGCTGAACTTCGCCCGCTGCTTTCCGAGCACGAGGACGGCGTCATGGCGCTTTGGGCAGAGCCGCGCGCGGTGCTCGCCGAAGCCGAGGACGGCTACCGGGCGCTCGCTTCGCGCGATGAAAGTCTCGCTCGCCAGTACGGCGTGCCAAAGCCGCTGGCGCTCTCGCCGCTATTGTCGAGCCTGTGGATCGGCGGTTTTTATTTCCCGTTCACAGGCGAAGCGAACATCAACGTCGACTGCCCAGCGCCCATGCTCCCCTTTATCGTGTGCCACGAACTCGCGCATCAAAAGGGTTACGCCCATGAGGACGAGGCCAACTTTCTCGGTTACCTCGCCTGCGATGCCCATAGCCGCCCGGATTTCGCGTACTCCGGCAACCTGATGGCATTGCGCTATGTCCTGCTCGCACTCAAGAAAGCGTCCTCTGCCGAAGCTTCGGAAGCGCTCAGGGAAATTCCTGAATCCGTGGTGCGTGATATCCGAACCGTTGACCAGTGGTTCATCGATAACGATTCCTGGGCGCGGAGTATTGCCGTCGAAACCAACGACCTCTACCTCAAAGCCAACGGCGCCACTGACGGCGTGCAGAGCTACGGACGCATGGTTGATTTGCTCGTGGCCGAACTTCGCGCGCGTGAGAATGCCGCCGGCTGATCGCATGTCACGTGCGCCTGATCGGCCACGCTTGAGACCATCCCCAAGATTGATTTACGATTGCATTACGCGCTCACCCGGGCAAGCAGATCATACCCCAGCGTCTTTTCGATCTTCACCTCGACGAAATCGCCCGGCTTGAGCGGGTTCTCCGACGCCACGAAGACCTGACAATCGACTTCCGGCGCGTCGGCGTAGCGCCGCCCGGCATAGGGGAATCGTTCGTCCTGCGACGGGCCGTCGATCAAGACTCGCTGGCGCGTTCCAACGAGTTTTTCGTTCGCTTTAAAGAGCGCTGCTTGCGCCGCCTCCATCACGGCTTGCTGGCGGTCGAGACGTTCGCCGTCGCCAAGATGGCCATCGAGCGTCGCTGAATGACTTTCGCGCTCAGGGCTATAGGCGAAGCAGCCGAGGCGATCGACCCAGCCCGCCTTGACCCATTCCACCAGTTCCTGATGCTCTTCCTTCGTCTCGCCGGGGAAGCCCGCGATGAACGTGCTGCGAAGGCAGAAGTTCGGGATCGCGCGGCGAAAGCGCTCGATCCAGCCCTCGATCATGCCGCGCGAGCCGCCGCGCCGCATGCGCTTGAGGACGTTGGTGTTGATGTGCTGCAGCGGCATATCGATATAGGGCAGGATCTTTGGCTCACTCGCCATGGTCTCCACCAGCGTATCCGTCACCTGATTGGGGTAGGCGTACATCAGACGGATCCACTCGACACCGTCCACCTCGCGCGTGAGCATTCGAAGCAGGCTTGCGATGCGCTTCTCGCCGTAAAGGTCGAGGCCGTAGAACGTCGTATCCTGCGCGATGATGATCAACTCCTTCGCGCCGTCGGCCGCAAGCTCGCGCGCTTCCTCAAGGATGCGCTCGGGCGTCTTGGAACGGTGTTTGCCGCGAATCTGTGGGATGATGCAGAAACTGCAGGTGTGGTCGCAGCCCTCAGAAATGCGCAGGTAGGCATAGTGGCGCGGCGTGAGGCGAAAGCGCCCGCGGTCGTCATAGACGGTGCCGCGCTCGTCGGGGTCGGTGATGCGCTGGCGCAATTCGCCGCTCGTGCGCAGGTCGCCAAGCAGGGCGGAGAGCGTCTCGCGGTCGTTGACGCTGATCATGGCATCGACCTGCGGCACTTCGTCGAGCAGCATGTCTTTGTATTTCCCGACCATGCAGCCGGCGACCACCACGCGCTGCACGTCGCCGTTGGCTTTGAGCTTTACGGTGCGCTTGATGGTGTCGAGGGATTCATCGCGGGAGGCTTCAAGAAAGCCACAGGTGTTGATGACTACGACATCGGCGTGCTCATGATCGGCAGTGATGACATAGCCTTCCTCGGCGAGGCGGCCGAGCATGGTCTCGGAGTCCACCAGATTCTTCTGGCAGCCGAGGGAGATGAAGCCGACTGTGCCGCTGAATGCTTTGCTCATGCCTACGAATGTAGCATTTTGTTGTGATGCGGCTATGGCGCGATCAACGCTTCCAGCGTTCCTGCGCGAACACGATGGCTTCGTTCTTGGTATACAGGCGGTCTTCGAGCATCTCGGTTTCGATGGCCTCGATGACTTCCTTATAGAACGGGCCGGGGGGGATGCCGAGCGCCTTCAGGTCGTTGCCGTCGATGGGAACCACAGGTCGCAGTGGGTCGCCCTTGGCGGTCGCGGCATACTCAGTCAGCTTGCGGCGGCAGAAACGTGCGCCGTCGAGGCCGCCCCCTCGCGCGGTTTGAATCAGCGCGTGGAGCGTCAACACTTCATCGATGCCGTCGGTACGCAGATAGCGCTTGAGCTCCGCGAGGCTCATCTGCGACGCGCTGGCAGGCGTGTCTTGCAATCGTAGCAGCGTCGTCACGCGTTCAATCAAGACATTGGATTGCTTAAGCCGGCGCAGCAAAGCGTCCGCCTCATTTGGTTGACATGCCGCGTGCAGCAGCGCGCCCCATGCAAGGTTTTGCGTCACGCTCTCCTTGTCCAGCATATCAAGCATAGCTGCCGTCTCGCCGAAGAGATCGCCCGCCGGGCCGGGCTTACCCACCAACGCCGCAACTTCGGGCAGTACGGCGTCGAGAAGGCCGCTTTCCAGCAATAAACGCAGCGCGCGACCTCGCGCCATGCCGGTGAACGTCGCGTTCAGTTCGTCACGGATGCGTTCGTACGACACTTGCGTGATCTGCCCCGCCATCTCGCAAAGTGCTTTCCACGTCGCTTCCTCGATCTCGAAATTGAAGCGGCAGGCGAAGCGCACGGCCCGCAGCAGACGCAGCTTGTCTTCACTGAATCTTGCGTGCGGCTCACCGATGGCGCGCACGATCCGGGCACGAATGTCATCGGCGCCGCCGATGTGGTCGATCACCTTGTCAACGAGCGGGTCATAGAAAAGGCCATTGATCGTGAAATCGCGGCGCTTGGCGTCCTCCACCTCGCCGGAGTACGTGACGCTCTCGGGCCGTCGTCCATCAAGATAGCGGCCATCAGAACGGAAGGTCGCAACCTCCACCGCGACGGCTGAGTTTGTCTCGTCGAGGACACGGATCACGCCGAACGCTTTCCCGACAGGGACGCTACGGGTGAAGAGCTTTTCTACGGTGTCCGGTTGGGCGCTTGTGGCCACGTCATAGTCTTTCGGGTCGCCGCCAAGGATGCGGTCGCGCACGCAGCCGCCCGCGAAGTACGCGACGTGGCCCGCATCGCGCAGGCGGCGCACGATGGAAAGGGCGAGAGCATGTGCGGCCGTCACGGCCATCGGTATTCCCCGTCGCGGTATGTCGACATGACGCTATCATAGCCGCGCGGCGTTGCCGCATGAAAGAAGTATGGGAAGAACGAAGTGTCATAAACCACGAGGCATAGCTTCTTGTCATTCCCGCGAAGGCGGGAATCCAGGGCCCAATAGTTGTCAGCCGTGGTTCTGGATTCCGGCTTTCGCCGGAATGACGGTCGTCGCGTTTTTCTTCCCTTGCGCCGCCTGCCTGGCCCAAGAGCGCGTGCAAGCCGAAGAGAGCTTTCCATGGGGCATTCACCTGATTGCCGTACCGCTGATCCTGATCTTCGGCATATTCATCGGCTGGAGTTTGCGCGAGCGCAAGCAGGCGCAGGACGACACTCGCAAGGAATTGACACAGAAGAGTTAATGCCGTACCGCTTGCCCAAGACACGCAAAGAACTTTTGCCGATGCTCGAAGCGGCAGGTCTCAAGCCCCGGCGCGGCTGGGGTCAATCCTTCCTGCTCGACGCCAACATGCTCGACGCGATCGCGCGCGAGGCGGAGATTGGGCCGGACGATCTCGTGCTGGAGATCGGCACGGGACCTGCGACGCTGACCGAGTTCTTGCTGGAGCGTGCGGGGTTCGTAGTGAGCGTCGAGATCGACCGCGGTATGGCGGCCTTCGTGAAGGATGCGTTGGGCAACACGGACAACCTGCTTCTCATCAATGCCGACGTGATGCCCGAGAAGAATCAACTCAATCTGGAGATCGTGGGGAAGGTCAACGAACTGCTGATGAAGAACAAACGTCCGCTCAAGGTCGTGGCGAACCTGCCCTATTCAATTGCGTCACCGCTCCTAATCGCGTTGTTGGAGTCAGAATTACCCATCGAGACGATGACATTACTCTTCCAGCTTGAGGTAGCCGAGCGCTTGACCGCGAAACCCGGCGATGACGCTTATGGTCTGCTGACGGTGCTGTGCGCGCTCCACGCCGACACAAAGATTCTTCGGCGTGTCCCGAACACCTGCTTCTGGCCCAAACCCAAGATCGAGTCCGCCCTGGTGCAAGTCGTGCCTTACGGGAAACGAGTCGAGCACTACGAAGCGACCAAACATGTGGCGAGCGCGGTAATGCGTTACCGGCGCAAGACGCTGCTCAACGCGGCGCAATATGGGTTAGGCTTATCGAAGACCGGCACCCTCGCATGGCTGCAACGGGCCGACATCGACCCTACACGTCACCCCGGAGACCTCAACATAGAAGAGTATCTGCGGCTCGGAGCGGAATTAAAAATGCCAGTGCGCGATGAGACATAAGGCAAACGCCGTGCGTGTCCTTGGCATCCTCTACGACTTCCGGCTGACAAAGACTTCAAACTTCGTAAACATTCCTATGTTATAATGGCCCGCTCACGAAACGCCTTTGACACAGTTCGAATGTTGTTGGCGCAATTGCTCATACGACGACAGACCGGAGACGAAGATGTTCAAGCAGAGACGCGAGAAGTTCATGGGCCTGATGCGCGGCGGTATCGCCATCATCCCCGCCAACGCAGAGATCACACGTTCGGCCGACGGCCATTACCCTTTTTGCCAAAACAAGAACTTCCTCTATCTCACGGGATTCCCTGAGCCAGACGCCATAGCTTTGCTGATGCCGAAGCATCCCGAGCATCGTTTTGTGCTCTTCGTGCGCCCGCGCGACAAGTCGCGCGAAATCTGGGACGGACGCCGCTTCGGGCCGGAAGGCGCGAAGTCGCAGTTCGGCGCGGACGTCGCCTATACCATCGCCGAACTGGACGAGGTGTTGCCCCGCTACCTCGAAAATCAGGACGTGCTCTATCACGGCTTCGGCAACGATCCGGCTTTCGACGCGCGAGTCCATCGCTGGCTCGATATGGTGCGCGGCAAGTCCCGCCAGGGTGTCATCGCGCCCGCCGAGTTCGTGGACCCCAACGAAGTCATCCACGAAATGCGCCTGATCAAGGACGAGCACGACCTCGCCACCATGAGGGCCGCCGCGAAAATTTCTGTAGGCGCACATATCCGCGGCATGGCCGTCACCAAGCCCGGCATGTTCGAATACGAACTCGGCGCGGAGATGGAACACCACTGCCGCATGCGCGGCTCGCGCAATCAGGCATATAGCTCGATCGTCGGCAGCGGCGACAACGCCAACATCCTTCACTACCGCGAGAATGACCGGAAGATGGAGGACGGCGACATCGTGTGTGTCGATCTTGGCTGCGAACTCGACGGGTACGCTTCCGACATCACGCGCGCATGGCCGGTGAACGGCCGTTTCACGCCCGAACAGAAAATCATCTACGACCTCGTGCTCAAGGCCCATCAGGAAGCGATCAAACGCGCCAAGGCCGGCAACACGATTCGCAATACTCACGAAACGGCGGCGAAGGTTTTGGCTCAAGGCTTGATCGACCTCGGCATATTGAAGGGCGACGCGGAAACGCACATGCGCGTGTGCATCGGCGACGACAAGGAAACCAGGTTTCCCGAGGGGCAGCCTGTGCTCAAAGATTTCTACATGCATGGAACGAGCCACTGGATCGGCATGGACGTCCACGATGTCGGCCGTTACCGCAAGGGCGATCAATGGCGCAAACTCGAGCCCGGCATGTGCTTCACCGTCGAACCGGGCCTCTACTTCTCCGTGGACAATCCCAGGGCCCCTGATCGCTTCCGTGGCATCGGCATCCGCATCGAGGACGATATCCACGTCACCAGGGGCGAGCCTGAGTACATCACCAAGGGGCTGCCGCTGACCAGTGCTGACGTCGAAGCTGCCTGCCGCGGCGACTTCCCGATGCCGTAGGGCCTTTGACCAAGAACCACTACGCGATGTCATCCCCGCGTAGGCGGGGATCCAGAGCCAGCCAAAGGTTATTGCGGGGACTGGATTCCCGCCTTCGCGGGAATGACGTTTCCTAGCGATAGCTTACGTTAGAGCAGCCTGGCATAAATTCACCGTCCCGCGCGTTATAGGTGCGAGTTACGGACGAAGTTTTTGAAGGAGCCGCCATGCTGACCATCCGACCCGCATCAGAACGCGGCCACGCCGATCACGGCTGGCTTGACACATGGCACACATTCTCATTCGCCGACTATTACGACCCGGCGCACATGGGCTTTCGCGCGCTGCGCGTGATCAACGACGACGTTATCGGGCCGGGCGCGGGCTTTGGCACGCACCCGCACCGTGATATGGAGATCGTTACCTATGTTCTCTCCGGTGGGCTCAAGCACCGCGACAGCATGGGGCACGTCGAAGTTATCCACGCCGGGGAGATGCAACGCATGACCGCCGGCACCGGCGTGGAACACAGTGAATTCAACGCTTCCGAAACCGAGTCCACCCACCTGCTGCAAATCTGGATTCACCCCCATACTCGCGGCCTCAAGCCCGAATATGAACAGAAGATATTCACGGACGCCGAGAAGCGCGGGAAGCTGCGCCTCGTGGTGTCGCCCGATGGCCGCGACGGTTCGATGATGATTCATCAGGACGCGAGCATCCATGCTGCCATTCTCCGTAAGGGCGACAATGTGAAGCATTCGATCGCTCCCGGCCGCCATGCGTGGATTCAAGTCGCGCGCGGCAGCGTCATCCTCGACGGCGAGCGACTGACTGCCGGCGACGGTGTAGCCATCAGCGATACGAAAGAGGTTCGCCTTTCGGGCGTCGACGATGGCGAGGCGCTTCTTTTCGACCTCGCGTAAAGACTGTCATTACCGATTTGCGTGTAGCGCCATGCGCCCCCGCATGGCGTCTTGACTTTTGGAGCGTCCGTCACGCGAGGGCGCGTGACGCTACATGTAAACCAATCATTGGAAATGGCGTAACCGGCTTTTTTGCAACACTCTAGGCTGTGCCTAATATGCAAGGAAGTGGCGATTGAAGGCAGTCCCGAAATGGGGTACTTTAACGCCATGGCCGAGTTCCGTATCAAGCTGTCCGCGCCGGATATCGCCGATGACGACATTGAGGAAGTCGTCGGCGTGTTGCGCTCGGGCTGGCTGAGCCTCGGGCCAAAGGTCATTGAGTTCGAGCAAGCCTTCGCCAATTACCTCGGCGTCAAGCACGCCATCGCCTGCAATTCCGGAACCTCGGCGCTGCATATGATGATGCTCACTGCGGGCATTGGCCCCGGCGACGAGGTGATCACTTCTCCTTTCAGCTTCATCGCGTCGGCCAATTGTATCGAGATGGTTGGCGCGAAGCCTGTCTTCGTCGATATCGACGAGTTGAGCCTCAATATGGACCCCGCGCTGGTCGAAAAGGCTATCACGCCACGCACCAAGGCGGTTCTCGGCGTGCACATTTTCGGCCTGTCCGCCGAGAACGACAAGCTCAAGGCCATCTGCGAACGCCACAAGCTGGTCTATCTCGAAGATGCCTGCGAGGCGCTCGGCGCCACGCAGAATGGCAGGAAGGCCGGCGATGGGCGGCATGGCATCGCTGCTGCGTGGGGCTTTTACCCCAACAAGCAGATGACCACCGGCGAGGGCGGCATGGTCACGACCAACGACGAAGCCTTCGCGACTTCCATCCGCAAGCTCCGCAATCAGGGACGCAACCTTTCGGCTGCCTGGCTCGAGCACGACGTGGTCGGCTACAACTTCCGCCTCGACGAGATGAGCGCAGCGCTCGGACTCGCGCAGTTACGGCGTATCGACGACATGCTTGCCAAACGCGAACGTGTGGCCCACGCCTATAACGAACGCCTCTGGCCCCTGCGCGAACATTTGAAACCGCTGCCCGAAGTGATGGGCCATCGCAGAAGCTGGTTTGTCTACTCGATCATGTTGAAGCGGCACATCGACCGGGACAAGGTTGCTGCGAAGCTCGCCGAGTGGGGCGTGCAGGTCGGCAAGTACTTCTCGCCGCCGATCCACCTGCAGACCTGCTACCGCAAGAAGTATGGGTATAAGGAGGGGGCTTTCCCGGTGACGGAAGACATCGCGCACCGCTCGATCGCCCTGCCCTTCCATACGAAATTGCCGGAGAAGGATATCGACAACGTCTGCGAATGCCTGCACGACGCCATCAAGGCCATGATGAAGTAGCGCGGTATTGCTCGTTGGGAGACGAAGGCGTCAATTCGGCACAGCGTCGAGGTCGAGCGGATCGAAGCGTCCTTCGCGCGCGAAATGATGGGCCGCGCCCGCAATGAAAGCGGCGTTGTCGGTGCAAAGATCCTTTGGAGCGGCGTAAATGTCGATCCCGCGCTTCTTGGCCTCGCTTGTCAACTTTTCTCGTAACCGTTGATTGGCGGCGACGCCGCCCGTCAGACCGACGCATGATATGCCGGTGCGTTCGCAAGCCTTGAGCGTCGGGCGGATCAGCATATCCACAGCAGCTTCCTGAAAGCTCGCGGCGAGGTCGGCGAGAGGGAGTGGAAGTGGTATCGTCTTTGTGATCTCCTCCTTCATCGCCTCCCGCTCGAGACGTGGGCGTCCCGCCTTCACCGTATAGTTTCGCGCCTGCATGAAACGAAGGACGGCGGTCTTGAGGCCTGAGAAACTGATCGCCATGCCGTCGGCACCCGCAGAACCACGGGGAAAGTCGATGACGGCGGGGTTACCGCCCCGCGCGGCCTTTTCGATACGCGGGCCGCCGGGATAGCCGAGCCCAAGCAGGGCCGCCACTTTGTCAAAGCACTCGCCGGCTGCGTCATCGGCAGTGGATGCGATCAATTCTTTATGCGTAAATGAATCGGAACGATAGATTTCCGTATGCCCGCCCGACACCACGAGCGAGAGGTGCGGGAACTCCATGTCAGGATGAGCCATGCGCGGCGCGTGAACATGGCCGTCAATATGATCGACGCCGACGAAGGGTTTATCGAGCGCAAGCGCCAACGTCTTGCCGGTAGTCAGACCGACAAGCAGCGCACCGATCAAGCCGGGGCGAGCAGTCGCGGCGATCACGTCCACGTCCTTCAGCGCGACGCCCGACTCCGCGCACAGCTTCTCTAGCAGGGGCAGCAGCCATTCCGCATGGGCGCGGCACGCGACCTCGGGTACCACGCCGCCATAAGGCGCGTGCAGTTCAATTTGGGAAGACACCAGCGACGCGACAATCTCGCGCCCGTCACGCACCAGCGCGACCGCGGTTTCGTCGCACGAGGTTTCGATGCCGAGGATCAGCATAGGCGGCGAGTCTAGCCGTCGCGGACGGCTGCCGCGGCAGGTTCGCCGAAGCGCCAAGTGCTTGACGCGACTGGCTGATTGGGCTTTGCGCCGCGGTGCGAGTGCGGGTAAACTGCGCGCCTTTCCGCCGGCACCTTCAGGAACTTCATGCCCACGATTCGCGTCAAGGAAAACGAGCCCTTCGAAGTCGCCTTGCGCCGCTTCAAGCGCACGATCGAAAAAAGCGGTCTGCTGACCGAACTGCGCGCCCGCGAGTTCTACGAAAAGCCGACCTCCGAGCGCAAGCGCAAGAAGTCGGCCGCGATCAAACGCCACTTCAAGCGTCTGCGCAGCCAGATGCTGCCGAAGAAGCTCTACTAGGATCGATTCCCTGCCGGCATCCTGACAGCGCGCCTTCGGGCGCGCTTTCGCTTCCATGAGCCTGAAAGACCGCATCAACGAAGACATGAAGGCCGCGCTGCGCGCCAGGGACGCGGCGCGGCTGTCGGCGATCCGCATGCTGCTGGCGGCGATCAAGCAGAAGGAGGTCGACGAACGCATCGTTGCCGACGACGCCGCGGTCACTGCGATCGTCGAGAAGCTGATCAAACAGCGGCGCGACTCGATCGAACAGTTCGGCAAGGCCGGCCGCACCGATCTGGTCGACAAGGAAAGGGCGGAGCTCGACCTGCTTGCGGGCTATCTGCCGCAACAGTTGTCCGAAGCCGAGCTGGCCGCCGCAATCGATGTGGCGATCGCAGAGGCCGGCGCGACCGGCCCGCAGGCGATGGGCAAGGTCATGGGGCTGCTCAAGCCGCGCATCGCCGGCCGCGCCGACATGGGCAAGACCTCGGCGCTCGTCAAGAGCAAGCTCGGCGGCTGAGCCGCGTTGCCCGGGCGCGGATAATGCGCCCGTGATTCCCCAGGGCTTCATCCAGGATCTGCTCGCGCGCGTCGACATCGTCGACCTGATCGGCCGTTACGTCGCGCTGAAGAAGGCCGGCCAGAACTACGTCGGCCTGTGCCCGTTTCACGGCGAAAAGACGCCCTCGTTCACGGTCAGCCCGTCGAAGCAGTTTTTCCACTGCTTCGGCTGCGGTGCGCACGGCAGCGCGATCGGCTTCCTGATGGATCACCGCGGCCTCGCCTACGTCGAGGCGATTCGCGAACTGGCGCAGCAGGTCGGCATACAGGTGCCTGAGGACAGCGCGCGCGATCGCGAAGGCGCGACGCGCATCCGCGGGCTGAACGAAGCGCTGCAACGCGCCAGCGACTACTACCGCCGCAAGCTCAAGGAGGCCCCTGCCGCGATCGAGTATCTGAAGCGGCGCGGACTGACCGGGCAGACCGCGGCGCGCTTCGCGCTCGGCTATTCGCCCGACGCCTGGCAGCCGCTGCGGGAGGCTTTCGAAACCTACGAGGATCCGAAACTCGTCGAAGCGGGGCTCGTCATCGTCGGCGACGAAGGCAAGCGCTACGACCGCTTTCGGGGCCGCGTGATGTTCCCGATCCGCAACCGGCGCGGCGCGGTGATCGGCTTCGGTGCGCGCGTGCTCGACGGCGGCGAACCGAAGTACCTCAATTCGCCCGAGACGCCCGTCTTCCACAAAGGGCAGGAGCTGTACGGTCTTTTCGAGGCGCAGGAGGCGATCCGCCGCCGCCAACGGGTCATCGTCTGCGAGGGCTACATGGACGTGATCCAGCTCGCGCAGGCCGGCTTCGAGGAGTGCGTGGCGGCCCTCGGCACGGCGATCACTGCACATCACGTCGGCCTGCTGCTGCGCGTGACCGATCAGGTGATCTTCGCTTTCGACGGCGATGCCGCCGGCCGCAAGGCCGCGCGGCGCGCGCTCGAGGCCACGCTGCCCGTCATCGCCGACACCAAGCGTGCGAGCTTCGTGCTGCTGCCGGAAGGTGAGGATCCGGACAGCCTGATCCGCTCCGGCGGCGCGGTGGCATTCGAGGACCAACTCGCGCGTGCGATGCCGCTGTCGCGCTGGTTCGTCGCGAGCCTTGCCGAGGGCAAGGACCTCGAACAGGCCGAGGACCGGGCCGCGCTGGTCGCGCAGGCCAAGCCGCTCCTCGCATCCATGCCGCCGGCGGCGCTGCGCATGCAGTTGGTTCGCGAACTGGCCGAAGCCGCCAGGACGCCGACGGCCGACCTCGAGTCACTGTTCGGCCTGAAGCCGTGGCGCCGGCTAGCCGAAGCGCGTCGTCCGGCGAATCCGCCGCGACGCAGCGCCGAGGTCGAGGATCTCAAAGCGCGCATCCTGCAGCAACTGCTGGCTTTTCCCGAGCTGGCGCGCGAATTCAATGCACAGATCGCCGCCGAGTTCGCCGGCGCAGAACTGCCCATCGACCGGCAGATCGCGGAGATCTGGCGCACCGCCACGCTGGCCGGCAGCACGAACCAAGGCGCGCTGCTCGAGGCCCTGACGGACAGCGAGTACGCGGAGACGTATCGCGCGATCTCGCGCCGCGATCTGCTGCTCGAAGGCGATGCCTCGGCCGCGCGAGAGGATCTGCGCGCAGGGTTTGCCACGCTCGAACTGCGGCGGGTCGAGGACGAACTGGCCGCGCTCGTGCGCGAGCCGCTGACGCCGGAGTCCAAGGAACGCATTCGCGAACTCTCCGAGCGGCGCGTGCGTCTGAAGGATGCGCCGCGCCGTGCGGGGGCGACCTGACGCGGGGTGGGGGCTGCGCCGCTGGTCCCAAGGGGCTGAATTTCCTGGCTTTTCCGAGTTGCTCTGCTAAAATGCGCCGTTTGTTGAGCCGCCGCGAACGGTTCCGAGCGTGTGGCGTTTGAGCCCCGCCCGGGGATGCCGCTTGAGAATCTGCCGACCTGATCAGCGCACCGAGCCGACGGGAAGTCTCCCGCGGGCCAAGCCCGATCCGCGTCGCCTGTCGGCGGCCGCGACCGGGCGGTCTTCACCATCCGCGCAGGTGTTCGGGATCCGGCCCGGATCGATTGGCGCGCCGGCAACGGTCCGGCACAGGCTCTCCGGGCGATTGAGCGAAGGGCGTCCGCCCTCATCTTTGTGCACGTGAGCGCGGCGGCGTGAGGAGTTGGGCCGAACGGTCGTGACCGTCCGGCCTAACGAAGTGCGATGAAGGGCACGGGCGGCTGCCGCCGCTCGACAGACCAACGAGTGAATGGCGACGAACACAGGTGATCCGATGGTGACGAAGAAGTCGGCAGCATCAAGGAAGTCGGCGGCGACGAAGGTCGCCAAGGGCAAGCCTGCGTCCGGTCGAATCGAAAAGCGCTCCACAGGCAAACCCGAAGCGAAGAAGGTCGAATTGAAGAAAGCGGAAACGAAAGCGGCGATGATCGAACGCATGGCCGCGAAGAAGGGTGGCGGGGAGGACCCGAAGGCGAAGGACGCGAAACTCGTTGCCGCTCCGGTAGGGGCCAAGGCGCGTCCAGCCGCGACGGCGCCGGTCGCCAAGGGACGGCCCGGCCGCAAGCCGAAGCAGAACGACGAATCGATCGGCAGCGGCGAGGGTGGTGTGGACGCCGTGCCCGAGGCCGGCGACGACGTCGTCGATCCGAGCGTTCAGATCGTCGAGAAGTTGAGCGCCAAGCAGCGCGCCAAGGACCGGCGCGCGAAGGAAAAGGCGCTGAAAGAGGCGCTCGAGCGCAGCTATCACGGCACCGAAGAGGACCTCGAAGCCCGACGCAACAAGCTCAAGGCGTTGATCAAGCTCGGCAAGGAACGCGGCTTTCTCACGTACTCGGAGATCAACGACCACCTGCCGGACAACCTGGTCGACGCCGAGGCGATCGACTCGATCATCAGCACGTTCGGCGACATGGGCATCCAGGTCTTCGACCAAGCGCCCGACGCCGAGACGCTGCTGATGAACGAAAACGTCCCGGCGGCGACGACCGACGAGGACGCCGAGGAAGAAGCCGAAGCGGCGCTGTCGACGGTGGACGCCGAGTTCGGCCGCACGACCGACCCGGTGCGCATGTACATGCGCGAGATGGGCTCGGTCGAGCTGCTGACGCGCGAAGGCGAGATCGAAATCGCCAAGCGGATCGAGGATGGGCTCAAGCACATGGTGATGGCGATCTCGGCGTGTCCGACGACGATCGCGCAGATCCTGGAGCATGCCGAGAAGATCCGCGCCGGCGAGCTGCCGATCGACGAGGTCGTCGACGGCCTGGTCGACCCGGCCGCCGAGGACTTCCCGACCGCGCGCGGCGCCGCGTCGTCCGGCGACGACGAGGAGGACGAAGCCGAGGAAAACACCGACATCGGCGCCTCCGGCATGACGGCCGCGCAGCTCGAGACGCAGCGGACGTTCCTCACGCGGTATCTGCCGCTCTACGGACAGACCGAGTCGCGCCGCCTCGGCTACGCGCTCGACGACGCGTTCTACTCGACGAGCGACTCCTACTTCACGCGGTTGCCCGCGAGCTGGCGCGAGCTCGACGCGGATCGGCTCAACCGCGTCGTCCGAGCCCATCTCGCGGGCCGCCGCCACATCGCGATCGCGATCGTGACCCGCAACGCCGCCGAGCTCGCCGACGCCATCGCGAGCGAGCGCGAGTCGCCGATCACGTACGCCGAGCCCAAGCCCGACGAGGTCGTCGCCGAGGATCGCGTCATCCAGAGCTATCGGCTCGGCATCCCACGCGAGCGCATCCGCGTCGTGCCCGTCGCCGAGATGTTCCGCTGATGGACTACGAATGGATGAAGCTCCTCGCATCGTCCGGCGCGCTGCGGGCGGCCGAGGAGACGGGGCTCCTGCAACGCGTGCTCCGCGCGCCCGCGACCGCGGAGGAGCTCGCCGCGGACCTCTCGCTCGATCGACGTGCCCTCGAACGCGTCCTCGCGGTGCTGGTGTCCTATCACGTGCTCGTGCGCGATGGCGCCACGTATGCGGCCTCGTCCGAGCTCCGGTTCACGCACGAGAGCATGCCCGGCGCGGTCGACATGACGCTCATGTTGTTCCGCCACACTCCGGAGATGCTCCGCACCGGCGAGCCGATCCGCCGCATGGATGGCTCGGTCGCCGAGCGCGAGGAGAGCTACCGCGCCGCAGGCAAACGCCTGGGTCGGATGTTCGAGGGCTACGCGCGAGCCCTCGCCGGGGCTTGGAGCCGGGAGGTGGAAACGATCCTCGACATCGGATGCGGCTCGGGGGTCTGGAGCCTGGCCTTTGCCGAACGCAACCCGACGACCCTGGTGACGGGGCTCGATCTGCCGGCGGTGCTGCCCGCGTTCGAGGAGCGTGCACGCGACCTCGGTCTCACCGATCGCACCACGACGCTCGCCGGCGACATGCACGAGATCGACTACGCGCGCCACACGTTCGACATGGTCATCATCGCCAACGTCATCCACCTCGAGCCCCCCGAACGTGTCGAGTCCCTCCTTTCGCAGGCGAGCCGCGCCGTTCGCCCCGGGGGCGAGCTCGTGATCGTCGACACGTTCGTCGACGCCGCCAACGAGCACGATCCCAACCTCACGACCTACGAGCTCGGGCTGGCGCTGAGGACGACCAAGGGTCGCGTCTACCGCGCGGACGACGTCGAAGGCTGGCTGAGACGTGCGGGACTGGTGACCGACTTCGTGCCGTTGCCGGGATTCGCGGGATCCGGCGCGCTTCGAGGACGCCACCCGGTCGCGTCGGCGGACGAGCTGCGCGGCTACCGCGAGAAGCTCCAGACGCTCGAGAAACGGTTCCGGTACCTGTTCGACGAAGCGCCGGATCCGATCGCCATCGTGAGCCACCACAACGCGCGCGTGCTCCACGTGAACCCAGCGTTTCAGCGACTGCTCGGACCATTACCCACGCAGCGATGGGCTCACTGGTCCGACTACGTGCACACCGACGACCGCGACCGCGTCCACCGCGTGCTCGAGGCCCACGTGGCGGGCGTCCCTGCGCCGCCGCGGTATCCGGTGCGCCTCGTGGCGCTCGACGCGACCGACGGGGCCGAGCCGATCTCGGCGGAGCTGACGCTCCATCCCCCCGACGAGCGCGTCACCGCCGTGCTCATCCGCGACGTCACCGAGTCCATGCGCGCTGCGCGCGAGCTGCGTGACGCGCAAGCGAAGCTCCTCCAGCAGGCGAAGGTCGCGTCGCTCGGCACCCTCGTGGCCGGCGTCGCACACGAGCTGAACAGCCCGCTCGGCTCGATCCTCTCGAACGTCGACTTGTCCGAGCGCGCGCTCGCGATCCTCCGCGCGGAGATGGCGAGCCCGACCGACCGCGCCAAGACCGCGCTCGATGCGCTGATGAACGCCACCGCGGTGACGCGAAGCGCAGGCGAACGGACGAACACGATCGTGCGCTCGCTCCGATCGTTCGCGCGCCTCGACGAAGCCGAGGTGAAGAAGGTCGACCTCCACGAGGGCATCGACAGCGCGCTGACGCTGCTCGCGCACGTGCTCGGCGACCGCGTCGCGGTCGAGCGGCGATACGGCGAGCTGCCCGCGCTCGTATGTCGCCCGAGCCAGATCAACGAGGTCTTCATGAGCCTGCTGACGAACGCCATCGAGGCCATCGACGGCTCGGGAACGCTCACGATCACGACCGGCGTGGACGGGGATCGCGCGATGGTGCGCATCGCCGACACCGGGCGTGGGATCCCCGCGGCTCATCTCGAACGGATCTTCGATCCGGGCTTCACGACCAAGGGCGTGGGCGTCGGTACGGGTCTGGGCCTGGCGATCGCGTACCGTGTGGTCGGCGAGCACGACGGCTCGATCGACGTCGAGAGCACGCCGGGATGCGGGAGCGCGTTCACCGTGCGTCTGCCGCTCGAGCGGTGATCCGGGTCGCACCCGCGTCGCGACGCAGTAGAGTGCGCGTCGCGTCATGAGCGCGCACGAGCCCGCCGTCGGCCAGACGTTCGGTCGTTATCGCATCGACGGCTTGCTCGGTCGTGGCGGGATGGGCGAGGTCTTTCGCGCGTTCGACACGGTCGTGCAGCGGCCCGTCGCGCTCAAGGTCCTGCGACTCCCGGTCGCCGCGGCGGGCGACTCGGCGCCCTCGCCCGCGGACAGCACCGGCC